>CAVKMX010000007.1:0-37102 GCA_963657295.1 Clostridium sp. CAG:302
CTCGCAAGGCCCCCGGACTGGACATTCTCCGCCACCCTGTCGCCTGGCGGGCGAATGAACTGTAACGGACCGGGTGTGCTGCTGTGTACGTTCTGCCGGCATGCCGGATTCCTGTGCCGCGGTCAAGGGCTGCAGCGTTTGCTGCAGAATCCGTATGATGCTGCCTTCTTTTTTGGAATGATACGCGGAGTGGAGGCCCGTTGTTTTTGACAGGGCAATGCTTATAATAGAGGCGAATGAGCGGTGATTTGCTGCTGTAAAGGAGGATCTATGAGCTTTCGTAATTCCAAGGTAGCCATTGTCGGTGTGGGAAATGTAGGTGCGACAACCGCGTATACCATTGTAAACCAGGGGCTGTGTGAGGAGATTGTTCTCATCGATGTCAACAAGGAGAAGTCCTATGCGGAAGCCCTGGATATGCAGCACTCGATCTATTTCATGAACCGCAATATTCAGGTGAAGTCCGGAGATTATGCCGACTGCACCGATGCCGACATCGTCATCATCACGGCCTCGGCCCCCATGCCGAAGGATTCGCACAACCGGCTGGAAATGCTGCAGCCGAGCATGAACATCATGAAGAGCATCGTCGGCTCCGTGATGAAGAGCGGCTTCAACGGCATCTTTCTCGTGGTTTCCAACCCGGTGGACATTATGACTTATTATGTGTGGCGTCTGTCCGGTCTCCCCAAGGAGCGCGTCATCGGCAGCGGCACCACTCTGGACACCGCTCGTCTGTGCTGCGAGCTTTCCTCCATGTACTCCCTGAATGCCAAGAGTGTGGAGGCCTTCGTCTGCGGTGAGCACGGCGACAGCGAGTTCGTCTCCTGGAATTCGGCCACCATCGGCGGGAAGAGGCTGGATGACGTCATGTCCGACAACGCCGACCGCACCAGGGACACCACCAAGGAGGGTCTGCTCGCCCAGACCGCCCAGGCCGGCTGGGATATTTTCAACCGGAAGGGCAACACCTGCTACGGCATTGCCGCTTCCACCACCGCCATTGCCAAATCCATTCTGTTCAATGAGAGCCGGATCTACCCGGTTTCCGTCTGCCTGAACGGTCAGTACGGCCTCGAGGGCGTGTTCCTCAGCCTTCCCACCATCATCGACAAAACAGGAGCGCGGGAAATCGTAGAGATCAAGCTCAAGGAGGAGGAAGAGGCCGCGCTGAAGAAATCTGCCTCCGTCCTCATTCCCTTCTACAAGGAGTTGCTGTAGCCTGCAGGCCGGTCTGACCGGCCCGTTCTTTGTCGGCATCCATCGGAATCCCTCGGAATCCCTCGGAATTCATCTATGCGGGAGAACGCCGGTTCCGTCCGCATTCTCCCAGATACGCCACCGCCGACAGGGCGGCTGTGTTCCCCTCTCCCGCTGCCTTGATGTACTGATAGGGTGCGCCGGCGGCATCTCCGCAGGCATAGCACCCCGGCAGATTGGTGCGCATCTGCCGGTCCACGGCGATGTGTCCGTCCTCCACCCGCAGTCCCGGCACCAGCTGCGCCGGAGCTACGCTCTCCCGCAGAATGAAAACACCGTCCACCGCATAGCTCCCGCTCTCTGTGACAAGGCGCTGCACCTTCAGCGTACCCTCCACCCGGAGCGGTTCTGCATGCACAACCTCGACCCGGGGTGCTGTCCTGACGTCCCCTTCGTACAGCGGAAAGTAGTATACCTTTTCCGCCAGCTCTGCCAGGAAGTCGGCCTCTGCCTCTTCCCGGGGCGATGCCCCGATCACTGCCGCGGTTTTTCCCTTATAGAGCGGCGCATCACACGTCGCGCAGTAGCTCACGCCTCTTCCCAGGAAGGCCTCCTCCCCGGGATACGGCTTCACACTGCTCACTCCCGTCGCCAAAATGACCGTTCCAGCCTCGTAGGCTGTCCCGTTTCCCTGCAGCGCATAGTATCCGTCCAGAGCGTACACCATGTTGATCCGATCCTCCGTGATCACAATGTCCATGGCGGCCAGATGGGACGCGAAGGCTTCCTTCAGGGCCTTCCCTCCGATGCCCGGCAGTCCGAGATAATTCTGCACGGTGCTGGCCTTTTCAATCTTCGGGCTAAGCTCTCTGCTGCCCAGCAGGAGGAGACGCTTGTTCCGGATCTTCGCCGTGACGGCCGCTTCCAGTCCCGCCGGTCCTGTACCGATGATCGCAATGTCATATCGTTCCATATTCACTCACTCCATATTTTCCTGCCGTCCCCCTGCAAGGCTGATCCTCGCCGCTCTTCGCAGCAGCAGACTGCCGATCAGACAGGAGACTGCCTCCGAAACCGGAAATGCCAGCCACACCAGCGCGATGTCACCGTTCCCGCTGCGCACAGGCACGGACAATGCAAAGGCCAGCGGCAGAATGACCACCAGCTGCCGCAGCAGCGAGATCGCCAGCGACTCCAGTCCTCTTCCCAGTGCCTGAAAAATCCCCTGACAGGCCACATTGATTCCGGCGAAAAGAAAGCTGACCGATATGATGCGCATGGCGCTCATGAAGGCCGCCCGGGAATTTCCTGCATTGAACAGCTGTGCAAACGCAGCCGGAAAGCTCTCGGTGACCAGAATGCTGAGCACCATGAGAACCACGGTGTACAGGAGTCCGTATTTCATTCCCTCCCGGATCCGTTTCCTGCTGCCCATGCCGCAGGCAAAGGCGACAATCGGCGTGATGGCATCCCGCAGTCCAAAGGCCAGGAACAGGGCGAACTGCTGTACCTTATAGAACAAGCCGTAGGCGGTCTGTGCGGCGGGATCGAATTTCAGGATCAGGTTCATGGCATATACCATGACGGACATCAGGGCCTGTGCCAGAATCGCCGGCAGTCCGATGGCATAGATTCCGCGAAGGATGTCCGCATCCGGACGCAGATACCGGAATCCGTTCGGAATCTCCGTATTCCTGATCCTGTGGAATACATATGCCAGCACCGCCGATATGATCTGTCCGATGACGGTTGCATACGCGGCTCCCGCAACGCCCATCTCCGGGACCGGGCCGAGGCCGTAAATCATCACCGGATCCAGAATGATGTTCGTGAGTGCTCCCGCAATCTGCGCCGCCGTGGAATACGTCGATCTTCCGGTTGCCTGCAGCAGCTTCTCCAGAATTGCCTGGAAAATGACGCCGGCGGAAATCAGGCAGCAGATCCGCAGATAGGTGCCGGCCATCTCCCGCGCCTCAGGGTCTGTCGTCTGTGACGCGATGTAGGAATCTGTGCCGAACAGCCCGAACAGGAAACAGAGCACGAAGATCACCATGCCCAGGAACAGTCCGTTTCCTGCCACCCTGGCCGCCTTCTCGCGGTCTCCCTGTCCCAGCGTCCGGGCCAGAAGCGCATTGGTTCCCACACCGGTTCCCACCGCCAGTGCCACCATCAGCATCTGCACCGGGAACACCAGCGTCAGCGCGTTCAGCGCCTCCTCGCTTCCCCTCCGCATATTGCCGACGAAGGCGCTGTCCACAATATTATATACGGCCTGCAGGGCCATGGACAGGATCATCGGCAGTCCCATCTGCAGCATCAGCCGGTTTACCGGCATGGTGCGCATTCTGTCGTTCGCATCCTGCCGCCGTTCCGTTTCTCTTTCCATTGAATACTCCTTCCTGTCTCGAATGCTCCGCATTCTCGATGCGCCTTGACCGCAGTGATTCTTTCTCCTTCTGTTCAGCATCCCATCTCGAATGCTACGCATTCTCGATGCGACGGTCAGAGGCGCTCCGCGCCTTGTCCGCAGTGTGATATCAATTGCGAATCTGCCTGCAAGCAGGCGTTTCGCATTGATATCACACTGTGCTGAACAGAAACAAAAAACGAGCAGCGGAGAACTGGATTTACGCAGTCTCTGCTACTCGTTGGCTCGTATTCTACTCTCTTTTCGTCTGAAAATGCAAGGGCTTTTCCTGCTGCAGACCCGGTCTCCGGACATCCTGACGCCGGCCGGCGGGAGCCCGCAGCAGGAAGGCTCCTCCACAGAATTCTCAGATTTCGCACACAGGATTTTCACAGCTGTCCGCTATATTGGCCTCAGCTACATCCTCGCGGGTTCTTTGCAGGAAAGGACGGTCGAGCCGCGACCTGCGGGGAGAATTCCGGCAGAGGCCTCACTGCACGGCCCGCCGCACGAAAGGAGCTTTGCTTATGAACAGAAAAAAACTTTCTTCCGTCTTATGTCTCGCATTAACCGCCTCTCTTTTCCTGTCAGGCTGTTCGAATACCACCTCAGCTGCGGAGGACACCGTTGCAAAGGATACCTCCGATCAGACAACCGACCGGGCTGCCGGCACGGTTACCGCTCAGATCACGTCCATTGACGGCTCACAGATTACCGCCACTGTCGGTACGCTGACTGCTGCACAGGCTCCCGGAGCGAACGGCTCGGCGGATGGCAATGCGAATGCCACGGATTCCTTCTCTGCGGACACCGGCAGTGCCCAGGCGCCCGAGGCAAAGGAGCAGCCTGATGTCCCGGATTCTTCCGGCGGAGCATCCTCTGAGAGCACTCCTCCGGCCAAGCCTGAAGGAGAGGACGCCTCTCAGGGCGGCGATGCTCCGGATGGCGGGCAGGGCGGCTCCGATCCCTCCGGCAGCACAGCCTCTGAGAGTGCCCCTCCAGCCAAGCCCGAGGAAGAGGACGCCTCCCAGGGCGGCGATGCTCCAGACGGCAGGCAGGGCGGCGAGCCTTTGGCGAAGCCCGGGGAAGGCGGCTCCTCCTTTGAGGCAGGCTCTGAGGCCATCACCTTTACGGTGACAGACGACACCGTCATCACCATGGAATTCCAGCAGGGCTCGCAGGAGGTCACGGCGGAAAATCTCGCTGTCAATCAGGTCATTGAGGTCACGCTCGATGACAGCAGCCAGGCAGCCTCCATCGTCATTAAGAACCTGCAGGCCGGCGGCGGCTTCGGCGGCAGCGATGAGGTGACCAACGGTACCTCCGCGGCTTCTCTCGATGACAACGCTTCGATTGCAGACGAAGCCTACCTTTCCACCGGCGATGATGAGAATGCCCTGCGCGCAGACGGTGTGACAGCCTCCCTTTCCGGCGTCACCATTGAGAAGACCGGCGGTGCCTCCTCCAACACCGAAAACGGTGATTTCTACGGACAGAATGCCGCCTTCCTCGCCCTCAACGGCGCCGACGTGACCATCACAAACGCTGTCGTCAACACCTCCGCCGTCAACGGCAACGGCATCTTCAGCTACGGGGAGGGGACCACGGTCACCGTCTCGGATACCACGATTCACACGACCGAGCGGAACTCCGGCGGCCTTCAGACAACCGGCGGCGGCACGACAATCGCCGACAATCTCACGATCACAACGGAGGGGGATTCCTCCGCCGCCATCCGCAGTGACCGCGGCGGCGGCACCGTCACGGTGGACGGCGGCACCTACACCACCGACGGCCTCGGGAGCCCCGCCGTCTACAGCACGGCGGATATTACCGTCCGCAATGCCGTACTCACGGCCAATCATTCCGAGGGTCTCGTGATCGAGGGACAGAACTCCATCACTCTGGAAAACTGCACCGTTTCCGGCAACATGACTGCCTCCGCGAACGGGGGCGAGAACGACAACCTGCATGCCGTGATGATCTACCAGAGCATGTCCGGCGACGCCGCGGTCGGCCAGTCCGGCTTCTCCTCGACCGGCGGCACCATCACCTCGCTCTCCGGTGATCTGTTCTATGTGACCAACACCAGCTGCAGCATTGCCCTGCGCGGCACAACATTGGTCACCGCCAACGGACAGCTCCTGACTGTTGCCGGCAACGACGGCTCCCGCGGATGGGGGACCAGCGGCTCCAACGGCGGCAATGTCACCTTCACAGCCTCCGCTCAGACAATGGACGGAAACATCACCGTGGATGACATTTCTTCCCTCGATCTGACGCTCTCTGATGGCAGCACCTTTACCGGCACCATTAACAGCTCCGGTGCCGCAGGGGGTGTCTTTGTGACCCTCGATGACACCTCCTCCTGGATCCTCACCGGCGACAGCTATCTTTCCTCCTTTGCCGGCAATCTCTCGCAGGTTCAGGCCAACGGCCATCAGCTGTATGTAGACGGTGTCGCCATGCTGTAAGATTCCGCATCCGGGAAGCCTCGCCGCGCAAGAGCAGGCCATGGTGCCGGCACGCTGCAATGTCCGGCATCACGGGAAGCCCTGCTGCGTGAGAGCAGGCCATGGTGCCGGCACGCTGCAATGTCCGGCATCACGGGAAGCCCCGCTGATCCGTCACCCCTTCCGAACGGTACCGTAGACCTCGATTTGCGTCAGGGCCGGGAAGGGACTGTCATCTTCGTGCTTTTTCAGATCATGCAGGCGCAGCCAGGAAATTGTCCGGCCGGAGATGGGGAAGGATTGCCCCTCTCCGGTCGGTTTGTCCGTCCGGAGAATTTCCTCACTCCCGTCCGAGAACGTCACCGGAATCTCCTCCCACCAGCTGTCATGCGGAAAATCGGCACGCAGATAAATGTCGATCCTGTCAATTTCCGCCGGAACGCCGAGCTCAATCGTCAGGGCCGCGTCCGCCCGGCGGTTGATGCCCCAGCTCTGATACGGCCATTCCCCGTGACAGAAGGATGCCCTGTATCCATCGATGGCGTTCTGCGCGGCGAAGACCGATTCCCCTCTCGTCTCCACGTTGGCCGATGCGTGCGGGTACACGCCCTTCAGATCATGCTCGTCCGCCGGATTCAGGACCAGATTCCGATATCTGCCCGCCTCTTCCTCCGATGCTCTTCGGATGCTGAGATAGTGCCGCGTTCCCAGGAAGGACAGGGGATTGCGGTTGGCCTTCTTCTCATAGAAGGGAATCGGCCAGAGGATCCGGGACTCTGTCACATAAATCAACGCCTCCTCCATAGCGTCGTCTGCCTTCCAATGGTAGAAGCAATTCTCCTCCAGCTCCTCCAGCACAATCGCATCGCCCCTGGCGTACTCTCCCGTCCAGGCCAGGATCGCCTCTCTCTCTCCTGCCGACGATGCCTTTACCTCTCCGTTATCCCGTATCACCCGGATTTCCATCTCCATTCCTCCCGTACGATTCCGCAGACATCACACCGTCAATCCGCCCTCGATCTGCCCAAAGTCAACCGCATATTCCCTTCCGCTCTTCATGCGCAGTGCAATCGGCCCGCAGGCGCCGGAGCCGAAGGGATCCGCAAACCGGATCTCTTCCAGCGGGAACAGCTCCTCCTCCGAGAACCATTCCGTCTCCTCCTTCGTGATCACCTGTGAGATGAGCACGTGCGGCTCCGCGGCGTCATAATGGTGCTCCAGACGGCACGACGCCTTGATGACAACGGAGGCCTCGCTCTCCGGGCTGCACCCCCGGCGCCGGACCGTCTCCAGGCCGTCCCAGCCGTACCACACCGTCATCGCCATCTGCCTCGGCCGCCCCCTGCGGTCGGTCCCCCGGATCACAACAGCACGGGCCCGTCCGTCCCGCTCTGTTTTCCGGAGAATTTCCGTCCCGGCCCCATTGTCCGGAAAGCCGTAGCTCCCCAGCGTCACGGTGACCGGTTTCTTCAGGAGCCGCAGGCGGTCGCAGCGAAGAATTCCACAGGGCACGGCGATGTCCGCCAGGTTCACCGCCTCCACCCAATGTGCCTCCGTCAAAGGATCCCAGGAGAAAAGCTTCCGCCGGTACAGAACCTCCTCCCGTTCTCCCGCCCACAGGCACACGTTGGCATAACTCACCGACTCACCCGGACCGTTCAGCACGTACTCCTGTGCCGATACCCGGTCTCCCTCCTCCGTTCCTGCCGCAGGATCGGACTCCCATGGATACTTGGTGTTGTAGCAGAGCTTCCCGTACTCCCACTGTCCGCTGCGGTCCTCCTTATTCTTCACAACCTTCCCCGTCCGGAGAATGGTCTCGCCGTTTGCAAAATGATTGGTGCAGCAAAGGCCCGGGCCGTTCAGCACGCTGGTTTTCACCCGGCTCCGGCGCAGGACTTCGCCCTCACCGGTGCCGCGCACGCGCTCCGCCCCTGTGCTTTCCTCCGGATTCTCCGCCTTTGCTGCCGTTCCCGGCGTGCCCTCCCAATCGCCGTTTTCTTCCTCGGCCGTCCAGAAGGGATGCTCCGCCGGCAGGACCAGGAACAGAAAGGCCTTGCCCAGCCAGTACACCGACTCCGCACAGGAATACCCCTGCACCAGGGGCGGGAAGGGGCCGTAGAAGCCGATCGAGGGCACCCCCTCCCCGGTCAGGAAATCCTCCCGCTCCAGGAACTGCAGCAGGCTCCCCGATGCGATGCGCCGCGCCCTTCCCGGATTTATCGAGGACTGCCGCAAAGCGAAATTGCCGTCAAAGGCCGACACCGCCGCATTCCGATAAATGCTGCTGCGTCCCCACAGAAGGACCCAGCCGTCCCGGTCGAAGAAGTCCGGATAGCTGCGCATCAGGGCGTTCGAATGCTCCTCAAAGGCCGCCGCCAGCGCCGGTGCCTGCTCATAGCCGTACCAGCTGCACCAAAGCGGCGCATACATCTGGAAGGCCCAGCAGGAGTAGAAATCAAAGCTCTGGCCGTCCCGGTACCAGCCATCGCCCACATAATAATTCAGGATGGCCGCCGCGTGCTCCTCCATGATCCTCTCATCGATCGGATATCCATGGCGTGCGAGAAAGGCCAGGTCCAGCATGTTGAAGAGCCGCCAGTTCTGCGGCACGGTGCTGCTGTGCCCCCACCCGGTGAGAAACGCCGCAATCTGATCCTGCTGCGCGCGCGAATATTTCTCCCAGATCTCCTTTCGCGTCATCTCCAGTCCGATCACCAGGGCGCAGGTTTCCACCGTCTGCTGGTAGGCACGGAAGGGATCCGGCTCCTCCCCCGGATGCTCCTCTTCGGACAGCCTCTGCATGTCCTCATAGCTCCCGACATACCAGGAGTCCGCCGGATCCGTCACGCGCAGAATCCACTGTCCGTAGTAGTCCCGCAGCCGGATGCCGCCGCAGGACGCATCCGGCTCATTCACCAGGAGACTTCCCGCAATGAAAAAGGATCTTGTGAGGCCCTCGAACACCTCCGCCTTCTGCTCTCTCTCCTGCTGCAGTACAGAGGCTCTTCGGTGCGGATAAGTGATCTCATACTCCGTCCGGCCGCACAAAGGCGGCTCCGCCTCTGACGAAATATGCCGGAAAAAACCGTCCATCAGATATTGCGCCGCCTCCAGCCAGGACTGCCGATCCATGCCGGTGTACGGGCTGCGCCGGTAATCTGTATGCTCGCATTTAAATTTCATTTGTATCTACCCAGCCCCATCTCGAATCTGATACTCGAAAATACCCGATGGCATTTTCTCCGTGCATTCGCAAATCCTCAATGCCGCATCCGGATTTTCCAAATACAGGGAGATTCTGCCCTCGGGCAGGAAGCGTTCTGTCTCCGGCGCTCCTGCGCCCTTTCCCTGCAGGTTACCAGTACGTCTTCCAGGCCGGATTGTGCAGCCGGTTCAGGGCCTCCAGAAAATAATAGTCGCCCCAGATCACGCACTCATCGGTTCCCTCCGGACTGCAGGTGTTGTACGGACTGTGATGCGAATAGGTCCCGTGCATCACCAGGCCGTTGGTCCTGCCGTCATCCGGTTCAAAGCAGCGGTCCAGCACCGCCTTGAGCAGCTTCCCGGCAAGACCTCGGTAATAGCCGCTCTCTTCGTTCCTCAGCAGATCGGACATCTCGAGCATTCCGCAGGCCGCGATAATGGCCGAGGACGAATCCCGCGGCTGAATCCCGGTCCCGACGTCATAGATTGATTTGTCCTCTGTCGGATTCTGCACCCTCGGATCCGAGAAGGGCAGCACGTCTCCGTCCCCGAAGGTCAGGTCCCAGCAGGGAATCCGATCCGACGGCAGATGGTTGAGAAAATAGGAGGTCACGCGTTTAAAATACGTGATGTATTCCTCCCGGCCGGTATACCGGTACGCCACTGCCGTACCGTAAATGCCCCAGGCCTGACCGCGGGCCCAGGCCGATCCGTCCTGATATCCCTGGCAGGTGGCGCCGTGGTCGAATCCGCCGGTCACCGGATTCATGAAAACCGTGTGCCAGCAGGAATCGTCCTCCCGGATGAGATTGGCCATCGCCGTATGGATGTGCCTCTCTGCGATCTCCCGGTACCGCTCCTCCCCGCTCTCCTCCGCGGCCCAGTAGAGGAGCGTCAGATTCAGCAGACAGTCAATGATGAAACGGTAGTTCCCCGGATCCTGCATGCTGCCCCACGCCTGCAGGAACTGTCCGCGCTCCTGAAAGCGCCGCAGCAGCTGGTCCGCCGCCAGAAGAGCGGCCTTTCTCGCCTTTTCGTTGCCGCTAAGCTTCCAGGCGGCAACACAGCTGGGGCTGTAGAGGAAGCCCATGTCATGATGATCCACCTCCTCCAGATTTTCGATCCTGTGCAGGAAGGACTCCACCTGCGCATTCCCGGTCTGCAGCAGGAGCTCCTTTTGCTGCGGATCCTTCTCGTTCTCGTAGGCCAGCCAGATCAGCCCGGTATAGAAGCCGGTGGTCCACCCGCGGTTCTCTCCGGCCTGATAATAATTCCCGACGCTGTTCGCCCCGAAGAACCGGTCCCCCCAGCGCGCCGCATTCTCTGCCATGCGGGCAACGCTGATGTCCAGCGCCCCCTGCACCTCTTCCCCGGAAATTACAGGATCCTCCCGCAGATCCTCTTCCCGAATCCACTTGCTCATGCTCTCCTCCTGTCAGTTTTCCGGAGCATCCCCGGATGCCTTATAGCCGAAGTTCGGTATGTCCGCCCATCTCGCCCGCAGCCAGTGGGCTGCCAGCTTCGGACGGCGCTCCCTGCTGAACACGCCCTTCCGGTTGCCGTCGGCCCGGAAGACGCCCTGCATGGTGTTAAAGTCCGCAAAGCACCAGAGCTGCTCCCCCACAAAGAAGCTGCGCCGGTCAAACAGCGCATCGATTCTCCGATAATACTCCGCCTGAAATTCCTCGGTCCACATCTCCCCCGGTGCTCCATGGAGTCCCGGCAGGGTATCGCACCCGTACTCGGTCACCATCACCGGCTTGTTCTGTTCCTCCCAGAAATCCAGCTCGAGATCCCAGGCATAGCAGGCACTGTCCAGGTCTCCGGAAAGGTTATACCAGCCGTAATACCGGTTGATGCACACCACATCCATGGTCCTGGTGACCAGATCCCTTGTGTAGTCGTTCTGGCAGCAGACGAGGGTCACCGGCCGGTTCTGCGGATCCTGGCTGTGGGTGTAATGATACAGATCACTCCAGTAT
Source organism: Clostridium sp. CAG:302 (assembly GCA_963657295.1). GTDB lineage: Bacteria > Bacillota > Clostridia > Lachnospirales > Lachnospiraceae > CAG-791. Next base: position 11,250 of record CAVKMX010000007.1, read on the forward strand.
TCCAGCGCGGACTCCGGGAAATTCTCCGTGTCCGGCTCATTTCCCATGGACCACATGACCACGCAGGGGTGATTCTTATCCCGCTGCACGAGATCGTGCAATACCTGCCGATGGTATTCGCGGATCGGGAAACGGTAGGGATCCTCCGCTCCTCCGGCGCCGATTCCCACCGCCGGCGTCTCATCGATCACGACAATGCCCTCCCGGTCGCAGAGCTGATACATCTCCTCTGCATACGGATAGTGGCTCGTCCGGAAGGAATTCGCATGCAGCCAGTGCAGGAGGCTGATGTCCTTCACATTGACCACCGGATTGGTTCCGCGCCCGGACAGATAGAAGTCCTCGTGCTTGCCGAAGCCCTTGAAATAAAACGGCTTCCCGTTGATCCGGAATTCCCGTCCCGCGACCTCCACCGTCCGGATGCCGAATTCCTGGCTGTAATGGTCCTCGCCGAGGCGGATCTCCGCCCGGTACAGATAGGGATCGCCGGGATAAGGCTCCCAGAGGTGTGCCTCCGGAATGCGGATCGACACATCGGTTCCGTCTGCCGCTGCAACCTCGTTTCCGTCCCGGTCCACGATCCGGATCTGCGGAACGGCTCCTGTCTCCTCTCCGCCGCAGACCGTCTGAATGCGCACCACGCCGTCACCTCCGTCGAGCTGCGGAACAACGGTGAGATCCGCAATGTACTCGAGCGGTGTCGTATAGAGCCGCACCGGCCGGTTGATGCCGGCGTAGTTGAAGAAATCAAAATTAGGAAGGTTCGTCTTCGGCCGATGCCTTTTCGCCGCCTGCACCGCCGGCACCTGGGCATTGTCGGACCCGAAAAAGGCCGTATCCTCATTGCCGATCGGAAGAGACGCGTGACTCAGGGTATTGTCTGCCGACACCGTGAGGCGGAAGTCCTTCCCCGGCGTGACCCGGTCCGTGATGTCCGCTTCAAAGGGCAGAAAGCCTCCCCTGTGGCGCAGGAGCTCTTCTCCGTCAATCCAGACGACGGCATCATGCGTCACCGCATCAAAGCGCAGCACCAGACGCTGCCCGCGGAACACGGAGGGCACCGTCACGGTCTTCTCATAGTAAACCTTCCCGCAATGGTTCCGATAAGCCGGATCCTCCCGCTGATCATTATAAGAGGCCGGTACGTAGAGCTCCTCGTAATCCGAGGGGAATTGCTCCTGCCAGGCCTCTTCCTCCCCGTTTCCGTCATCGATTCTGAATTTCCACATGCCGTCAAGGCTGAGGATGTTTCTCACTTCGTTCTGTATCGGATACATCTCCTTTTCCTCCTGTTACCGGGCGCTCTGCGCCTGCTGCCCAACAATGCACTCCCGCTCTTTCCTGCTGCCGTCTGCAGCTGCTCCGCCTGCGCGGGAACTCTGCCGCCTTTCTCATTCGGTTTCCGGAATGATCAGCCGGAGCCGATTTCCGTCCGGGCGGACCCGCAGACGGTACACGCTGTGCTGCCACATCTCTCCGAGGCGGGCATCCTCAATCGGAATTTCCTCGCAGCGAAGGTCCGCCGCGCCCTCCAGCCGAAAGCTCCCGCTCTCTCCCAGACGGATTTCCCGCGTCCCGCGGAGCTCTTCCTTTCCCTGGAGCTGCGTCACCTGCGGCTCCTCGTAGGTCATCAACGACAATTCCCAATACTCCCCCGGCGCCATCCCCTCTGCCCGGTCCTCGAGGACAATCCGCCTTTCCTTTTCAAAGCACACGGTCCTCTCATAGGAGCGCACGCACCCGGCCGGGTAGGCGCCTGCCAGCTCCATCTGCATCCGCACCGTCTGTCCGGCCGTCTCCGGCCGCCCCCGGTCCGGCTCTCTGCCTGCCGTTTTCCCGGCTGCTGTCCCGGGCGCCGCTTCCGATGCAGGCTCCCCCGGCGTTCCTGCCGGCCCCTGCAGAGAGCAGCTCACTGCCTCTGCGCCGTACGCTTCGCCGGGCTGCTGCTGCAGCACCCGGCCGTCTGCCGTACGGAAGGTCGGCAGATTATGGTACTGCGACTGCATGGTCCAGATGCTGTACCGCTCCTCGGAAAAGGTCTTCGCCGTATAGGTCTCCACCCCCAGGTCGATGAAAAACGGTCTGCCGTCCCGGTAGAGCGTAAAGGAGCCGACGTCATTATGATTGTGGCTGTCGCCGTTGTCTCCCGCCTTCACCGCGAGGACAAAATGCCGGTCCCGTGCGATCAGAAGGCCGCAGCTCTCATAATAAATATCCGGTATCACCGCAGCCTCCCCGCAGCCTGCCGGCTCCGCCAGCATTTCTCCGGCCAGCGCCGCCTGGCGGAGCCTTTGGAAAAGGCTGATCTCTCCGGCGAGCGTCCGCTCCTTCTGCGCCGCCTCCCGGAAATCCTCTGCAGCCAGTGCCTTGAGCTGCGGCAGACCGCCGGCCCTGCCGCAGCAGTATTCCCCCGCCGTTCTCCTTCCTGCCAGGGGCGAGCAGTCGGCGAAATTGATGTAGTACGGCCCCTCTGCGTGAACATGCACGATATAGGCGGCGATGTTCCGCAGGAGCGGTGTCCGATACAGCTGCCGGATGCGCGAAGGATCCTCCAGCCCCCGCTCCATCAGCGAGAGTGCCGTATACAGACACAGCCCCGCATGAGAGTAATACTGGGCCCCCTCATCGCAGCAGCCGTCCTCTCCGTATTCATCCAGGAAGAAATCCAGCGAGACCGCCGCCTTGTGCAGGAGCTGCTCCCGTTCGCTCTCTGTCAGGCTCTCTTCCTCGCGGGTCAGCGCCGCCAGCAGCACATTTCCGGTGATCCAGGGCGTCCAGTTGAGCATCTTCGAGACTCCGTCTCCCATCCACCAGAAATGCCGGGTCAGATAAGGGGTGAAAATCCGTCTCCGCAGCTCGGTATTGACATATTCCGACAGGAAGGGTGAAATCTCCGCCAGCTTCGGCCGCAGGATCTGTTCCGCAAGGGCAACGCTCGCCCCCGTCTCCGCCGCGAACAGATCGAGCACCGGCCGCAGGTCCCTCGGCAGAGGATATTGTCTCGCGTCCCGGACATCGCTGTTGTGGGCCGGCAGGCACCAGGAGGTCTGCTCCAGCAGGAGCCACAGCCCGTCCAATGCCTTCGAAAGGAATCGTCCCCGGCCGCTGCAGGCCTCTGCCAGAACCAGCGCGTTCAGCATGCGCAGTCTTTCAAAGAACTTATCCTCATAATGCACCCGGTTCCCCGTCTGTGAGAATTCCCTGTAATCGGACAGCAGAATTTCCGGCCAGTCCTTTTCCAGGGCCCTCTCTCCGTCCCGGAGGAGCTGCTCCCGATAATCCGGGGGCAGTCCGTCCCAGAAGGCTCTGCTGCCGCAGTCCGGCAGGCGGATGCTCCGCAGAACACCTCCCGCCGCGGCCTCCGCCACCATGTGACGCTGTATCCGCTTCCTGCTCATCTCTTTCCTCTCCCTGCGCGCTGTATGCCAGTACATCGATTACATCGATTTTTAAATAACCGGCCTAACTGACCTGCCCTTTTGCAAGCGATGCACCGGTCAGCCCTTGACGGCACCCGACGTGATCCCCGCAACGAAATATTTCTGGAGCGACAGGAACACGATCAGCACCGGAATCAGGGAGAGCACGGAGGCTGCCATAATCAGTCCGTATTCCGCCGAGTACTGGGAAATGAACATCTTGAGGCCGATCTGAAGGGTCTTCTTCTTCTCACTTGTAAGGTAAATCAAGGGTCCGAGAAAGTCGTTCCAGGTGTTGACGAAGGTGAAGATCGTCAGGGTTGACAGGGCCGGCTTCGAGAGCGGCAGCATGATGCGCCGGTAAATGCCGTATTCGCTCATGCCGTCAATCCGCGCTGCCTCGCACAGGGAATCCGGAATGCCCTCGTAGAACTGCCGCATGAGGAACACGCCGAAGGCCGAGAAGGCCTGCAGAATGATGATCGCCAGATGCGTGTCGGCCAGTCCGAGTCTTCGCATGAAGATGAACTGCGGCACCATATACACCTGCCACGGAACGGCAATGGTCGCAATGTAGGCGAGGAACAGCAGATTCCTCCCCTTGAACTCCAGCTTGGCAAAGGCATAGGCGGCAAAGCTGGACGTCAGCAGCTGCAGGATCGTTACGATGATCGTCAGCTTCACCGTGTTCAGGGTAAAGGTCAGCAGCGGGATCTTGGTCCAGATGTCCACGAAATTCTGCCACCGCGGCGCGAATCCGACCCACTGGTAGGGAATGACGAAGACATCCTTGTTCAGCTTCAGCGAAGCCGTCAGCATCCAGACAAAGGGGATCAGCATGATCAGCGCCAGGAGTGCCAGCAGTGCGTAGATTATGATTTTCCCGATCCGTCGATTCTTCGATTTGCTTTTCATCTTCTCCGATACCTCCCGTCTTAGTCATTGGCGTAGTTCTTCTCACCGCGGAACTGAATCAGCGTGATGATCAGAACGATCACGAACAATACCAGAGAAGCTGCCGAGGCCGTGCCCAGCTTCCAGTCGCGGAAGGCCTTCTCATAAATGTAGTAAACCAGCACGATGGCGCTCTGGTTGACGATGCCATTGGAGCCGCCTGCCAGCATATACACGATGTCGTAGATCTTGAAGCAGTTGATGGTCAGCATGACCACGACGAAGAAGGTCGTGGGCCGCAGCTGCGGAACGGTGACATACCGGAAGCGCTGCAGGGCATTCGCTCCGTCCAGAGAGGCCGCCTCGTAGAGCTCCGTGCTCACGCCCTGGAGTCCTGCCAGATAAATAACCATGTAATATCCCATGTTCTTCCAGATGGAGAACATGATGATGGTCATCATGACGGTGCCCGGCGCCGCCGCCCATTTCAGGGCATCCATGTGCAGAACATTCATCAGGAACTGGTTGGCAATGCCGCCCTTGGCCGGCGTGAAGATCATGTTCCACACCGCTGCAACGGCCACCAGAGATGCCACATAAGGGAAAAAGGCCACGGTCCGGAAGAAGTCCCGTCCCTTGATCGGCTGATTCAGGAGAATGGCGAGTCCCAGGGCCACCGCCAGGGTGATCGGCACTGTGAAAATACTGTAGACCACCGTGTTCTGCAGTGCGGACAGGAACCGCCCGTCGCTGAAGATCTCACGGAAATTGGCCAGGCCGACGAAGGTCATGGCGTTGCTGCCGTCCCAGCTGGTGAACGCCATAATAAAGGCCATGATGATGGGGCCCAGGGTAAAGGCCGCAAAGCCCACAAAATTCGGTGCAATAAACGAATAAGCGATCAGATTTCTCTTCCTCACTCTCCGCTTCATGCTCGCGGCCAGTGCCGCGGTATCCGCTTGCTGTACGTTGCTCATAGGCTCCTCCTGCTCCTTCCTGATTTTCGAGATGGGTTCTAAACAAATACCGATGTAAAAAGGAAGGCACCGCGCCGGTGCCGACGATGCCTTCCTCTGCGTTCTTACATATATCCGGTGCCTGTCCGGTGCTGTTCCTTATTCCGCCAGAACGGCCTGTACGCCTTCATCCATGGCGGCGATGCCGTCGTCGACGGATTCGGATTCTGTCATGATCAGGTCATGCTGCTCGTTCAGAACCGTCTCAATCTCCGAGGACTTGCTGCTCGCGCCCATCTCCAGATAGGTATGAGAGGTAATCAGTGCCTCCTTCGAGGTGTCATCCTGCGGGAAGCCGTCCATGGAGGCGATGGCATCTACGATGGCCTCGTTGGTCATGGCCGGAATGTTGCCGGTGTCTGCAAGGACCTGTGCGCCCTCTTCTCCGGTTACGAACTTCACGAACTCCCAGGCCTCATCCTTGTGCGGTGCAGAGGTCGGAATGGACAGTGCGGTGATCGTCGCCAGGGTCGAGCCGGGCTCCACACCATCTGCGTGCGGATACTTCACCATGCCCCAGTTCGAGCACTCGGTGTACTCGCCGCTCTGAATCTTCTGGATCAGTGTGGAAATGAACCAGGAGCCCATGTTCAGCATGCCGACATTCCCCTGGGCAAAGGCATCCGAGTAATGCAGACCCTGGGTCTTCAGTGTTGCGTAATCCTGGCAGACGCCGTCGTTCTGCTCCGCGAGCACCATCTCGTAATAGGGCTTGGTCCACTCGTACTCTCCGTCAACCGCCGTGTGCTTGCCGTCGAGGATTCCCATCAGCTGAATGGTCGATCTCCAGGTGTGATAATGAGCACCGTATACCTCGGCTCCGGGGGTGGTGTCTGTCACAGATCTTGCCAGTGCATCGTACTCATCCCAGGTCATGTCATTCGTCGGATAGGCAACGCCTGCATTGTCAAAGACGTCCTTGTTGTAATAAAGAACCCAGATGTCTGAGCGGAAGGGCAGCTCGTAGAGCTTGCCGTCCACCGTCACCTGATCGGTGATGCCGTTGTACTTGGAAAGGTCCACACCGTCCTGGCTGATGAGATCATCCAGCGGCTCCAGCACGCCCTTGCTGACCAGCGTTACATACCCGGGTACATCCTTGATGGTGACGACATCAAAATCCGATCCGCTTCCGGAGAGCTGCGTCCCCAGAACCGTGGAATAATCCGTGGAGCCAAGGTCCACCATGTTGATCTTGATGTCCGGATGCTCTGCCTCAAAGGCATCGATCAGCGGCTGGTAGTATACGGTGGAGGCAATGTCCCACAGGGCCCAGTTCAGGGTTGTGACATCGCCGGACGCTTCCGACGATGAGGAATCGGACGCCGATGCATCGGCGGTCTCCGTTGTCTCTGCCGCCGCGTCTGCATCTGACGAAGCCGATGTATCCGATGTTCCTCCGCATCCTGCCAGGGATGCTGCCAGCATGCCGGCCGTCAATACTGCTGCCAATACTCTCTTTTTCATCCTTTCCCTCCTGTTGATGAAATCCCAACCGTCGGCAGCGGTTCCGCACGCATCCCACTTCCCCCTTGGAAGGCCCCGATGCAGCTGAACCGGTACAAACGATGGTTCAAACGTTGGACTCAGTATATCGGCCCCTGCTTCTCTCCGGAATGAAGGATTTTTCCGGAATCCTGTCATTTCTCCGGCTTTCCGTGTGGAAATATGTGTATTTTTTCGAGAAACCTGTAATTTTTTACGATTTCACCTCTCCGGCAAGCGCGGAGTGCACAATTTTCCCGCGTGTTCTCGCGCTCATCTGTGACAGATTGTACACAGAAAGAAATAAGGAGTATACTGATTGGGCTGCAGCTGCTGCGGCAAACTCCGGGCAGCGGCTGTTCTCAAACACGGAACCTGATCCGGAGACCGATCCCGCCGCGGAATGGGTGCCGGATCTCCCGCCTTCTGCCATGAAACCTTTGCATTTTCCATTTTCGCATACCGAAGCCCTCACCGGGGCCGGAAGGGTTCCTTCCCTTCGCCGGCACTGGTACCGGACCATTCGCGGGGAAATCGTGCTGATTTCCGTGCTCTTTACCGCGGTCCTCGCCATGGCCATCGCCTTCTTCAGCTATACCAGCTTCATGCGCACGCTCCGCGCCTCCGAGCAGTCCTCCGCGGAGAGCAACCTGCAGGTGGTGGGCGCCGAGCTGGAGCTCTCGCTTGACCGCGTCATGAGCTTTGCCAACTGGGCCACCATCGACTCCTCCATGTCCAACTATCTGACGCATATGCAGAAGGTGGACGGAGCTCTCTCCCGGAACGACCGTCTGATCGCCTTCAATGCCTATGAAATCTTCAACGACGAATTCATCTCGACGGCAAGGGGATACTATGTCAACCGTGCCGTCCTCATGACAGCCGACGGCACCCACTACCTGCAGTGCCTGCGGAGCGTGGCCCCGTCCTCCGTCATTAACGTCAGAACGCAGATTCTCGAGGCCTCCTGGTTTGACGCCCTTGCCTCCGCCTCCTCCTATCAATGGCATCTGGAGGCCGCCCCGATCTCCGGGAGCAATGCCTTCCTGCCGGTCGTCCGCACCATCCAGCAGCCGACCAATGCCAATACCGCCGGATACATCTTCCTGGAGGTTTCTCCCGACATCCTCACGGATGCACTCTCCGGCATCCGGCTCGAGGAGGACGCGGCCCTCTACCTCACCATGAATGAGGAGACCTATGAATACCGGGCCGGACAGCTCGTGCCCGCAGCCCTCCCGGAGGAGGCCGTCACCTATTCCTTAAGCCGTGCGGACATCCGTCTCTCCCTGGTGCCGTCCTCCGCTCTTTTCCGCGTACAGCAGCTGTATTATGTACGGCTCACGATCCTGATCTTCCTTCTGATCCTCTTCGCCGGTGTTCTCCTCTCCCTGGCGCTCCGGCGGCTGATCTCCCGTCCCGTCGGACAGCTGGTACGCGCCGCCCGACGGATCGGCTCCGGCGATTTCGCACCGGACCCTTCCATCGTGTGGAACAATGAGCTGGGCGACATCGGACACAGCATCAACGACCTTGCCTCCAATGTCTCCTCTCTCATGGCACGCAGGATCCAGGACGAGCGGCAGCGGCAGGAGCTGGAATACCAGATTCTCCAATCCCAGATCAACCCGCATTTCCTCTACAATACCCTCAACACCATCAAATGGATGGCGACCATTCAGGGGTCGGACGGCATTGCGGAGATGTCCACCGCTCTCTCCCGCCTCCTCAGAAATGCCGCCAAGGGCACGCAGAATCTCATCCCGCTCTCCGATGAGCTCTGCCTCGTCAATGACTACCTGACCATTATGAAATACCGCTACGGCGGCACCGTCGACATGGAGATCCGGGTGGACGATGACCGGCTGCGCGAATGTCTGGTGAACCGCTTCTCCCTGCAGCCGATTGTGGAAAATGCGATTTTCCACGGCATCGAGCCCAAGGGAACGGCCGGCACCATTCTCCTCCACGTCGGTCAGTACAATGACCCCGCAGACGGCCGGGAGCTGCTGCAGATTGACATTACCGACAACGGCGTCGGAATGGATGCAGACATGCAGGAGCGAGTGCTCCGCCAGACCGACGGGGCGCCCACGGACTTCTTCCGCCACATCGGCATCTCCAATGTCCATCAGCGGATCAAGCACTATTTTGGAGCGTCCTACGGCATCACCATTCACAGTGAGGTCGGACAATATACCACCGTGACCATCACCATTCCCTGCTGCACCGACATTGCCCGGCTTTCAGAAGGGAGGAAAGGAGCCAGTGTATGACCCGGATATTGATTGCAGACGACGAACCCCTTGTCCAGATCGGACTCCGCTCCATGCTCTCCAGAGGCTTTGAGGACGTTGAGATTGTCGGAGCCGCGGGGAACGGAGAGGAGGCCCTGCAGCTCATCGGCGAGCTGCGGCCGGATATTGTCATCGCGGACATTAAGATGCCCCTAAAGTCAGGGCTGGATGTGCTCAAAGAATCAAAACAGAAATACGGCCCGGTTCCGGCCTTCATCATGCTGACCGCCTACGAGGAATTCGATCTGGTCCGGCAGGCCATCACCTACCAGGCCGTGGATTACCTGGTGAAAATCGAGCTCGATGCCGAGTCTCTCCATACGGCGATTCAGAAGGCTCTCCGCCGGATCGCCCCCTACCGGGAGCAGCAGGCCGCCGGGAAATCCGGGGCTGCTGCCGCCGAGGCTTCTCTGGAGGCCTTCCGGCAGAAGCTCCTTACCCGGCTTCTTGCCAATGCCGTCCCCTCGGAGGAGGTTCTCCGGAAGGAAGCCGCCAAGGTGAAGCTCTCCCTGGACTTCAACCGCTACATCGCTGCCTATGCGGTACTCTCCGCCAACACCGTCCCGGACGGGGATGCGCAGCGCGACCAGCGGCTTACACTCTACGCCTCCTGCCTCTCCATGACACGGGAGATCGTCGAGCGATATGCCGGCTGTTATTTCATCTCCAATGATCCGCAGCATTTCACAATGCTCTTCTATTTCCGGGAGGAGCAGCCCGTCGCGGCCGCCATGGAGCAGATCCAGGAGGCGCTGACCCACGCCTCGGAGATGATCCGGTCCTATTTCAGCGTCCCGCTCTGTTTCGGCATCGGCACCGCCGTCCCCTCGGCGATGAATCTTCCGGATTCCTTCGAGGAGGCCAGGAGTGCCGCCGCCTGTGCCGACGAGAAGAATCCTGTCCGGCTCTTCAGCCATATCGTCGGCGCCAAGCGCCGCTCCGGCAAGGACAAGATGATCGCCGCCATCCACCGGTACATCGACGAGAACCTCGGCGGCAAGCTGCAGCTCAATGACGTCGCCAGAGAATTCGGTCTCTCTCCCGCCTATCTCTCCTTCATCTTCAAGAAGAATTCCGACGTTGGCTTCTCCGAGTACGTCAACTCCCGCAAAATCGAGAAGGCCAAGAAGCTCCTGCTCTCCGACGACATGAAGATCTACGAGGTGGCCGACGCCCTCGGCTTCGAATCCGCCTTCTACTTCTCCAAGGTGTTCAAGAAAATCGAAGGCATCAGTCCCCGGGAATTCATTGCTCAGAAGTCGGAGGAGTGAACTGCAGCACCTTTTCCATGAATTCCGAGATGAGCAGGCACAGCGGGCCCGGAAGGAGCAGGATCAGCACCGGGACGCGCCAGATGAGGACGCCGCCCATGGCCAGAATGAGAAGGCACAGCAGCGCGGTCCCCAGGTGCCGCACCGCCAGGTACGCGGATATGCACAGCTCCCTGCCGAAATTCCCTTCGAATCTCGATACCACGGGGTAGTAACAGACGCTCACCGCCGCCAGTGCCAGGAGCACCAGGATGTTCAACACCAGCAGAAAGGCCGTGAAATCCGACACCTCCATCCGGTCAATGATGCGAAGATTCCACACCGCTATCCCCGAGACGAACAGAGACGCCAGCCATCCTGCCGAAGCCGTTTTCCAGTTCACGCGGAAGCCGTGCCAGTACTCCCGAAGAGCATAACCTCTCTCCCCCCGGACACTCTTTACAAGGGCATAATACAGCGCACAGCACGCAGCCCCCGCCGTGACAACGGGAAGACAGCAGAGCAGCCACACCAGGCCCAACAGCAGGGTGTCGAACAGCTTCCCCGCTGTCCTCGTATATCCCCCGTCATAATTCCAGAATCCCTTCATCTGCTGCCTCTCTGCCGCCTGCTGCCTTATCTTCCCGGCCGGCTGCTCCGTGCCTGTACCTCATTCCGGCACCGCGCCGGACCAACGCCGTCTATAAGGAAATTCCTTCCAGCCTTCCGTCTCTTGCAAAGGCCGGCAGCACATCCTTCGGTGCAGGAACGGTATAGGTTCTGCCGCCCTCGTACACCGTGCCGTCCGCGATGGACCGCCAGGAGCCCTTCGGAAGATAGATCTCCCGCTCCGTCATACCCTCGTACAGGATCGGTGCCGCCAGAAGATCCGGCCCCAGCAGGTACTCATCGTCCGTCTCCCAGGCCGTTTCATCCTCCGGGAATTCATAGAAGAGCGGCCGCATCACCGGATCGCCCTTTTCATGGGCCGCGCGCATCACCTCACGCAGGTAGGGGCGCAGCTTCTCCCGCAGCTCCATATATCTGCGGCAGATCTCATAGATCTCCTCCCCGTAGGTCCACACCTCATTCTCCGCGCCGGACGGGCACTTGCCGCCCTTTACGGCACTCATCGGCTCCTGAATCGGCTCGCGGAAGCCGTGCAGCCGCATCACCGGGCAGAAGGCGCCGAACTCGAACCACCGGGTGAAGACCTCCCTGAAGCCCTCGTCATGGATGTTCCCTCCGTGGAAGCCGCCGATGTCTGTGGTCCACCACGGAATGCCGGCAATTCCCATCGACAGACCGGCCCGCAGCTGATTCCGCAGGGATTCAAACGAGGAATCGATGTCACCGGACCACACCAGCGCACCGTACCGCTGGGATCCCGCCCAGGCACAGCGCAGCAGGTTCACAATGTTCTCCTGCCCCGCCTTTGTCATTCCCTCATAGGCCATGCGGGCATATTCCCGCGGATAGATGTTGCCGACCTCGACATCCGCTCCCTTGAAATACCGGTAGTGCGAATATTCATAACCGCCGTAGCCGGGTTCGCCGTTTAACTCCGGCTCTGCCTCATCCAGCCAGAAAATATGAATGCCCTTCTCATAATAATTCCTGCGGATCACATCCCAGACATAACTCCTGGTCTCCTTGTTCGTCACATCTATGATCGCCGCATTTCCCAGCTGCCCCAGCCGTTTCCCATGCTCGGAGCGGATCAGTCCGCCGCTCTCCTTCAGCTGCGGGTAATTCACCGAGTCCCTCTCCACGGTCGGCCAGATGGACACCATAAGGTGGATGCCCATCTCCTTCAGCTCACGCACCATGCCCTCCGGGTCCGGCCAGTAGTCCGGATCAAAGGTCCAGTCGCCCTCATAGGGCCAATGGAAATAATCCACCACGATGACATCGATCGGGAGCTTTCTCCTCTTATACTCCCTTGCCACCTCCAGAATTTCCTCCTGTGTCTTGTAGCGCAGCTTGCACTGCCAGAAGCCCAGGCCGTATTCCGGCATCATGGGAACCTTTCCTGCCGCATCGGCGTAGGCTTCCTCGATTTCGGCCGGCGTATCCCCCGCCGTGATCCAGTAATCCATCTCCTTGGTGGAGAAGGCCTTCCATTCTGTCACATTCTTGCCGAAGGTCACCTGCCCGATGCCCGGATTGTTCCAGAGGAAGCCATAGCCGTTGGAGGAGAGGGCAAAGGGCACCGAAGCCTGCGAGTTTCGATGCGCCAGCTCCAGAACGCACCCCTTCATATCCAGATAAGGCTGCTGGTACTGCCCAAGGCCGAAGATTTTCTCACCGTCCACCGGCTCAAAGCGGACCGTCAGCGCATAATTGTCTGTCATTGCATGGGGCTCAAAGGTTCTGGCATAAATCTCCAGCGCGGAATTGAATTCCTTGTGCCCCTCCTCCATCATTTCGCGGGTTCTCTGGAACTCCCGCAGCAGAATCTTACCGTTCTGATTGCGGAAGGTAAGCTTGCCCGATGCCGAGATCTCCGCCCGGATCTTGCCGTTCACAAGAACCGCGCCGCCTCCGTCCGCCGCAGCAGAGGCATCCGTGACCTCCGGATCCGGCAGGAGAGCGGACAGGTCCTCATCGTCTGCAAACGCCGCACGCTGCGTTGCCCGCACGCGAAGGGAGTTCCTTCCCCACGGCTCAATAACCAGCAGCTCCTTATCATATCGCCGGATAATCCGGCTCCCTTCTATTGTCACCATTGCCTTACACCTCAATCACATAACCATTTCTTGTGAACAACGGGATCTGATCCAGCGGAGCCTCCGTCGTCACCGTCCGGCCGCCCTCGCTTTCCTCTCCTGTCCATACATTGGTCCAGCGGGATCCCGTCGGCAGATACACGGACCTCTCCTTCCTGCCCGCCTCCATCACCGGTGCGACCAGAACATCCGGGCCGAACATGTACGCATCCTCGATCTCCCAGGCCTTCCGATCCTCCGGGAAATCATAGAACAGCGGCCGCATTACCGGATCGCCCTTTTCATGGGCCGCCTTCATCAGCCCGCGGATGTACGGACGCATCTGCTCCCGCAATGCGATGTACTTCCTGCAGATTTCATAAACCTCGTCGCCGTAGGACCAGATTTCATTGGGTGCACCGGACACGCAGGCCGCGCCGCCTGTCGTTCCCAGCTGCGGCTGGTACGGCATCCGATAGCCGTGCAGACGCATTACCGGACAGAAGGCGCCGTACTCAAACCAGCGCACGAAGACCTCATGATAGCTCTTGTCATAGATGTTCGCACCGAAGAAGCCGCCGATGTCCGTGGTCCACCATGGAATGCCGGCAATCCCCATGTTCAGTCCCGCGCAGAACTGATTGCGGAGACTCTCAAACGTGGAATGGATGTCGCCGGACCATACCAGCGCACCGTATTTCTGTGAGCCTGCCCAGGCGCAGCGCAGGAGATTCACCACGTTCTCCTCCCCGGCCGCCTTCATTCCCTCGAAGAAGGTCTGCGCATACATGACCGGGTACACATTGCCGATCTGAACGTTGGGCCCCAGATGATACCGGTAGTTTTCAAAATCATAGACCGTATACTCAGGCTCCGCTTCATCCAGCCAGAAGATCTTAACCCCCTTGTCATAGTAGTTCTGTCTGCACTTGTTCCAGACGTACTCCCTGGCCTCCGGATTGGTCGGATCGAACTGGATTGTGTTCCCCTGATAGGTGTTGTCAATGCGGACCCCCTTCTCCACCCTTGTGAGCAGCCCCTTCGCCAGCATTTCCTCGAAATTCTCCGAATTGTAGTCCACCATCGGCCATACCGAGACCATCAATTCGATTCCCATTTCCTTCAGCTCGCGAATCATGGCATCCGGATCCGGCCAATAGGTGGGGTCAAAGCGCCAGTCTCCCTGCTTGGGCCAGTGAAAGAAGTCCACCACGATGACATCGATCGGAATCTCTCGCCTCTTATACTCCCTTGCCACCTCCAGCAGCTCCTCCTGCGTCTGGTAGCGGAGCTTGCACTGCCAGAAGCCGAGGCCGTATTCCGGCATCATCGGCACCTTGCCGGCGGCGTCCGCATAGGCGTGCTCAATCTCGGCCGGCGTATCTCCCGCCGTGATCCAGTAATCCAGCTTCTTTGTCGAGAGGGCCTCCCAGCTGGTGATGTTCTTGTTGAAGTTCACCTTGCCGATGGCCGGATTGTTCCAGAGGAAGCCGTAGCCAAGGGAGCTGATATAGAACGGCACCGATGCCTGCGAATTCCGATGCGCGAGCTCAAGCTCCGCGCCTTTCACATCGAGGAAGTCCTGCTGGTACTGCCCCATGCCGTAGATCTTCTCGCCGGGATTCCCTTCAAAGCGCATTGTCAGCTGATAATCACCGCCGATGATGGGCTTGAACTCTCTCGCCTCCACCTCCAGCGAGCTTGTCGTTGCCGCGAACATGTCCCTGCGGTTGCGGACATACTCCTCCAGAAGCTTCTCCCCCTTGCTGTTCCAGAAGGTGATCTTGCCGATGTTGTTGATCACGGCCTTGATCTTGCCGTTGGTGATCGAGGCACTGTAATCCTCAATTGCAATCACCGCGTCCGTCTGCTTCGGATTCCCCTCCAGCGCCCACAGCTCTCCCGGCATTTCGGGCTCCTTCGAGGCACGGACGCGCAGGGAATTCTCCCCCCATGGCTCAATGATCACCCGCTCCGCGTCATACCGATAGGTCAGCGTGCCGCCCTTCTCACTGAAATACCCCAGAAGGAACTCGTTCGTCGTGCGGAAATCCCCCGAGGCTCCGCCTTCCTCAATGGATACTGTCTTCAGTTCTGACATGATTTCCCTCCTTTATTCCTTTACGGCGCCTGCCGTCATGCCGCCCACAATGTATTTCTGCAGGAAAACGAACAGACAGATAACCGGCAGCACCAGAATGGTTCCGTATGCCATGATGCAGTTCCACTTTGTCCCCCACTTGCTCTGGAACTTGTAGATATTCGCCGTCAGCGGGCGCATGTCCGCCTGCACGTTGAAGGTCATGGAATAGGCGAGATCGTTCCAACCGTTGAGGAAGGAGATTACCAGCACCGTGATGATGCCTGTCTTGATGGCCGGCAGCATGATCCGGAAGAAGGACTGCACCACATTGCAGCCGTCAATCCGCGCCGCATCGTCCAACGAGGTCGGAACACTCTTGAAATACGGCCGGAGCGTCACCACGATAAACGGGACCGAGCCGGAGGAAATGGCAATGGCAGGCCCCAGGTACGTGCCCAGCAGGTGCAGCTGGTTGAAGATCAGGTACATAGGTGTGAGCATCAGCGAGGCCGGCAGCATCTGGGACACCAGGAAGGTCAGCATGAAGCCGCGGCTCCCCTTCACCTTATACCGTCCCATGCCGTACGCGCAGGTCACGCCGAAGCCCAGTGAGAGGACCATGGACAGGAAGGCGATGCACAGGCTGTTTTTCAGCGAGCTGACGAATTCGGAATCTGCAAAGTTCAGGATCCAGGGCTTCAGGGTGAAATTATGCGGATAATAGGTGACCACCTTGCCGAAGGATTCCGCATCTGTCTTGAAGGACATGCTCACCAGCCAGTAGATCGGGAACAGGAAGACAATGGCCACCGCAACGGCGGCAATGCACAGGAGAACGTTGTTCCTTCTCTCCCGCGGCGTCATATTCGAGAGGCTGACCTTGTCCGGATTGAATTTTGCTTTCTTTGCATCTTTTTCAGACCGTTCTGCGGTTTTCGCTGTGTTTTTCATTCGTCATCCTCCGCTGCGACCATCCTGAGGTAGAACAGGCCGATGATAAACAATATGATGAACAATACCATTGCCACTGCGGATCCCTTTGAGAACTCATACTGCTTGAAGGAAAGGTTGTAGGCATAGGTGCCCAGCACATCCGTTGCATTCAAGGGTCCGCCGGACGTCATGATAAACATCAGATCGAAGGCCTTGAACGTATAGATGAAGCCCAGCATCAGGACCGCCATGATCGCCGGCCGCAGCAGAGGGAAGGTCACGCGCCAGAATCTCTGCCACCGGTTCGCGCCGTCCACCTCTGCCGCCTCCAGCACCTCCTGCGAGATGCCGGTCAGACCGGAGGTCAGCAGCAGCATGTTGAACGGAATGCCGACCCAGCAGTTCATGGCGATCACGGCTGCCATGGCCGTGCCCGGCTGCAGCAGCCAGTCCACCGGCGACGATATGATGCCGATGTGCATCAGCAGCGAATTGACCACGCCGCTCGACTTATCGAACATGTTCTTGCCCAGCAGTGCCGTCACCGACATGGGCATCATATAGGCGATCAGGATCAGTCCGCGGATCGGGCCGGCCAGGGTGAAGCGCTTGGAGAAGAACAGTGCCATCAGAAAGCCGATGGAGAACTGGAACAGCAGGCACCAGAAGGTGAACACGAAGGTGTTCTTCAGCACCAGGCGGAAGGTCGCGTTCCCGAACAGTTCCGCGTAGTTCTGCAGTCCGACGAAAACATCGGTCTTCGCCGCAAAGGTCTTAACGTTCACGTTCCGAACGCTGAGGACCACGTTGTAGACAAGAGGATAACCGAGGATGACCACCATATAAATGAAACCCGGAAGAATAAACGCATATCCCTCCCGATTCTTTTTCTGCTGCATCGTTAGTTTCACGGAGTCCACTTCCTTTCGTTGAGGAACAGAAAGGGCCGCCGCCTGTTCAGGCAGCAGCCTCTTCTGCATTTCATATGCATCGTCTGTCAGCAGCTGACTGCTCTTCTCCGATTGCCGTAAGCTTCTAATCGGTGTCCGGAAGCGGTGTCTCTGCCAAAATCGGATCGATCACCGTTGCAGCCTGCGCCATGGCATCTGCCGGTGTGGACTGTCCCAGAATTGCAGACTGCTCTGCCGTCCATACCGCCTCCGAGATGGTCGGCCACTGCGGATGAGGGCCGCGTGCCACTGCGAAGTTCAGAGAGTCATTGAAGACCTTGTATCTCTCGTCCGCTGTCCAGAAATCCTTCAGCTCAACAGCATCCTTGCGGACCGGAAGCTTTCCCGCAATCTCACACCAGTCGGCGTTGTTCTGTGCCGTCTGCATGTATTTCAGGAAATCTGCGCACGCCTCGATGTGCTTGGAGGAGGAGCAGACGCCGAAGTTCTCGCCGCCGATAACGGTGGCCTGCTTCCCGTTGTTGCTGGGCATCTCGATGTATTTGTACTCAAAGTTGACGCTGTCCTTGAGATCGCCGTCCAGCTGTGCGATGTGCCAGGTTCCCGATTCCACCATCGCTGCCTTGCCTGCCACAAAGGCGTTCAGTGCATCGCCCTGTCCCCAGTTGACAACCTCGTTGGACATATATCCCTTGGACTCCAGCTCTGCCAGGAAGCTGACCGCCGAAACCGACTCATCCGAATCAATATCGCCTACCGATCCGCCTGCTCCGTACAGCCACGGGATGAACTGGAACGTGCCCTCCTCGTTGGAAATGGCGCACATAGCGAATCCGTACACGCCGTTCGCGCTGTCTGTCGTCTTCTCGCAGACCTCTTCAAACTCCTCCCAAGTGGTCGGCGGCTCTACGCCGGCGGCGTTGAGAAGATCCATATTGCACAGAATGGCGAGGCAGTTGGAATTGTTCGGCAGTCCGTACAGTTTTCCGTCCGAATCCATGCAGGAGGACAGCGGCCCGTCATAGAACTGATCCAGATCTCCCCACGACTCCAGATAATCCGTGATGTCCGCGAAAACTCCCAGCGAAATGTAGGACGACATATCCGGCGAATCCACCATGCCGATGTCCGGGAGATCTCCGGAAACCGCACCGATGGTGTACTGCTTCATCAGCTCCTCGCGGGATACATAGGTAGGCACAATGTAAATGTCGCTCTGCGACTCGTTGTACTGCTTGATGACCGCATTCAGCGCCTCGGCCTCATGCTCAAAATAATGCCACAGCGTCACCTGCTCGCCGCCGTTCGGTTCGCCGATCTGATCCGTCGTCGCAGCCGTATGGTCCGTTGCCGTGGAGTCCGAGGTCCCGGTGTCTTCCGCAGCCGCTTCGGTCGTTGTCTCCTCTGCCGTCCCGGTGGATGCACTCTCACTCCCTCCGCAGCCCGCTAACAGTCCCCCTGCGAGGATTGCGGAAAAGAGTACTGCCGACATGCGTTTCATAGAACGTCTCATACACTTGCCCTCCCTGATGATTGATCATGAAGCTGCTTTCCCCTTTTGTGCAGCTTGCATTTCATAAGGCCAGTATAGTCGTTTTTCTTGTGCAAAACAACACTCTTCATTAATGTCGCGTGACTTTTTTGATGCATTTTTTAAATTTGCATGGGTGATTTCAACATTCGGCTGTGCATTTTTATTCATTTCTCGTAAGGTTCCCAGGCGCTGCCGCTCTCTTTCCGGATATTCTGCCGCTCCCACGCCGGTCTCCTCCCGGGAGCATTTCCGGAACCATTCGCCGTCTGAAAAGCCGGTCTTTTCGCATATATTATCCCGCGCGGCCTCGCCGCTCAGCAGGAGCTCCTTCGTCTTCTCGATCCGATAGGACCGCAGGAACCGGGCAGCATGGATGCCGCCATGCTCCGAACCATCATCGCGAAGGACCGTCTGCCTTCGCTCTGCGTCTCAGCTCCTCCATCTCCCGGCTGAGCTTCTCCAGTTCCGCGCTCAGGCGTCTGATTTCTTCCTCATACAGGCGAATCGCCTTCTGCAGAGCCGCCTGTACCAGGGACAGCTTCTCCGGGTCATCCAACAGCTCCCTGTAGCGGTACGGGTTCCGGCTCCTGATCCCGTTCAGCTCTGCCTCCAGAGCACGAATCTGCTCCTGCAGCCTGCTCTTGATTTCCAGCAATTGCTCCGGAGAAAGATGGTCCGTCTGCTCCGATTCCGAACCTGCAGAGGAGAAGACTTCATCGTAGATCTCCTGCAGCGTCTCGATGTCGCCGTCCTCATAGGCCTGCGCTGCACGGCGAAAGAGCTCCTGCTCCCGCTCCGTTGCATTGGGATTCACATCCGGATGGAGCTTCTTGATAATCTTTCGATAGAGCTCCTTCAAACTGGGGCATTTCTTCTCTCCGGAGCCCTCTGCAGCCGCGCTGCCGGAATCCTTTCCCGAACCGTCTTCTCCGGTCCTCTCTCTCGTTTTACCGTTATCCTCTGCCGAATCGGCTCCTGTATTTTCTCCCCGTCCCGAGGAATTCTCCGGGTCCTCTCCGATGTATTCCCCGTCTGCGGTTTCCGGGCTGCCTTCTTCCGAATTCTGATCGGCCGCTTCGGCTGCGCCGGAACCGTATCTGGCCTGCCAGCGCTGTTCGGATTCTCTGCGTCTGCGTTCCCTTTCCGCCTGCGTCTTCTGGGCCTGCTCTGCGCGGCGGCGCTCCTCTTCCACCTTCTCATGGAAGGCTCGGTATTCTGTCTCGATCTGTTGATCGATGGCTTCCTTCGATATCGTCTGTTCGCGGTTTAACGCCGCGCGGGCAAGCTCAATCCGGCGCTTCAGCTCCAGAATCATGTATTCCTGATAGTGAGCCCTGTTCTCATAGGAGCCAACCTCTCTCGCATAACGGGCCAGCAATTCCGGACAAACGTGGTAGAGGAGTTCCTCCTTCTCCTGCAGCAGCAGGGCCAGCTGCGCACGCAGAAGGCGAATCTCCTCCTTTATCTGACTGTCAAAATCTACAACTGCAATATCACCCATGGCTTCACCGGCACCCGGCCCTTTCAATCCGTCATATACACATCAATAAAGATCTCGATCTGCTCCGGCGGAAGGTCTTTCTCCAGTGCGGCTCCGATGTCGCCGTCGACCGCCACGCCGTAGACATGCTTGCCGGCATTCATCAGATGAAACAGGATCTCATTGGCCCTGCGGGGAATATAACCGAGCTTGGATCCTTCCATCGTGTCAACGCGGATGGCGAGCCCGTCATACGGATTCTCCGGCTCCAGAACGAGTCTTACCGGGTCCCCCTCCTGCAGGGTCCCGGCCAGCTGACCAATATTTTCCACATAACGGGATCCGTTGATCCTTGTGTGCAGCAGATGCAGCTCCCGGGAAAACGGCTTCGGCAGATCAATGCCATTTTCCTTCAGGAAGGACAGTGCCTTCTGCGTTTCATCCGCTGCGGAAAGCGCAGTTCCCTCTGCCGGTTCTCCGGCCGCCGCATGACATTTGCTCCGTTCCTCTTCTGAATTCATCGTACCTCCCGGCCGAAGTGTGTACTCCGGCCCTGTATTTTGCTTTTATTTTACGCCATTCCTGTCGCACAATTTACATTTCATCTTTATACCTAATCATGGACGCAGAAAAGAGGACTGCTATGGAAATTCGACTGGAACAGACGAGTTTGGAGGAAAGCGGTGCGGTGTTTCACCGTTTTGCTGGCAAGCAGTAATGAGGTGACTATCATGACTTACAAAACCATTGTGATCGACTACGCGCCCAAGACCAGGAAGATGGCTGAGGCGATTGAACAGACGGCAAACGAAAAGGCGCAAGACGGCTGGGAGCTGGTGACATGCTCCGTGACGAACTCCGCCAAGGCGATTCTGGTATTCCGTGTGCCGGATGATACACAAAAATGAAGAAGGCAGCCAAAGCGCCTTCTTCATTTTCCCTCATCCCTTGATCATTTTCCAAATTCCCCGGAAGAAGTGGCCGTTGGCCATTTCCAGCATCCCCGGGAGCACACCGCCCTTCATGCCGCCGGAGATCATCATGCTGCGCAGCGGTGCTCCGGCGGAGGAGTTCATCAGCATGCGAAATTCCGGGTTTTCGTAATCCGGTTTGCCGCCGAAGCCCTTGGCAATCGTGGCCTCCACCGCCTTGAACATGATCTTCATAACAAGGCTGCCGTCCTTCATTTCCATGACCGTGTTGTCCATGGCTTCCCCTCAAAAGGTATGCGTTCCGCCTTCTACTGTGACGGTTCCTTTTCCGGGCAGGCATACTGCTGCCGTGCAGTTTGCCGGAACGGCAACGGTGTATTTCCAGCCGTCCGCTGTTTCCTCCCATCCGCTTTGGACTTCCCCATATACGCTGTTGTACACCGCTTTTGCATGGGTAAAATGACCGCCGGGGTGCGGTGCAATGGTGAAATGGTTCTCCCTGTCCACACGGATACCGCACATGGTGTCAAACAGCCACGCTGCCACGGCGCCCTTGGAATAATGGTTAAGCGAGCCAATGCCGCCGTTTCTGCTGTTCGGCCCTTCCCAGGCCTCCCAAATGGTAGTCGCTCCGTTTTTCGGCATACTCAGCCAACCGGGAATCTCTTCATTTTCCAGGAGCCTGTAGGCGGATTCCAGGTCAATATCCGTCAGCACATCCAAAATCAGCGGGGTGGACAGAAAGCCCGTTCCAAGACGCCAATGGAAATGCTCCAGTGCGGTAAGCAGCCGCCCTTGCGCGTATTCTGTCTGCGTTTCGTCCAGCAGACTGAAGGCCAGCGGGCGGACAAGCTGTGCCTGCCGGTCGGTGTCCAGCGAATAAGCGGCGGTGCGGCGCAGCGCCTGATAGCTTTTCCGGCAATGGTCAGCAAAGTCCTGATAAGCCTTTGCCTCCGCCTCGTTGCCGAACGCCTCCTCGATCTCTGCCATGCAGTCCATCACATGCGCCGTGTAGGCCGTTGCGACCTCAGGGTGCGGCACGGCGCAGTCTTTCCACGTCATGTGGTGGACGCTCTCCGGCTCCGCCCACTCGCCGTAGGCCTGACCGGCATTGGAGAGATATTTTCGCTCCTCGCCGTGCAGTCCGGTTCGCCCGGCGGTGGGGTACCGCTTCCCGCAGCGGTTTTGCATGAATCCGGCGTAACGCCGCATACCGGACAGGTATTTTCTCAAAACCTCCGCATCGCCGTACTGCTTCCAGAGCGTATACGGCATCAGGACTCCCGCATCTGCCCAGCCAACGGAACCGTTCATGCTCGCCATGTAGAAGTCTGTTCCGCCCTCCGGTGCGATCTGCGGCAGACAGCCGTTTTTCTTCTGCCAGTCGTAGACATCGTTCAGATATTTTTCCGCAAAGGGAAGATAGTCGAAGAGATATCCTGCTGTCGGGCAGAATATCTGCGCATCCCCCGTCCAGCCGTGGCGCTCCCTTGTGGGACAATCGGTTGGCAGGTCGGCGTGGTTGTTCTTGGCGCTCCAGACGGTGTTTTCCACGAACTTATTGAGCAGCGCATTGGAGCTTTCAAACCAGCCCGTGCGCTCCAGGTCGGAGTAGACCGCGATGGCAGTAAAGTCCTTTGCTGCGAGGGGGACATCCGCCTCTGCCAGAATGTACTGGAAGCCGAAAAGGGCAAAGGTTGTTTTATAGTCGTTGCGGCCTTCCTTACAGGTATAAACGACCTCCTGCCGCGGTGTAACGAAATTCCTGCGGGAGAGCTGAATGTTCTTCTGCGTGAACTCGCCGGTTTCATCCAGCAGCTCCCCGAAGCGGAGTTTTATTTTCTGTCCGGCGCGGGCATTTACGGTGAACGAGACATATCCCGCGATGTTCTGTCCAAAGTCCAGCACCGTCCTGCCGGAGGGGGTGCGAAGGAGCCTTGCCGTCAGGTGCTCATGCTCTGTCACCGGCACATTGTTGGAGGCAGACGGTGCAACGGGATGGCCTGTGACTTTCGCCTTGCCTGAATAAGTCGGCTCCTTCTGTGCGTCTGCGATCTCGCCGTCCTTGTTGTCGGCAAAGCGGAGAGGGCCGTCATTGCTCCAGTCCCAGCTCTCATCGGTGACGATGGTCTGCACGCTGCCGTCCGTATGCGTGATCTCCAGCTGTGCCAGCAGCTTTGTCTCCGTGCCGTACTGGTTGCGGATGCCCCATGCGCCGGTGCTGCCGCGATACCACCCATCGGCGAGCTGCACCGTCAGAGTGTTGTCGCCTTTCCGGAGCAGCGCAGTCACATCATAGGTCTGATACTGCACCCGCCTGCGGTAATCGGTAATGCCGGGTGCAAGAATGAAATTGCCGACTCTTTCGCCGTTGAGCCGTGCTTCATAAAGACCGCAGGCGGTGATGTACAGCCGTGCTTTCTTCCCGTCCGAAAGCGGAAAAGTCTTGCGGAAGCAGTCCACGGGATAGCGCTTCTTTTTGCTGACGTGATAATTCCCCGTGATCCATCCGGCGCGCCATATGTCAATACCGGTCTCAAAGGAGGCCTCCGCCCAGTCTCCGGCGGCGTTCTTCTCGTCCCAGAGGCGCACCTTCCAGAGAACCTCCGTTTTCGGCGGCACGGGTGCGCCGCTCCAGCGGGCGCACATGGAGTCCGTCTCCACTTTTCCGCTGTCCCAGAGCATCTTACCCGCAGCCTCTGCGGCAACAACCTGATATGCCGTCTGCTTTTTGCCGTCCTCACAATTCCAGAACAGGCGCGGCGCAGAAAAATCTACCCCGATGGGGTTAAAAAGGTGCTCCGTTTTCAGTCGAACGGCTTTCATTCTTCCGCCTCCCGGCGGGCCCTGATCTCCGCCTGCTCCTTATCAATGTTCTCTTCAACATTCAGGAAGATCAGCAGCACAGCGAGGAGAACACCCGTGATGGTCTCCAGTCCCACAAAGCCGAAGGTGATCGCGCTCTTTACGGCAGCGGTTTGCTCTGCAGCCACAGTGACACCGTTCACGATCTCCGGCGCTGCATAACCGGCCCCGGCCAGCAGTCCGTTGAACATACCGGTGCAGACACCTACCATGGCGACGGAGATAATGTTATATACGGACATGGCAATCCCGTCGCAGCGGAAACAGTTTTTCCATTCCATGTGGTCGAGCACATCGGCAAACAGTGCCATGAACACATAAGCGCTGGGCAGTCCGCCCAGATTCTTGATAAATTGACCCACCAGCATGATCGTCATATCCGTGGGGAACATCCAGCAGATCGCACTTCCGACCGCGTAAATGATAAAGCCGACAAGAGTTACATTTCTCTTTCCGAATTTCCTGGCAAGAGGCCAGACGGCGAAGATTCCGATGCCCATGGGAATGCCGCCGATGACGGAGAGAAGGGTCTGGGTGATGCCGTCGTTGTAGGTACCCAGTACATAATTGCAGAAGTAGACAAGGCTCAGATTTTTGACGCTGGTGCCCAGGATATAGATGAGAAAGTAGGCATAGATCAGCAGCATATATTTGTCGGTAAAAATTGCCTTCAGCTGCTGCCTGAAGGGAGCGGTCACTTCCGCGCCGGATTCCTGACTCTCCAGCGTGACACGCTCTTTCGTGAAGTAGTATTCCAGGAGGGTCAGCGGCAGAGCAAGAATGGACAGTGCGCTCATGAACGCGATCCACTTCCCCCGGTCGACGCCGATCCTGGGCATGATGACCATGGGGAACACAAGGGCAACCAGGATGCCCGTCATCATGATGTTGGAGATCTGATTAAACACACTAAGGCTGCCGCGCTGGGTGGTGTTGCGGGTGGAGAGCGGCACCATCAAATTGTGACTCATATTGTAAATGGTGTATGCCAGCGAATAAAACAGGTTGTAGCTGACCATAACCCAAATGGCCTGAACCGTCTGTGAGCCGCCCGGCACGGTGAACAGCAGCACACCGGTGACCGTCAGCAGCGGCGCGGAGAGCAGCAGCCACGGCCTCGCCTTGCCCTCTTTGGTGCGGGTCCGGTCGATGATATATCCCATCATCACATTCGTGATGGCATCGATGATTTTCGAGATAATCGGGAATACCACCAGAAATGCGCCGCCCCAAAGGCCGGTGAGCTTCAGAACATCGGTGTAATAGACGTTCAGATAGGTTGCCAGTACCGCGTTCAGGAGCAGCGCTCCCGCCGGGCCCAGCAGATAGCCCAGCCATTTTTCCGCTGGCTTTACATCCTCCGTGTGAATCCTGCTTTGAAAAGCTTTGCGATCTAAGAACGTTCCCGTTTTCATGTGTACTTCCTCCAGGTTCTGCAGACATCATTCTGACGAATTTCCTGATGCTCCAGCTTTGTTGATTGTCAATATAGCACAGGCAAAATGGCGTTGCTTGCATTTTTGTTGCCTGTACAGCATAATTGTGACGAAAAGGAGCTGAGAACCGGATGCAGATCGATTTGCCCTATCTTTGCACAACCATCGGAAATCTCTCCGGTGTTCCCGTCCGGATCTTTGAGGGAGAATATCTGACCTTTTATTATTCACAGGTTTACCTGCCCCGGGATCCTATGGCCGTTTGCCGGGATCAGATTTTTGCGGTAAATGACCATGTAGGGTATGTTACGACGCCGCATTTTCATTACTACGGGATTGTCAATTCCGGTCAGACGAAAATTGTGATCGGCCCCACCAGGCAGATCGCGGAAACGGATCAGGAGCTGCGGGAGCTGGCTTTCCGCGCAGATGTGACCCCAGACGATACAGCGGACTTTATTACCGGCATGAAAAGCATTGTGCGAATGCCCGTTGAAAACATTCTGCAAATGCTGTGTACGATGAATCATGTCATGAATGGAGAAATGCTGTCCTTGAAGGACATTGCGATCTACGATGCGGATCAGGAAAAGCTGCTGGAAGATCAGGG
>CAVKMX010000008.1:0-34830 GCA_963657295.1 Clostridium sp. CAG:302
CTTAAACGCTCAATGGTCGGCGCCTCATAGGTATATGAGGCGCCGACCTTATCGCACAGCCGCTCGATGGCGGCATAATATGTCTCGCGGAGTCCGTTCCTGCGCGCGTATTTGATTGTCTTATTCAGATCCGTCCAGAACGTCATCTCCTAGATCTTTTCCTTCACAGCTGCCGTCAACGCCTCTACCTTGGCGTCTGCATCCGCAAGACTCGTTCCCTTTACTCCCATATAGAACTTGATCTTCGGCTCTGTGCCCGAGGGTCTTGCGCAGCACCATGCATCCTGGTCCAGTGCAAAATAAAGCACGTTGGACGACGGCAGACCCGTGCTGCCCTCCGTTCCGTCCGGAAGGTGCACCGTTTTGCCGGAGGCATAATCACGGAACTCCTCCACCTTCCACTCGCCGAAGGTCTGCGGCGGATTCGTGCGCAGCTTCTCCATCAGCGCATCGATCTTGGCTGCGCCGTCCATCCCCTTCATGGTGATGGCATACTGTGTTTCCTTGTAGAAGCCATACTCCTCATAGATCTTCTGCATCTGATCCCAGAGCGTGAGCCCCTGCTTCTTGTAGAAGGCCGCCGCCTCACAGAGCATCATCACTGCGACCGGCGCATCCTTGTCTCTGGCGTGCGTGCCGGCAAGGCAGCCGTAGGATTCCTCCAGTCCGAAGACATAGTTATAGGAGTGCTGCTCCTCGAACAGACGGATCTGCTCGCCGATGTACTTAAAGCCGGTAAGGCACTCCACATAATGGCAGCCATACCGCGTTGCGATGGCTTTGGCCAGATTCGTCGTTACGATCGTGGTCACAAATGCAGGCTTCTCAGGCATCGTATGTACAAGCGTCCGCTCCCGGAGAATGTACTCACCGATCAGCATGCCGGACATGTTGCCGGTGAAGGCAACGTACTCCCCTGTCGCCGTATCCTTCGCATAAACGCCCAGACGGTCTGCATCCGGATCGGTGGCCAGAACGATGTCCGCATCCTTCTCCTTTGCAAGCTTGAGGGCCAGCGCAAAGGCCTTCTGATCCTCCGGATTCGGATACTCCAGCGTAGTGAAATCCGGGTCGGGATCCCTTTGCTCCGGAACCACATAGACATGCTTGAAGCCCAGCTCCTCCAGGACCCTTGTGACAGGCACCAGGCCCGCGCCGTGGAAGGGCGTGTAGACAATCTTGATGTCATCTGCCATTTCCCGGATCACCTCCGGATGAATGATCTGCTGCTTCAATGCCGCCATGTACGCGTCATCGATCTCTTTGCCGAAATACACCAGAAGGCCTGCCTTTTTCGCCTCTTCCTCCGACATGGTCTTCACATCGTTGTAATCCGTAACCGCATTGACATCTGCGATGATGCCGGTGTCATGCGGCGGCGTCACCTGTGCGCCGTCCTCCCAGTATACCTTATAACCGTTGTATTCCGGCGGATTGTGGCTCGCCGTGATCTCCACGCCTGCCTGGCAGCCGAAGCTGCGAAGGGCGAAGGACTCCTCCGGTACCGGCCGGAGCGTATCCGACAGATATGCCTTGATCCCATTGGCAGCAAGGCACAATGCCGTCTCCTTTGCAAACTCCGGGCTCATGCGGCGGCTGTCGTAGGAGATGGCCACACCCTTCTGCGGATCCCCGTTCCTGTTGATGTAGTTGGCAAGTCCCTGTGTCGCCTTCCGAACGGTATAGATGTTCATCCGGTTGGTTCCTGCGCCGATCACGCCGCGAAGGCCGCCGGTCCCGAAGGCAAGATCCTTATAGAAGCGATCCTCCACTTCCTTCTCGTCGCCCTCAATGGCCCGAAGCTCAGCCTTCGTCTTCTCGTCAAAATAGGGATCGTTCAGCCAATACTGCAATTGCTCCTGTACGCGTTCCAACATGGGTATCGCTCCTCCTTTTCGCTGCCTCGCGGCGTTTCCTGCCCTGCCGGCCTCCGCCCCTTTCGGAAAATGCGGCTGCGCACTCCCCGAAGCAGCGGCTGTGTCCCGGGTGCCGGCTCCCGGTATTTCCCCTGTTCAACGGCTGCTGAGCCGTTACCGGTCCTGAACCTTCAGGCTGTAATCGCTGCGGTCCAGGGTAAAATTCGGATTATAATACGGATCCCCCTGTGCGAGGACCTTCTCCCATTTCCTGCGGAAATGCTCTGCCTCCCTTTCATAGCGCCCGGCATTCTCCGGAGACGGATCCACGACATCGGATCCCCTGGAGGCGGATTCGTAGTGGTAGAGCTCCGCAAAGGGAGTGAACACATTCAGATATCCCTTCTCCCGGCACTTCAGACACAGATCCACATCATTCAGGGAAACCTCAAAGGTCTCGTCCAGGCCTCCGACCTCCTCATAAACGGACCGCTTTATCATGAGGCAGGCCCCCGTCACAGCGGATACGTCCTGTGCGTAGCACAGACGCCCCATGTAACCGAGGTTCTCCCGCCGCTGACCGTAGTGCGTGTGTCCCGCCGTTCTGTGTGCCCCCAGCCCCAGGACAATTCCCGCGTGCTGAATGGTCTTGTCCGGATAATAGAGCTTGGCTCCCACGCAGGCGACATCCGGCCGCTGTGCGTACATGAGCAGCTCCTCCATCCAGTTCACGGAAATCACCTCCGTGTCATTGTTGAGGAGCAGAAGATAATTGCCCGACGCATAACGAACGCCGAAATTATTCACCTTGGAATAATTAAAGGTCTCGCCGTCTGCACGCTTATATTCTACTACACGAACGCGGTCCTTGTACGGTCCGGACGTAACTTCTTTGTAATATCTCCGGGTTTCCTCCCGCGTGCTGCCGTTCTCCGCAATGATGATCTCGTAATTCTCATACGTGGACTTTTCAAAGATGGAATTGAGGCAGCGCCGCAGATCCTCCGCATGGTCCTTGTTGGCAATCACAATGGAAATTTTCGGCTCGCCCTGAATCTCATAGGTGATCTTGAAAATCGTCTCAAAGGCCCGCGTGCTCGTGATCTTGAAATTCCTGTAGCCGTGCCGGCGCAGGTGGTCCGCCACGGCCCCCTTGGCCGCATCGATGGCATAGGTCTTGGCACCGATGTTGTCTGCGGTCGACCCGGCGTGGCTCCTCCAGTAGTACAGGAGCTTCGGTACATGCACAATTTTCTGCGCCTTATCGGTCAGCCGCAGGATCATGTCATGGTCCTGTGAGCCGTCAAACTCCGAGCGATACAGCTCCTCGCCCTCCAGAAGCTTCCGGTCGAAGCAGGAGAGGTGGCAGATGTAATTGTTCGCGCGCAGATTGTCGATGGCGTAATCCGGCTTAAAGTGAATGGTGACAAAATGGTTGAGATTGCTCTCCCGAAAGGTCGTCTCATCGCAGTACAGATAATCCGCATTCTGCTCATTGATTGCCTTTGCGTACCAGTACAGCACCGAGGGATGCAGGTAATCATCGTGGTCGAATGGCGCGATGAAATCCCCGTCCGCCAGCTCCAGACAGGCATTGGTATTCTCGGAAATGCCCCCGTTCCGCTCCAGCTTCCGGTAAGCAATGCGGGAGGTGAGCTCCGGACTTCTCTCCCGGTAGGCCTGCACCGTCTCGCCCACATAGCCGTGCTCTGCATCCGAGCCGTCCGCAAGACACAGCTGCCACCCCTCATAGGTCTGGTTCAGGACGGAATCCAGCATATCCTTCAGATATTCTGCGGGAGTATTGTACAGGGGCACCAGGATGCTGAAGCGGATCTGACGCGGGAAGGCCGCTGCCTCCTCCCGCTGGCGCCTGCGTTCCTTCTCATCCGGAAAGCTCGCCGTTCCGTATCCCTTCTGCGCCTGCCGCTCCCGGATCTTGTACCGGATTTTCTTTACAACGCCCTTTGCATCGCCCTGGTTCCGGATGCGGTCCGTCTGACGCTGCAGGAAATGATACGCATCTCTGGCCGGCCGGGAGGCCTTCCAGAGCTTATTGTTCCGGATGCGGTCCAGTCTGAACTGCAGGTCATCCACCTGATCCTCCAGCTGGGCTACGCGGTCCGCGAGAAAGGCCGCCTTCGCCTTTTCCCGCTCAAATTGCTCCTGCAGGTTCCCGTTCTTCTCCATCCCCTGCTTCTCTTTCTCTGTCATGCGGGTTCCTGTCCTTCCCCCGGAATCACCAGGAAGACGTCCGACCAGAACATCAGCCGCTGTCTCGAGGTCCTGTCACTGGCCAGCATGCCGATCTGATATCGTCCCGGTGCCAGCGCATCCTTCCGGAATGCAGTCATGAAGCCGACCAGCTGATCGTTCTTCTGATCGGTCAGGTTGCCTGCAATATCCGGTCGATACACCCTCTCGGTGGCCATCTTCCAGACGGGACCGGTTCCGTCAGAAAGGCGCATCAGCAGCTCCCTGTCATATACTGCATTATCCGCGTCGATGACAAAGGCATATCCCTTGACGTAGAATCCTTCCTCTTCCTTGCTCTTTGCATCCTTTCGGCCCATCGGGCCGCACAGCCACACGGAAAGTGCTCCGGCATACTCCACGCCGAGCCGCAGCACCGGATCCGTCCAGGCCTCGCGGAGCCTGTGCGCCTGCTCCACCTCTGCGTATACCGGCTCCTGCAGGAGCGCATCCTCTGTCGCAATCTTGAATTCCGTCACCGCCGGATCCTGCTCCAGGTATTCGTGATAGAACGGATCCCTCCGGAACAGATCCGGATGACGGTTCAGAAGTCTTTCCTGCTCCCCGGACAGACGCAGTGCCTTAATCCTGTCCGTTCTGTCATCTCCTCTTGAGAGCGACTCGTGGTGATAGAGATACATGTTGTTGCGGACAACGTTGTAGTATCCCTTCTCGAACACCTTCAGGCACAGATCGATGTCATTGAATGCCACAGCGAAATTCTCCGCATCGAACCCGCCGACCTCATGAAAGAGCTCTGTGCGGATCATCAGGCAGGCTCCCGTCACGGCAATGACGTTGCGCACGCCCTTGTTGAAGCCGTAATAATGCTCCTCCTTGTTGCTGCAGTACTGGAGCTTGTGAATCGGTCCCGCATGCACATTGACCACGCCGGCATGCTGGATCAGGTCCGAATGCGGATACAGCAGCTTCATGCCGACGCACCCCACATAGGGGAGCTTGGCCTTCTCGGAAAGGTAGGAGAGCCAGTTGGGCCTTGAAATCTCAATGTCATCGTTCAGGAAAAGGAGCAGCTCGCCGCAGGCGTTCTCTGCCCCCAGATTGCACATTGCCGAAAAATTGAATTCCATCGGCTCATAGAGAAGCCTGGCACTGCCGTTCTCGTTGAACGCCTCCAGGAGCTTTTCCACCTTCCTGCGGTTTTCTTCGGAGCTCCCGTTGTCCACCACAATGATTTCAAACGGAGAACTGTCGGTGTACTTTTCAATGGAATGCAGGCACTGTCCCAGAATTTCCGGATTGTCCTTGCTGGGGATGATGATGCTGATCAGGCGCTTTTCTGCCGATTCACTGGAATACCGTCCCGTCAGGGAGCCCCGGATCAGGTTGCTGTTCCAGGGTCTCGTCTTGCGGAAGGAGTGAAACAGAATCTCCGGAATATGCCCGATCGGGAACTGACCTCCCCGGCGTCTGGTGAAGCCGCCCTCTGCCTGGGCCAGGCGAAGGCAGAGCTTGTCATAAATCCAGGAACGCATCCCGTCATCCAGATCGCTGGCCTTTGCCTTCCGCTCATCCTCGGAATCCTCCCGGGTGGTAGACTTCGACTCATAATCCGACGCCCTCCGCTCGCCCGGGTTGATCAGATACAGCTCCGTTTTGCGGATGGCGAAAATATTGCCGAAATAAAAGGTCGAGAGGAAGGTATCCGGTGACCAGTCCGGCTTGAACCACGGATCCTTCAGCTGGCTTTTGTCTCCCAGAAAGTCCTCATCGCCGTAGACCATTCCGATGTCCGGATTCTCTGCGAAAAAGTCACAGATCATCTGCTCTGCGTAGTCGGTGAGCACGCCCTCGTCATCACAGCAGATCACAATATCCGCCAGCTTATCGCCCGAGAGCAGATGGTTGCGCAGGTGTGAATACCGCACCACCTCTCTCGAAAGCGCATTTCCTGCCGTGTGATCCCCGACAGCCAGCTTTCTGTCCAGCTCCCGCTTATGAAGACGATACCAGTTGCTGTAGCTGTCGATCTTCTCCAGCAGCTCCTTTTCGTACTGTTCGTCTCTTTTCCGGATCAGATGATCCCGGATCATTTTCTTCAGCATACTATGACAGCTCCTTCACGTTCAAAAGCACCTGTGTTCCATCGCCTCCGCCATGGTGGAGGGGAGTCCCGCCATCTGCAGCGTCAGCTCCAGCGCAAACGGCTCTCCGGCGGACAGCCCTGCCCTGCGGCGCAGCTTCGAAAGGTCCCACTCCATGGACGGATCCGATGTCGTATATACGATGCTTCGGTTGGAATATTTGCGGCCGTTGGTCCGCATCAGGCGATCCAGCAGCCGGCAGTCGGCTTCGCTCCCGCCCTCTCTTGTGCCGCAGACAATCCGCCCGCTGCGCAGCAGAACCACACAGGGACAGATAGCAGGATCCACGCGGAGCTTCCGCATCTGCTCCGTCACCTCAATGGTGAGCGTGACCGTTCCCTCCTCCTTGTAGTGCTCTGCCGGCCAATAGGAGTCCTCCTCCCGATAGCCCTTCCCCGTATCATAATAGATCTGAATCGAGCTGACGCTCCTCTCGCGCTCCTCTTTCTCGCTCTGCAGCGCTTCCTCGGCAGCCGCCAGCTCCTCCCCGGTCTGGAGCTGGGCCGGTTTGATCACCGACCTTCCCAGCTGGGCCCGCAGCTCTCCCAGGGAGGTGATGCCACCGGTAACCTGCTGCTGAAAGTTCTTCTCCTCCTGCGTAAGACGCCCGGCCTCCTCCTCACCGATGCCGATCACCTGCAGCAGCCGTTTCCTGCCGATCAGCTCCTCGCACCGCTTCGCCCGGTTCTCATCCTCCAGCTCATATACCAGGAGCGAGCGCAGCAGCAGCTCCTCTGCAGGAATGTACTGCGAAACCGCCCACTCGTAATCGATTGCCGTCCAGACATTCCCGCTCACCAGAATATTGGAGAAGGTCATGTCGTAATCCGAGACCGGACAGCCGCTTCCTGCGCCCACCAGGCTGCGATAGTGGGACAGAAGTGCAAGGAATCCGTCTGCATCCGCCTGTGCAAGCCGCTCGTCCAGCAGATGCTCCAGGGAGATTCCGGGGAGCAGCGGGAACTGCACGCCGCCGTCTCCTGTCGGAAGGCAGGGTGCGATCTGCAGCTGCTCCGGTGCGCTCCCGTACCTTTTCTGCAGGAGCTGCGCACTCTGCACCATCTGCAGCACGTGCCGCCCGGACTGCGCATTCAGCGGATATTTGCGGACGAGACCGTTCGCCAGATCCATTTCTGTCCGGATCCGATACTCCGGTGCCCTGTCGTTGGAGAATTTGCAGTAATCCACCGGCAGCGCGGGGCCGACAATCACCTCAAAGGAATTGGCGAACAGGGGATAGAGCCCGTCCGCCGTCACGCCGCGGTATGCCAGCTTCTCATCGAAGAGGAGGAGCCGGTCCCGGTCGTAATTGCGGATGTTCTCGTTGAGCTCATCCGCTCCGGGGAGTCTGCGGTCGGAGTACAGGGCCGATGGGAATTTGTAATCCGGATAGGGGTAATAAAAGGAATACTCGGACGCGCCGCTGTACTGCAGGAGCGCCTCCAGCGCCGGCCGTGAAAAAGTTCTGGCCGGGACATCCTCCCTCGCATAGGACTCGATTCCGTCAAAATACCGGCCGGAATGATCCTCTGCGCAGCCCGCCCAGTACTTCATTCCCAGCCGGTTCTCGATGGCGATCACAAGGCGTCCGTCCTCCCTGCAGTGCGACAGGACGGTCCGCAGCTCCTTGCGGAACGGATCCGCATCGTGCAGATAGCTCCCGGCGTACTCCAGTACGCCGATCAGGAAGATGTAGTCGTAATCCCGATCCAGCGAAGGCTCAATGTCCTCGAAATTGCCCACATGAATGGTGACGTTCCCGGCATCTCTGTGCCGCCAGGCATTGATCTGTGACCGCTTGTAGGACAGATCCACGCAGTCAACCTGCGCACACTTTTGTGCCAGCACGCCGGTGACCGCCCCGGGTCCTGCGCCGATCTCCAGAACCTTCTCCGTCCCGCGGAAGGGAATCCACGAGACGATGTTGCCCCGGATGGAGGAGAGATGGTAGAGTGTCGGCCAGTCCTTCACCCTCCGGATGATGGCATCGAACTCCTCCTCTTTATGATTCCTGGCAATTTCCAGAATCCGGTCCTCGACCTCGCCGTCGCAATACAGATCCTGTCCGGAATACCTCGACAGATCCAGTGTCACCTTCCCGATTTGTTCTGTTCTAGCTGTGTCTGCCATGCTCTCTCACTCATCCTGCCCCGGAAGCCTTCCTTCGCAGGCCGTCCGCCTGGAGATCGGAACCGTCTGACCCCCGATCCATTGTCCGCCCTTGGTACATCCTCTGCGGTACATTCTCTGCCTTTGGTACAGCGTCCGCAGAATGAACGGCCTTATGCAATCGATCCGTCCCTTACGCACACCGCAGAATTCATGTCATAATATCCCACCGTGTTCTTGTCGGACACCACCGTCAGGTTCATCACATCGTACAGCCGGTGGTAAACGGTGAATTCCTCTCCCTCATAGCCGGTAACGCCCAGAGAGAGGAGATATTCTCCGCCCTGCAGATCCATCTTCTGCCGGAAGGTAACCGTCTTGCTCTCTCCCTTTTTCACAGAATCCAGGAAGGCCTTCTCGAACATGGTATTGGTACCCGTGATCTCCACGCCGTATTTGTTCTTGATGGTGAAGGCGAAAATCGGCGCCTTCACATCCTCCAGAAACTCCACGCTCATACGGAAGGTGCATTCCGTCCCCTTCAGGATCGTGGAATTCACCTTTCCCGCACCGTCCAGAATATCGTAGGCCGCAATTCTTGCCTTTCCTGAGCCGTATTCCAGCTTCTCCGGATTCTCCGAGACCGCCCCCGGCACCGGAGCCTCCGGCGCGGTGCCATCCTCCTCCGGATGATACTGCCCTACCAGAACGCGCTTGTAGATGTCGATCATCTCCTTCGGCGTTCCCTCTCCGAGCTTCACGCCCTGGTTCAGAAGGATCACGCGGTCGCAGTATTTGCTGATGCTGGACATGTCGTGGGATACGAAGAGCACCGTCTTCCCGGCCTTTTTGAACTCATCGAATTTGTGAAAGCACTTTGCCTGGAAGAACACATCGCCCACGGCCAGTGCCTCGTCCACGATCAGGATCTCCGGATCGATGTTGATCGAGAGGGCAAAGGCCAGCCGCATGAACATTCCGCTGGAGTACATCTTGACCGGCTGATACACGTAATCTCCGATGTCGGCAAACTCCAGAATGGCCGGGAGCTTCTCCTTGATCTCCTCCTCGGTGAAGCCGATCATGGTGCCGTTGAGATAAATGTTCTCGATGCCGTTGTACTCCATGTTGAAGCCGGCCCCCAGCTCCAGCAGCGCCGAGATCCTCCCGTTCACCCTGACCTCCCCCCGGGTCGGCGTGAGAACCCCGGTGATGATCTTCAGTATGGTGGACTTTCCGGAGCCGTTGGTCCCGATGATTCCCACTGTCTCTCCTCTTCGTATGGAGAGACTCACATCGTTCAGGGCCAGATGCTCGGTATAGTGTGCCTTTCTGCCCAGGCCAAGGGCATCCGCCACCCGGTCCCGGTTATGCTCGTATAATTTGTACTGCTTGGTGAGGTGGGACACCTCAATGACATTTTCCATGCAATCCGTCCCGTATCGCTTACAGAACATCGGCAAACTGCGGCTTCAGCCTCTTGAAGATCAATGCCGATATCACAAACAACAACGCTGTCACAATCCAGAAATACGTCGAGGAATAAAAATGCTGCCAGA
This sequence comes from Clostridium sp. CAG:302, assembly GCA_963657295.1. GTDB lineage: Bacteria > Bacillota > Clostridia > Lachnospirales > Lachnospiraceae > CAG-791. Next base: position 9,883 of record CAVKMX010000008.1, read on the forward strand.
ACCACTGCTGTTCATAGACCGCACTCCGATATCCCTCCACGATGTAGGTCATGGGATTGAGCTTGAGCAGGGGCTTGTATTTCTCCCGCAGCTGCGTGTTCAGATTCCACAGAATCGGCGTCGCCCACATCCCCACCTGCATCAGAATGCTGATCAGGTTCTGCAGATCGCGGAAGAAAATGACGATGGCACAGGTTGCATAGGACAGACCCAGGATGAAAACATACTCACAGATGGTGTAATAAATCACCTGCAGCGTATAAATGCTGGGGTAATGACCGTAGAAGGCGGCAATAACGATCAGCACTGCGGTAAAGCCCACATGGACGAACATGGCCGCATTCACCTTGATCATGGGAAGGATGCTGACCTTGAACACCACCTTCTTCACCAGATAGTTGTACTCCAGAAGGGACGTCATTCCGCCCATCACGGCATCTGTGAAGAAGAACCACGGCACCAGCCCTGCTGTCAGGAAGAGAACATACGGAACCTCTCCGCCTGTATAGGTCAGCTGGGGGCCGGAGCCGAAAATCCGGTCAAAGACAACGTAATACATGATCACCGTCACCAGCGGCGGCACCATGGCCCAGACGGTTCCCAGATAGGAGCCTGCATATCGCTTTTTGAAATCATTCTTGGACAGTCTCCAGATCAGCCGCCTGTTCTGGAACAGTTCCACCGGAAGTGACATGACGCGGTCCTGAAAAACCGTAAACAGGAAAACCCCGGCTCCCAATAACAAGCAGCCGGAGATTTTCTTGAGTCTTGCCGTATCCGGATCCTCCAATACATTGTTGTGCAGCAGCAGTGCCGCCATCAGCACGCCCGCCACGCCCCAGACAAGGGCCCGGGTGATCCTCTTCTTTTTACGGCTTTGTTCCATAGAGCTACAGATTTCTGTCCTTTCGGTATGCGTCCAACCCTTCCCACTTCTGATCCTTCTCCGAGAGAACAAGGGGCGTTCCGTCCGCCAGGGCATACCCCTCTGCCGAAGCGCTTCCCCTGCAGGTTCCCTCCACCTCAGGCCATTCGATGCCGATGGCGGAATCGTTCCAGGCAATGCCGGCCTCGTCGTTTGCGTGCCAGAAATCATCCACCTTGTAGCAGAATTCCGCCTCGTCGGACAGCACGAGGAATCCGTGGGCGAAGTTCTTGGGAATGAAAAACTGCTTCTTATTCTCCGCAGACAGGCGGACGCCGTACCATTTTCCGAAGGTTTCCGAACCAGGACGCAGATCCACGGCCACGTCGAACACCTCGCCGCGTACCACGCGGACCAGCTTGGACTGCGCATACTGAATCTGGAAATGAAGTCCACGCAGCACGCCCTTCTTCGACGAGGACTGGTTGTCCTGTACGAAGGTGACGTCAATGCCGGCCGCCGCGAAGTCCTTCTGCTGATAAGTCTCCATGAAATAGCCGCGGTCATCCCCGTGAACGGTTGGTGTCACCACCTTCAGCCCCCGGATGCCGCCGCAATTGTCTTCTACCTGAATCTGTCCCATATTCTCTCCCGTTATCTTCCTGCATTCCGCCGCTGCACGGGCCTCCTGCGTACCTTATCCCAGTCCTTCCGCGACCTCCACCAGGTACCTGCCGTAATCGGTCTTCATGAGCGGCTCCGCCAGCCGCAGCAGCTGGTCGCGGTCAATGAAGCCGCGCCGGTAGGCGATTTCCTCGATGCAGGACACATACATTCCCTGCCGCTTCTGGAAGGTTGCGACGAAATTGGCTGCATCCAGGAGCGAATCGTGGCTCCCGGTGTCCAGCCAGGCAAAGCCGCGTCCCAGCGTCTCCACGTACAGGTCGCCGCGGCGCAGATACTCGTTGTTGATGCTCGTGATCTCAATTTCCCCGCGGGCGGAGGGTTTGACGTTCCTGGCAATCTCCACCACATCGTTGTCATAGAAATACAGCCCCGGCACCGCATAATTGGATTTCGGCTTTGCCGGCTTCTCCTCAATGGAGACCGCCTTCCCGTCAGCGCCGAATTCCACCACGCCGTAGGCAGAAGGATCCTTCACATAATAGCCGAAGATGGTCGCCCCCTTCTCTCTCTGCGCCGCTTCCTTCAGCACCCGCGAGAAGCTCTGTCCGTAGAAAATATTGTCGCCCAGAACCAGCGCGCAGGCATCCGTCCCGATGAAATCCGCGCCGATGATAAACGCCTCGGCCAGACCGTTGGGATGCTCCTGCACGGCATAAGAGATGTTCATGCCCAGCTGCTCTCCGGTTTCCAGAAGCTCCTCGAACACCGGCAGGTCCCTCGGCGTGGAGATGATCAGTACCTCGCGGATGCCGGCCAGCATCAGCGTCGACAGCGGGTAATAGATCATCGGCTTGTCATATACCGGCATGATCTGTTTGGAAATCGCCTTTGTCAACGGATAGAGTCTGGTGCCGGAGCCTCCGGCCAGAATAATCCCCTTCATAATCTCTCTTCCTTCCTGATGCTCCGATACCGGCTACTGAAGAACTTTTCTGTCGTCATACATGGCGGCATAGTACTGCTGATAGCTGCCGCTGGTGATGTGCTCCATCCAGTCCATGTGATCAAAATACCAGGCGATGGTCTTGCGGATTCCCTCCCGGAACATGGTCTCCGGCTCCCAGCCAAGCTCTGCGCGGATCTTATCCGGTGCAATGGCATACCGTCTGTCATGTCCCTTGCGGTCCTCCACGTATACGATGAGATCCTCGCTGATCCCTGCCTTTCTGGGGTCGGAATCGTCGAGCTCCTCCCGCAGGACCTCCAGGATGGTCTTCACGATCTCGATGTTCTGCTTTTCGTTGTGACCGCCCACATTGTAGGTCTCGAAGAGGCGTCCCTTCTCCTGAACGAGGTCGATGGCCTTGCAGTGATCCTCCACATAAAGCCAGTCGCGCACGTTCCGTCCGTCGCCGTACACCGGCAGCTTCCTGCCGGAGAGCGCATTGTTGATCATCAGCGGAATGAGCTTCTCCGGGAACTGATACGGGCCGTAGTTGTTGGAGCAGTTGGTGATGTTGGCCGGGAAATGATACGTATCCATATAAGCCTTGACCAGCAGGTCCGAGGAGGCCTTGGATGCGCTGTAGGGGCTGTGCGGTGCGTACGGCGTCGTCTCGTAGAAGTACGCATCGGGATCCTCCGGCAGGGATCCGTACACCTCGTCGGTGGATACGTGCAGGAACCTTTTGTCCGCCTTGTAATTGCCCAGCGGGTCCGGACCCTCCGGCAGCTCCCAGGCCTCCTTGGCGCAGTTGAGCATATTGGCGGTTCCCAGAACATTGGTCTGCACGAAGAGCTCCGGCTCCTTGATGGAGCGGTCCACATGCGACTCCGCTGCGAAATGAATCACGCGGTCGATGTCGTTCTCCCGGAAAATGGCCCGGATGGCCTCCTTGTCGCAGATATCCGCCCTGACAAAGCTGTAGTTCGGCAGATCCTCCACGTCCTTCAGATTCTCAAGATTTCCGGCATAGGTCAGCTTATCCACGTTGATGATGCGGATTTCCTTCCCGTACTTGCCCAGCATATAGTGCACGAAATTGGAGCCGATAAACCCTGCGCCCCCAGTCACCAGAAATGTCTTCATGTTATTCCTCTCCTTTAAAAACCGCTTCACCGCTGCTGCGCAGGGCGATGCCCGGGGTGATTCCGGAATCCCCGGCAGATGTCGGATTGCCGCGCGCGGTGCTCTTCGGCCCCCGATAACAGAATATCACAGGATGAAGTATACCATAACCGTGTCAGTCTGTGATGTCAGAATGCGCGGTAGCTGATGTTCAGGTCCACGTTCCCGCTGATGCCGTTGACGCGCCCGGTGGAGCTGTACTGCCAGATGTCGTACCTGGATCTGGAATACGTCGGCGTCTCCGCATACTGCGCCAGCCAGATGTGATAACCGGTGAGCGTGCCCACATTGATTTTCTCACTGAACCAGTTGGTGTTCGCATACACCCCCGCCGAGAAACCGGCATTCTGTACCGTTTTGCAGAAGGCGGCGATGTTGGCTGTCCGCTGGCTCACGCTCACCGCATCGCCCCGTCCGCCGGAGCTCTCAACGTCCAGGAAGATCGGCATGGAGATGCCGTAGCTCTTGGCAATCTGCACGGCCATGGAGGCCTCCTCCACAGCCTCCGCCTCATTTACGGCCTGCGAGAAGAAATACAGTCCGACCTTCAGTCCGGCGTTTCTGGCTCCGGTCACATTGGTTCCTACCGCAGAATCCTTAACCAGCGCACCGGTGGAGGACCCGCGATAGCCGCAGCGGACGATGGCAAAGGAAATCCCGGAGGATGCCACCTCGCTCCACCGGATGGAGCCGTTCCACATGGACACGTCAATGCCTGCATTGGTGCTGCCGGTATCCAGAATTCCCTCGCTGCTGAAGGTATAGGACACGCCCTGAATGATCTGTGCCCCCGTGACGGGCGTCCCGTTCCTGTCATAGTAATAGGTGAGCCCGTTGATGTGCTGCCAGCCGGTGTATCTGTATTTTTTCTCGGTTACGGTTTTGCGGTAGAAAACCTCGTGACTGCTGTAGTCGCCTGCTGTCGCCGCGCGGTAGGTGTCATTCTCCTTCACGTAGAGCGGATTGCCGTCTGCATCCTTCAGCGGCGTGCTGTCGTCGGTCTTCTCCGAAACCGTGACCGAAACCGTCTGCGTGACATTCTCATATTCCCTGAGGGATACGGTAATGGTGCAGCTGCCGGCCTTCACGCCCTGCACTGTGCCTCCATCCGATACCGTCGCAACGTCCGTATCCGATGAGCGGTAGCTCACCGTGGTATCGGAGGCTCCCGTCACGGTGGCCTTGATGCTCTGGGTCCCGCCCGCCGCCAGATGAATCTCCGAAGGATCCGTCTTCAGCTGCGGCTGGGCCTCCTCCTTTTTCTCTCCCGTGCTGTCTGTATTGTCCCCGTCCGAGCTCCCGCCGTCCGGTGTCTCCCCCGCGGTTTCTCCGCCCCCGGAGGTTCCTTCTCCGGAGGATTCCTCCCCGGTGCCTGCTCCGCTCTCCCGGCTGTCTGTCTCATCCTCCGTGCTGACCTCCGAGAGTCTGCGGAAGACCCCCGATGACAGGGAGGCCGCAGCGTACGGATCCGGCACGTCTTTTCTGGCGACCTCTGTGTAGGCAGCTTCTCCACCCTCCTCCGTAATCTCCGTCTTCGTCGACTCGACCCACTCCACCGTGTCCTTGATGGTGCTCTCCACCGGGGTGTCATTGCGCGCCGTATCCTCCTTGGCCGCGTTGACCTCCGAGGCGGACTTCACCTCATCCGAAACGTCCACCACCTCATAGGCAATGTGATCGGTGACCTCAATGGTCTGCGCCTGATCCGAGAGGCTGTAGCGGGAGTAGAGCACATAGTCCTCGTTCTCCCGGTAATCGTCCTGCTGCTTGATCTCATCCAGGTCAAGAAGCGAGCAGAGCGCCACCTCGTATTTGCCGTTGGCAAGACCGGTGAGGTAGATGATCCCATCCTCATCCTCATCGGTCTGCTCCATTGTCTTCCCGTTCGGTCCCTTGATTTTCACGGTAAACGGAACGCCGCCGATGAGAGACTGTTCCTTCTGCCGCCGAATCTTGATCTTCAGGTCACTCTGGATGGTGGACAGGGTGAAATTCACGGCGACCGAGCCCTCTGCCTCGTCCTGCTCCGCCTCCCTTTCCGCCTTCTGCCGCGCGGCCTCCCTGGCGGCGGCCTCCTCCTCTTCTCTTTGGATGCGAAGCTCCGCCAGACGGTTCACCGCCTCTGTGTTCAATGCCTGATCTCCGGGGAGCAGCTCACCGACGGCGGCCAGAGTCTCCCTTTGCTGCTGCAGCCTGCGGCTGCCCGCAGCAGAAAGACCGGCACCGGCCCCGGCGAGAAGGATCAGCACTCCAAGTCCTGCTGCCGCTGCCGCGAAGGTTCTCTTCTCCTGCAGGCAGGCCCGCAGGCGCGGCAGTCCCCTCTCCGGCACATCCGACAGCACCGCTGCCTCCATGTCTGAGGTCTCCGCTGTGTCCGGCACCTCCTCCATGCCCGAGATCTCCGCTGTGACCGGCACTTCCTCCATGTCCGAGATCTCCGCTGTGTCCGGCACTTCCTCCATGTCCGAGATCTCCGCTGTGTCCGATGCCTCCGATTCCTCCGGCACCGGCAGCTCCGGAGCCGCTTCCGACGCTCCTTCGTTCCCTGCGCGCAGCTTCCGGATCCGCGCCGTCCCGAACCATCCCTCCGGCTCCTCGTCCAGGGTGTCATCCCAGTCCTTCAGATATAGCCTTAGAAGCGAACTATCACCGGAAGGCTCTCTGAATCTCCCGGGATTCTCTTCCGCATCCCGGAGGTCATCGGCTTCTTCCGGCGTCCCTCGCTCTGCGAATTCTGCGGCAGCAGGCAGCTCTCCTGTTTCATCCGGCCATTCCGCTGCAGCCGGAATCTCACCGGTCTCGTCCAGCCATTCCGCCGCAGCCGGCAGCTCTTCCGTCTCGTCCAGCCATTCCGCCGCAGCCGGGATCTCACCGGTCTCATCCAGCCATGCCGCTGCAGCCGGGATCTCACCGGTCTCATCCAGCCATGCCGTCACATCCGGGATCTCGCCGGTCTCATCCAGCCATGCCGTTACATCCGCAGTCTCTCCGGTTTCCTCCGGCCGCACCTTATGCACTTGCCCCTGCTCGTCCGGAGCGAAATTCCTGCCTTCGTCTTTTTTCATAGGCTACAAGTATACCGTATGTACATGGATTTTTATAGCAAGGTAAGCTAAAATGTGATACCTAGACGGATTCGGTGCTCCCGGCCCTGCACAGGCAACAATAAGGAAAAGGTAACTATGACCACAAAGATGTTTAATGACCTTGATATTCTCGAACTGGAGGCATTTCTGAATGAGTCCGACCGGTCGGCAGGTGAGGACGAAGGCCCCTCCGCCGCAGAGGATGATGCAGATACCTCCGATGCAGAGGACAACGCAGGCTCCTCCGATGCAGAGGATGATGCAGATACACAGCCCCCTGCCGCAGCCGGCGGGGATGCCGGTGAAGATACTCATTCCGCGGAAGATTCCGCAGCAGCGGACGAGGCGGACACCGAAACGGTCAATGCAGAGGAGAACGTGACGGCTGCAGCGGTCCCGGAGAGCGAGGACGAGGAGGAGGTCGATTTTCTTCCGGAGCTCGAGGAGCTCACAGAGATCGGCAGGACCGCGGCCGAGCCGGCGGCGCCTGCCGCCCAGGCATCTTCCTCCGGGCACTTTGCCGGACGCCGGGGTAATCGCTCCGGCAGCAGAGCATCCGGAAGGGTCTCCAGGCCCCGGCGCAGGAAAAAGCCGGCCGGCACACCGGGCAGGCCTTCCGTCCCGCTGCGGGAAACACAGGAGAAGTCTCCCTTTCCGCTCCATCTGGCCCTGCTCGCCGCCATCGCAGCGGTGATCCTCATTGCCATTGTCCGCCTCCTTCTGTGGAACCGCGGCACCGAGCTCAAGGTGCACTCCGGCCAGAACAGCGGCAAATACATCATTGAGGTAAACGACAACATGGTCTATCTCCCGGATTCAAAGCTCGAGGGACACACGGACGACGGCGTCACCACCATTCTCTGCCTCGGAAACGAACCGTTCTCCCAGGATACCTCCGGGACGGGCCTTGCTGGACAGATTGCCTCCCTCGGGAACGTTGACGTCATCAACGCCGCCTTCCCCGGCTCTCAGGTGACCTGTGAGAATGCGCAGTACAGCGTGGAATCTCTGGATACCATGGATGATATTTTCAACCTGTTCTACGTCTCCTATGCCATCTCCATCGGAGATTTCAGCTCACTGGAGACGGTTGCCTCCGCCCATACCGAGGATGACACCTACCAGCGGTCCGTGGATGCACTGAAGAATACGGATTTTGACAAGGTGGACATCATCGCCGTCATGTACGACGGCGCAGATTACATCAACGGCATGGCCATGCAGAACCCGGATGTACCGGAGGAGCTGACCACCTATGTGGGGTCCCTCACCAATTCCTTCCAGCTGCTGCAGGCCGCCTATCCTTATATCCGCATTGTTTTCCTCTCTCCCTACTACGCCGAATACAACGGCGCCAGCGGGCGGACAACGGATATCGGCAACGGAACACTGGTCAATTATTTTCAATGGGCCTATGACACCTGCGGCAGCTGCAGCGTGTCCTTCCTGGACAATTACTACGGCTCCGTCAACGAGAACAACTATGCCGAGTATCTCTCGGACGGCATCCATCTGAATGCCGCCGGCGCCACAAAGGTGGCGGATCATTTTGTGTATAAGGTCGTGGAGGATCAGTACGCCGAATACGACGTTTCCGATCTGGCGGTAGCGGGGAAATGAGCATGAACGATGCGGTACAGGATTCCATGCATAATGGCGGACAGGAGCTGCAGGGCCGCTTTCAGGGTCCTTCGCTGGTGACCGAGCGGCTCCTCCTGGAGCCGTGGCAGGAGCTGCAGTATGACGTCTTCCTGCTCGAGAGCAATCGTCTCGTGGGACAGGCGGCCCTTGAGAATCTGGAGCTGGCGGATTATCTGGACGCCGGCCGCGAGGCGGAGCTCACGCTGGCACTGGCTTCCTCCTATCAGGATGCAGCCGGACAGGGCTTTCTCATCGAGGCTGCGCTCGAGCTGCTGCGCTACGGCTTCGATGAGCTGCATCTGGAGCAGGTCTCCTGCTACCCGGACCGGATGGATGCGGCTGCCTCTCCTCTTCCCCAGCGGCTCGGCTTCGTCTATGACAGGCCGAGGAAATCCGAGCTGCCTGCTTCCCGGCCCGGGCGTTACCTTCTGTTCCGCTCCATGTATCTGCAGAATCGCTCCCGCAGGCGCAGCCGCATGCATTATATCGAAACGCATTCCCGCATCTACCGGAAGGAGGAGGACGGCGCCATCACTGCTGAGATTGAATTCCCGGAGATCACCTCCGGAAATTATCGGATCACAAGGCTCTATCTTGCCCCGCAGTGGGAGGGACAGGGCGTCCGCGAGGATCTCCTGCAGATGGCGCTTGCTGCCGTACACAGAAAAGGCGGACAGATGTCCGCCGCCAGTCCCTCTCTCCAGCGCTGGCTGGAGCGTCTGTAGCCCCCTGCGGGGCCGCGTGCTCCTGCAGAGCGCTATTCTGCCCTCCGCAGTGCCTCGACATAGGCCGCCGCCTTCTGCGTGATGACCGCATAATCGTCCCGCTCTATGGCCGCCTTGTCCACAAGGTTTCCCCCGATTCCGAAGGATGCTGTCCCCGCGCGGTAAAAATCCGCGATGTTGTCAAGATCCACACCGCCCACTGCGCTCATCGGGATGTGACCGAGCGGGCCGCGGACTGCCTTGATATAGTCCAGGCCTGCAAGGCTTGCCGGGAAAACCTTCACGATGTCCGCTCCCAGCCGGTATGCATATTCGATTTCTGTCGGCGTGAACGCACCGCACATAATCGGCAGTCCAAGCTCGTGCGACTTTTCGATCACCTCTGCGTTGATGTTCGGCGTAATGATGTATTCTGCTCCTGCGCTCTGCGCCGCACATACCTGCTCCGCAGACAGCACCGTGCCTGCGCCGATCCGCATCCGGTCCGCTCTCTTCTGTGACAGCAGCTCAATGGAGGAAAGGGTTTCCTTCCGTCCCTCCTCACTCCTCTGATCAAAGGTCACCTCCATCAGACGAATCCCCCCTTCATAGAGGGCATCCGCAAGCGGCAGCATCTTCCCGCATTTCACGCCGCGGACAATAGCAACGATCTTATGCTGCCGAATTGCCTCCATTGCACTCTGTCCGTTGTGTAAATCCGATCCCATCTTCCCCGTCTCCTTCCTCATCTTCTCTGTATCCACGTCCCATCTCCCTGTCATCCGCCGAACCGTCGGATGATGCGCAGCCCTTCCGTGCCTTTACTCCGCACCGCCTTGCTGTCCCATGGTCAGGAATCTGTGAATCGCCTGTACACCCTCTGCCGCCATCGGAGCCTTTCCTTCCCTGTGCAGAATGGTTACCTTCTCGTAGACCTGCTCCGTCTCCAGCAGATACCGAAGGGAGGAAGCAAGCGGCTCCTTCCCTGCGATCACCGCCTCCCTTGCTCCCAGCTTTTTCAGAAAGCTGCTCGACTGCATGGCTGCGATGTCATTCTCCAGGACCGCGCCCAGCAGGAAGCCGGCACATTTCTCCGGGTCCCGGCAGACAAACTGACTGCAGATCCGCGTGACAAAGGCCGCTCTGCCAAAGCTCCCGGCATCCCTGGAAGCGCGATAGCCCGCCAGCAGAAACGCAGGATCCGGATGATCCGTAAACCGATTGGCCACGGCGTCACCCACAATGCTGTACTGTGTCATCACCTGCAGCAGCTCTCCCGTCATGGACGTTACACAGCCCCTGATCGAGCCGCCTTCTCCGATGCCGATGATTTTCGTATGGGAGCCCGGCAATACCAGAACGGTCCCGGCCGCCAGGGCCTGCTCTGCCCAGAGCCCCAGCACCTCGGTTTCCTCGCCCCGCATCATATCCATTTCGTCTACGTTTTCCAGACTGACCTCGGAATCCCTGACGTTCTTTACTCCCGGGATAAAGTGAATCGGGAGCGGGCAGACGTCCTCTATGCGAACCGCTCTGCAGCCCCGGGCAATCTCTTTCAGTGAAACCGGTGCAATGACATGCGGAAGCTCATACAGTCCCAGGTTGGAGGTAATCATGCCGGATGCATAAACCCCCTCCAGATCGTCCCACGAAAGCCGGCTGCGCTGCAGCAGCTCCTCCAGCATCGACCGCACGGCTCGCTTCAGCGCAGCGTTCGATCCGTCGATTGCCGTATTCCGCACCCCGGTTTCCGAGCCGGTGCGGTCCGCAAGAGAGCCGTCCTTCCGCATCAGATAAATCCGTGTATTCGTTGTTCCGCCGTCAATCGCGGCAATATATTCCTTTGCCATACCTTTCTCCATCCATTCTGCGGTTTCTGTTCGGTACCGCATCTCGTTTTGTTACTGTACAGACGCCCGCCGGTGACGGGTCCTGGCGGAGCTGTCCGTCCCGGGGACGTTCTCACTCCGTGCGAGGACCTAGCGGTGCTAAGCTCGCATAAGACGCTCGCAAGCACCGAGGCCTCGCAAGGCCCCCGGACTGGACATTCTCCGCCACCCTGTCGCTCGGCGGGCGAATGAACTGTAACCTCGTTTTTCCTTCGGAAAACCTCGATGCGGCTGAACAGATATACGTAACGCTTCCGGACATATCCCCCGAAAAGGACCGTCCGGAAGCGTTCCGAAAGTGCATCTGTATTGTACCGATCGCCGGAGAGCCGCTGAGAGCCCGCAGATCGTTCTGCTCCTACTTCAGCTCTGCCAGCAGCTCAATCTCGCACGCAATGTTGCCGGGCGTCACGTTGGTTCCCATGGCAGTTCTTGCGGGAACTCCGATTTCCTCTCCGAAGATGTCCTTCAGCAGGTTGGACGCACCGTTGACCACCTGCGGCTGCTGTACAAAATCATCTGCGCTGTTGACAAAGGCCAGTACCTTCACAAAACGCTTGATCTGGTTCAGATCGCCGATCTCCGCATCCAGATTGGCGAGCAGATTGAGCATGCAGTTGTACGCAGCATGCTGTCCCTCCTCGAGCGTCAGCTCCTTGCCGAGCTTGCCGATGACGTTGTCCCCGTTGCCGACATCGCACCCGCAGCCGGAGCAGTACAGCAGCTTATCGCCCTCGCCGAAGCGCTGCACCGGCGTATATACGCCGCCCTTTGCCGGCGGTGTCGGCAGTACAATTCCCTTTGCCTTCATTACCTCGTAAACATCCATGATTCTTCCTCCTGTAAAGTTTTGCTTTCCAATACCATAACCTAATACGTAATCCTGCGGTTCCTGGCCGTCACCTGCCAATGGTCCGTCACCTCTCCCTTCTGTGCGATGAGCACCTCCGGATACAGTGCTGAGGTCGGACAGATGTGGGCGGGAATGACGTACAGACAGGTGCCGATCGGCGGTATCCGATCCTCATCCTTCAGCCGCCAGACCCAGTGCTCCTCATTCTGCATCACCGATTCCGCATCCTCATACCCGCAGATCCAGCCTCTTTGCCCGGACGGATCCGACGCAATTCCCTTGTATCCGAGATCCAGCGTAAAGCACCCCGGCGCAGGATGGCTGACAACCCGTGTCATGACAGCCGCCCCCGGCGTGCAGTTCAGATCCGGAATCCCGTCCCGGTAGCCCGCATCATGAATGAAGGAGGTCCCTGGCGAAAGATACCACGCGTCATCCTTTGCATGGCACGGGAACGACGGCGTGCCGCCGGCGACAACGATATCGCACGCATACCCGTCCCGCCGCAGGTTGGAGACGATCGCCGCAATCAACGCGTCTGTTTCGACAACCTTCTGGTTGCGGTCCGCGAACTCCCTCTCATGCCGGTCTCCGTCGTAGCAGTGAAGACCCTCAAGCCTCAAATGCGGGAGTGCCGCACTCTCCCTGTAAAACGCCTCCACGCGCTCCATCGGAACGCCCGTGCGGTCCAGCCCGGTGTTGACGTCCACAAGGCAGGCCAGCTCGTAATCCATTCTGCCGCACAGCTCCGACAGCAGACGCATCTGGCCGAGATCATCCTCCATCGCGTAGAACGTCGTCTTCGGGAAGCCCTTTGCCAGCTCGATCAGCCTTTTCTGATTGGGCCCGATGAGCGGATAGGCGAGGATCACCCTCTCCGCTCCCGCCATGGCTGCCATCTCCGCCTCCGCAATGGTGGCCGCCTTGAACCTGCGGATGCCGTAGGACATCAGCAGCTCCACCATTTTGATGCACTTATGCGTCTTGATGTGCGGCCACAGCCGTTCCGGACCGCCGGCAATCCGGATGATTTCCTCTGTGTTCCTGCGGATGATGTCCAGATCATAGATCAGACTCGGCGAAATGACCTCCTCCGTATTATTCAGAACGTATCCTTCCATACTCCAGCCTCTTTCAGCAATTCTCTTTTGAAGATCTCCGGTCTGCCCGGATGGCGGTGCCGTAGTTCTCCGTTGTCTTTGCCTCATTCCGATATGCAATGCCGCCGTTGACAATGCATGCCGTCAGCCCTGTGGACAGGAGCGTCGGATTGTCATAGGTTGCATGGTCGGCGAAGACCTCCGGGTCGAAAACATTGATGTCCGCGCAATATCCCGTCTCGATCACGCCGCGCCCCGCAAGTCCCATCCGCTCTGCCGGCAGAGACGTCATCTTCATGATGGCCTCTTCCATGGAAAGAAGCCCTCTCTCCCTGACATATTCACGCAGCACCTTCGGGAAGGAACCGTACATTCTCGGATGCGGCGTGTCGGTATCCGCATAGATAGAATCCGAAATGAACACCGTATAAGGAAGCTTCACCACCGCATCGATGTCATCCTGGCACATGCTCATGTTGATGATTGCCGTGCGGCCGTTCTCGTCGTGCATGAGATAGCCGGCCAGGTCATAGGCATCCTCGTAGCCGAATTTCGCCGCGGCCTCCGTCACGTTGTATCCGAGGAAGCGCCTGTTGTGCTCATTCACCACACCGGAGATCAGGATTCTGTCCCAGCCCAGCGTCAGGCAGAAATTATCCCAGTCATCGTATTCCACCGAAGCCATTCTGCGGAAGCTCTCGATTCCCTCCGGTGTCCCCAGTCTCTGCAGAGCGGCCGTCATATCTCCGTTCACAAAGGCCGGCGGCAGCATGGTCGTCAGAGCCGTTGAGCCTCCCTCATAGGGATACAGATCGCAGGCAACCCACTGTCCGGCTGCCCTGGCCTCGTTGATGGCATCGATGGCGCGGTAGATCTCCTTGTTCCAGTTCTTCATGCCGCAGGACTTAAAATGACTGATCTCCACCTTGCAGCCGACGCGTCTGCCGATTTCGATCATCTCCTTGACGCTCTCCACCATGCTGTCGCCCTCGCCGCGGATGTGTGCCGTGACGATGGAATCGTATCTTCCCAGCGGCTCCAGCATCCGGACATAGTCATCGGTGGAATTATAGCACTCCGGCAGGTACATGATGCCGACGGAGATTCCGGGAGCCCCCTCCTTCAGGGCGTCCTCGATCAGGCCCCTGGCCGCTGCCATCTCCTCTTCGGTAAACGGCGTGTTCGAGAAGCCCTTGACAGCAATCTTGACATTGCCGGTGCCGATCATGGCGGCCATGTTCAGGGGAAGCGGCAGCTTCTCCAGCCGTGTCATGTAATCATGATAGGAATAGATCCCCCTCACCGGAGGCCCCAGCACCGGCTCATCAAAATCGTAGGCCTCCTGCGCCTTCACCGGATCCTCATTGCAGGGCGTCAGCGAAATCCCGCAATTGCCGACCACCGTCGTTGTGATTCCCTGCGCCAGCATCGGGACCGCGAAGGACATATCCAGAAACGGCTTATTGTCACAATGCCGGTGGATGTCAATGAAGCCCGGCGTCACGGCTTTTCCCGCCGCGTCCAGGATCTCCTCCTCACCGGTAAGTCCCTGACCGATCTCTGCAATTCTGCCGCCGCGGATCCGAAGATCCGCGTGATAAGGGGCATTTCCCCTTCCGTCGTAAATCAAACCATTCCTGATCAGCATGCCGCACCTCATAAATGTAAATGCGGGGAGTCTCCCTCCCCGCACGATACTCCGAACTCATCCGGCAACATCTCCGGGCCGCGCATCCGGGCTGCGCAGCAGCAATTCCGCAGGCGGCCCGAAGCGTTATCAGATCCTGTCTGTACCAATTCTCGTCCGGTGCAATCAGCCGCGGGCCTCGATCACCTTCTGCAGCTTCTGCTCGTCGGTCAGCTCCTCGTTCTTCGTGCAGAGCGATACCACCACACACAGAACCAGCGTCAGAACGGTGCCGGGAATGATCGGGCCTGCGAACACACCCTTCACCCACTCCGAAATCGGAGCAACACCCAGATACAGCACGCCGAAGACGATGCCGCCGATTACCGAGGCAAGGCCGCCCTGCCAGGTTGCCTTCTTCCACTTTGCTCCGAGGAACATGGCAACGGAAACGCCGGGGATCACGGAGCCGATGACATTGCTGATGTAGCTCATGACATCCTTGGCGAACAGTGTGGCGAAGAAAGCCAGCGCCAGCGTCAGGACCGTCACAATTCTCGAGTACTTGCCGACCTTCTCCTCCTCCAGCTTCTTGCCGGTGAACAGAGGATATACGTCCTGAATGAAGATGGTAACGGCTGCGATGGCATCCGAATCACCGGAGGACATCGTTGCGGAAAGACCTGCGATCATGAACAGGAGTCCCAGCACCGGTCCGAGAGCAACCGTTGCGATGTAGGTAAATGCATAATCCGGCGTATCCAGCACAGCCTGTGCCCCCGTGTTGGTGGCAATGGTAAAGGCTGCCATACCGATGATGGCCGGAATAAAGGAGAAGACGAAGAGAAGGCCTGCCGACATCAGAAGGCTCTTGCTGCCCGTCTTGGCATCCTTGGAGAAATACAGCCGCATTCTGTAGGTAGGTGTGCCGAGGCAGGGAACGCCCACCGAAAGGATCAGCGTAACCAGTGCCATCAGGCCTACGTTCTCGATGCCGTAGAAGCTCAGGCCGCCGCCCTTGCCGTTTGCAATGAGTGTCTCCGTGATGCCGCTCCAGCCGCCGGCCACCGGAATGGACACGAACAGAATGGCCACAAAGCCTGCCAGCAGGATGATCAGCTGAATCAGATCGGTCCAGATAACCGCAACCAGACCGCCGATGATGACATAGATGCCGAAGCCGCAGACGGCAACGACCTTCGCGACGGTCGCGTCCATGCCGGTGATATAGGAAAGATATGTTGCGCCGCCGTTGATGTGATTGCCGAGCCATACCACCTCGATCACATACATCATGATGCTCATCACGGCCTTCATATGCTTGTCGCCATTAAAATAGAACTGTGCCTCCTCGGCCATCGTGACAAAGCCCTTTCCGTGCAGGTCCTTGTCCTTTGTGATCAGCCACAGAACGATGAGTCCGAGTGCCGCGCCGAGGCCGTATGCCGAGCCGTAGAAGCCGCCCTTAAAGCCGTTGGCCGTTGCGCCGATGGCCGATCCCGTTCCGATCAGCGTGGCCGCCATGGTAGCAAAAATCAGAAACAGCGGGAATTCTCCGCCGCCGGTAAGATATCCCTTACCTTCTGCCTTACCCTTACTGGCAATGGTTCCGATCAGGATCATTGCCGCAACATACACAATGAATCCGATGATAAAGAATGTTGCATTCGCTGTGCTTAACATCATACCCTCCTCACAAGGTTTCCTGTAATGCCCCGGACGATCTCTGTGCGAATGCGCGGGCCTGCCTGCCCTGCGTCAGAAATCGAACGGTCTTACGGTTCATGCTGTCCGTTCCTTCGCTGCTGTACTCTCCCGAACCTCCTTTCTCCTGTCTGAGCCCGGCCGATGACAGCAAAAAAGCCATCTGCCGCTGACGGCAGATGACTCCTTTGTCATCAAGCATAAAATCAGCAGAAGCGCCAATTCTATATCGGTCATCCACAAGCCAGTCTCTTAAACGTTTTGTTGATTTTACTCTGATGTGTCGTTGAGTTTTTCTACAAACAGTGTATGTTACGTTCTGCCCTGTGTCAACGAGGATTTTTATATTTTTTTATAATAATTGTCAAAATCCTCGCGATATAGCTGCGTCTGTCCCCCGGTTTTCCCTCCTGCAGAGTTGTCCGTATTTTTCCGATAAAAGTGTATGCATATAAACATTTTGTTGATTTGCAGCGTGCGGTTTGACTTTCTTCCCTCTCTCGTCCTGTGCTACAATGAATACCCGGCGGAAGTCCCCGGCAAGGGGAGACAACCGCCGGCCGAATCAAATACACACATTGCTGTAATACTGGAGTGGAAATCCTATGGGCTTTGTCAGTGATAATCTAGCGCTGTTGTCGGATGTGGCCAATGTCATTGCGCTGGCCTTCGGTTCCAACTGCGAGGTGGTTCTGCACGATCTGACGCTTCCGTACAACAAAACCATCGTTGCGATCTGGAACGGGCACGTTACCGGCCGCAAAGTCGGAGACGGCGGCACCAATGCAGGTCTTGAGGTTCTCCGCGGCTCGGTTGCGCCGAAGGACCAATGCTACATCAACACACTGGAGAACGGAAAGGTCCTCCGTTCCACCAGCAAATATTTTCACGATGAATACGGCAAGATCACCGGGAGCCTCTGCATCAACTTTGATATCACAGGAATGCTGCAGACCGCCGGTGTTCTGGGTGATCTTGTCAGCGCACCCGTCAGCGGAGATCCGCAGGACCCCGAGTTCTTCACCGGCAACATCGACACCCTGCTGGAGGAGCTCATGAAGGGAGCGCTGGACCGTTACGGAAAGCCCGTCGAGGAGCTGAGCAAGGAAGAGAAAATCCAGATCGTGAACGATCTGGACAAGAAGGGCTTCTTCCTCGTCAAGAAATCTACCGAAAAGCTGGCAGATTTTCTTGGCCTTTCCCGCTTCACTATATACAATTATCTGAAGAAAGAGTGAAGGAGGAAGCTCCGGGGATTTCATCCCCCGGGAAGCATCTATGAACATTCAGGAAGCGAAGCAGGAAGTCATCAACACCGTTCTGGCTTATACGAAGAAGGATGCCGCAGGCGACTATCTCATTCCGGTGGAGAAGCAGCGGCCGCTCCTTCTCATCGGTCCCCCCGGCATCGGCAAGACCGCCATCATGGAGCAGGCAGCCGCCGCGTGCGGCGTCAATCTGGTCTCTTATACCATCACGCACCACACAAGGCAGAGTGCCATCGGCCTGCCCTTTCTGGAAAAGAGAAGCTACGGCGGCAGAGAAACCACCGTCACTGAATACTCCATGAGCGAGATCATCGCCTCCGTCTACGATCAGATTGAGAGAAGCGGCATTGCAGAGGGCATCCTCTTCCTGGATGAGATCAACTGTGTCTCCGAGACGCTGGCCCCCACCATGCTGCAGTTCCTGCAGTACAAAACCTTCGGCACGCATGTCCTGCCCAGGGGCTTTGTCATTGTAACCGCCGGCAATCCGCCGGAATACAACAAATCCGTCCGTGAATTTGACATCGTGACGCTGGACCGCATCCGGAAGATCACCATCGAGGAGGATCTCTCCGCCTGGCGCAGCTATGCCTACGACGGCGGTGTCCACGGTGCTGTCCTGGCCTATCTTGACATCCGGAAGGACCATTTCTACTCCATCCGGACCGATGTCGGGAACCGCTATTTCGTCACCGCCAGGGGCTGGGAGGATCTCTCGCGGATTCTCAAGGTCTACGAGGAGCTGCAGCTGCCCGTCACCGAGAATCTCGCCGGCGAATACCTTCAGGATCCCGAAATCGCACGGGATTTCTTCCACTATTATGAGCTCTACAACAAATACCGCAGCATCTACCGCATTCCGGAGCTCCTTGCCGGCACAATCCGGGAGGAGACGCTGGCTGTGAAAAATGCACCCTTTGACGAGAAGCTTTCGCTCATCGCACTCCTCGTCGATGCGCTTGCCGGAGAATTCCGCCAATGGGAGGAGGACAAGGCCGTGCAGGAGCAGCTCCTGCAGGCGCTGCAGAGACTGGTGGCAAGGCTGAAGGGCGGCGAGAGCGCCTTGGCTGCGCTGGAGGAGGAGATCCGTGCAGATTCCGCCGAGCTCGAAGCAAAGGAGGCCGCGCATCTCCTTCTCCGGGAGGAGGCAAGACGCTGTCGCCTTACACTGGCAGCCCTTTCCGCCCTGCAGAGCCGGCTGGCCGATGCCGCCGTCTCCGGCCGAGAGGCCTTCGCCTTCTGCAGAGACTGGTTCGATGCGCGGGAGCAGGAGAGACTGCGCGCGCAGGAGGTCTCCGGCGACCATCTAACCCATGCCTTCACCTTCCTTGCCAGGTGCTTCGGGGAGGGGCAGGAGATGGTTCTCTTCCTCTCGGAGCTCGCCGCCGACGCCGGAGCTCTTCGCTTCGTCAACGCCTGCGGGAACGACGCGTATTTCAAATACAACAAGCTCCTCCTTCTCGATGAGAGAAGGAGGAGCCTCACCCGGGACGTTCTGCAGCTGATGCCGCAGTGATTCCGGTACATCGTTTGCAAAATGTAACTATTCAGCACCCATCTCGAATTTGATACTCGAAAATGCCCGATGGCATTTTCTCCTATCCAGGAGTGATTGTCAGCGCTGCCGACAATCACTCCGTGCTGCGGAGAAATCGCATGCGCGGATTTCTCCTTGCATTCGCAAATCCTCGATGCAGCCGGCCATGAGGCGGACACTCGAAGGCGCTATCGCCGCCTTCTCCTGTTACGCGCCTTGGCCGCCTGCTGCCTGTCAGTTCCGCCGCTTCGCGCCCGCGTTCCCGTAGATGACCCGTCCCGCGGCGATGGTGCAGCGTACCACGCCGGGCAGGGTTTCTCCGATGAAGGGCGAATTGCAGGATTTGGAGCGGAAGCCTTCCTTCGTCACGGTCCATTTCTCCTCCGGATCGAAAACCACGATATCCGCGCAGGCGCCCTTTTCCAGCCTTCCCGCCGGCAGGCCGTAATAGGCCGCCGGATTGCAGGTGAGCATTGCCAGCATCTGCGGCAGGGTGAGATACCCCGGCTCCACCAGATGCTTCAGTGACAGCGACAGTGCTGTTTCCAGACCGATCATTCCGCTCGGCGCCTTCCAGAGGGGCTCCGCCGCCTTTTCCTCCTCGCTGTGCGGTGCGTGATCCGTGGCAATGATGTCAATCGTACCGTCCTGCATGCCGCGGATGATCGCCATCCTGTCCTCCTCCGTCCGGATGGGCGGATTCACCTTCGCAAGGCTCCCCTTTTCGATGACCGCCCGCTCTGTCAGAGAGAAGTGATGCGGCGTTGCCTCCGCATGAATCTGCGGATTCTCCCTCTGTGCCCTCCGCACCAGCTCCACGGCCTCCTTCGTGCTGATGTGCTGGATCAGCAGCTTCGCCCCCAGCTCCTTTGCAATCTCCGTGTCCCGTTTCACCATGGCAATCTCTGCCATGCGGTCGGATCCGCCGATGCCGAGCTGCGCCGCCGCTTTCCCGCCGCCATGAATTCCGTTTTCCTGAATGTAGGCCGGGTCCTCCTCGTGGAGGCTCACCGGAACATTCAGCTCCGCCGCCCGGCGAAGGGCTGACGTGAAGACCGCCTCATCCAGAATCGGCCTGCCGTCATCGGTGAAGACCACTGCGCCCGCTGCCTTCAGCGCGGCAAGATCGCCGACCTCACCGCCCTGCATTCCCCTTGTCACATTGGCCGCACTGAAGATATGAATGTCCTCCCTGCTGCCGCGTGTGAGAATGTCTATGAGAACCTCCGGCGAATCCACCGCCGGATTCGTATTGGCCATCAGGACCACCGTCGTATATCCGCCCGCCGCAGCGGCCAGAGCCCCCGTATGCAGGTCCTCCTTCCAGGTAAAGCCCGGATCGCGGAAATGTGAATGCGTGTCCACCAGCCCCGGCGCCACGATGCAGCCCGAGGCGTCCAGCACCTCCTCAGCCGCCGCAGCCTCATAATCCGGCGGGAGCGGAGCTCCCGAGGGAATCAGTTCCTCAATCCTGCCGTCCCTTCCGATGAGAACATCCCGCTTCTCCTGCAGTCCGGAGGCCGGATCGATGACAAAGCCATTTCGGATCAGCCGCATAATACTCCTTCCCTTTCGTATTGTTCCTATGTGTCTGCCGCGTCAGATTCTCCGATACCGGCGGTGCAGGTAAAAAGCAAAGCCCAGCAGCCCGAAGGTCTGCAGGAGCTGCAGAATCACCGAGGACCAGACGATGGCGAAGGCGCGGTCGAGAATGACATAGGTCCCCATCTGCACCAGAGAGGCGGTCAGAATGAACACCGCGATCAGCCCGGCAGCCGTGATTTTCATAATCCTGTCCCCCAGCATCACGCCTGTGATGAACATTCCCAGAGAAATCGCCACCAGCATGCCGATGTATTTGAAGGCATGCGTATTGTTGTACATGGTCCGGAAAACCGCCATGGCATGCGCATCGGCCAGGTCGAAGAGGGCGAAAAGATCCGCCACAAAGTTCCGGTAAATGTCCGTCAGAACCAGGTCCGCCAGCTTGATTCCTACCAGCGCCACCGCCCAGACCTCCAGCAGCTGCAGGACAACACCGCCCGACAATACAACGTGCCCGTCCGCGGCCTCCACCGGCGCCCGCTTCTCGTTCTGCCTCTGCAGTGTACGGTAGGCCAGGAAGAACTGGAGGCCGATGACGGCAACCTGCACCAGCGACAGAATCAGCTGTGCTCTCCAGTAACCGGCATTCAGCATATCCGGATTGAGCGCATCCGCCCGGTTAAAGGTGATCCGCACCAATCCGCCGGCGCCGGCAAAGATCAGATTGATGACCGCCACATTGCACAGCGTCCAGGACAGGACATGGGATCGAAAGCCGGCCCGGATGTGCGGCTGCGCCTTCCTGATATCCAAAGTCATGCAGAGCGCCTCCTTCCCGGCACGAATCACAGCCATCCCAGGCTCCGGAACAGCAGAACGGCCAGCAGAACGGGTGCCACAAAGCGGATCATGACGCAGTACAGCCGCCTCCAGGCCATCTTCGTCCCCGTCTTTTCCACCTCCTCCACAACAACCTCCGGTCCCAGGACCCAGCCGACGAGGATGCAGGTCAGAATGGACACAATGGGCATCAGAATGCTGTTGCTCAGATAATCCATGATGTCAAGGATCTGGGCCGTCGCACCGTTCGGCAGACTGCACTCCACATAGAGCACATTGTATCCAAGGCACACGATCACGCCGAGCACCAGTGCATAGATGCCGCAGAGAGCGCAGGCGCGGCGTCTCGTCATGCCCCTGCGGTCCATCAGACTCGAAACCATGGCCTCCAGAATGGAAACTGAGGACGTGAGCGCCGCGAACAGCACCATCACGAAGAACACCAGTCCGACCAGCGTGCCGATGCCGCCCATTGCGCGGAACACCTTCGGCAGCGTAACGAACATCAGGCTCGGTCCCGCCGACATTCCTTCCGTTCCCATAAAGGCATAGACCGCAGGCACGATCATCATTCCCGCGAGGAAAGCCACCAGCGAATCAAAGAATTCAATCCTCTGAATGGACTGCTGAATGCTCACATCATCCTTCATATAGGAGCCGTAGGCGATCATAATGCCCATGGCAACGCTCAGCGAATAGAACAGCTGCCCCATGGCATCCACCACCACCGACAGGAACCCGCGCAGCGTCATTCCCGAAAGATCCGGAACCACATAAACCCGCAGTCCCTCCAGCGCGGTTCTGGTCACGCCGTTCTCATCGGTATGCTGAATGGTCAGACCGAAGACTCCGATGCAGACAATGAGCACCAGCAGCGTCGGCATCATGATCTTGGAGCATCGTTCAATCCCCTTTTCCACGCCCAGATAGACAATGAAGAAGGTCGCGGCCAGGAAAATGAGCATGAACACAATCGGCGCCGGAACCTGCGTGATGAAGCCGGTGAAATTGTTGTCCTCTGCGGCCGTCTCCGCTCCTCCGGCTGCGAAAACGACAAAATACCGCAGCACCCATCCGCCGATGGCGCAGTAGTAGGGGAGAATGATGGTGGGAACAATGCAGGCGATCACGCCCAGGAACCCCCATCGCGGCCGGAGCCTTGCATAAGCGGTCAGCGGACTCTGCCTGGTCCTGCGCCCGATGGCGATCTCTGTGGTCAGAAGTGCGAAGCCGAAGGTGAGCGCCAGCAGCAGATACACCACCAGGAAAATTCCTCCCCCGTCCTTTGCCGCCAGATACGGGAATCTCCAGATATTCCCCAACCCGACCGCGCTCCCTGCCGCCGCCAGAACAAAGCCCAGCGAACCGCTGAAGCTCCCCCGATGTTTCTCCTGCATTATTCCCTCTCCCTTCTGCCTTGCAAACCGAATGTGTATTGCTTCCGCACCTGCTGCTTTCAGCAGGAACCGGCCGCCTGCGGACGAATTCCGAATGGAAATCGGCAGGCGGACGGATTCGCGGTGAAAATCAGCAGCAGTCAGAATCTGATTCTATCACAGGTGCTGTCTCTGCAGAAGGAATTGCCGTGCCCTGTGCAGTCTTTTGCTCCCTGCGGTTCAGGTAGAGGAAGAAGCACACATTCAGCACAATTCCGACAAAGGTGGAGGTCGGCGCCGCAAGGCCGATGCGGGTGAGACTTGCATCTGGCTGAATGCTCATGAAATAGGACATCGGCAGCCGCACGAGGAGCGTCTGTACCAGTCCCTGGATCATAACCCAGACGGTCTTGTCATTGCCGTTGAAATAACCCACCATCGAGAACAGAATCGCCGTGACAATGGTCTCCGGCGCAAAGCCCTTCAGATAGGCATAGGCGTTTCGGATCACCGCCTCATCCGTCGTAAAGATGCCGGAGAGCAGATCTCCCTTCAGCATCACCAGAGCGAAAACAACCGCACCGAACGCAAGGCCGATGGCAATCCCAGTGAACATTGCCTTCTTCGCTCTCTTCCGGTTGCCTGCCCCCACATTCTGGGAGACGAAGGATGCCATGGACTGCATGAGCGAGCTCGGAACCAGCATGGCGAAATTCACGATTTTGCAGGCCACTCCGTAGCCGGAGGAGGCCTCCAGTCCCAGCCGGTTCACGAAGGCACACAAGGCCAGAAAGGAAACCTGCGTCAGGAACTCCTGCAGGGCCAGCGGCACGCCGACGGCGAGGAACTTGCCGCACTGGTCATTCAAACGGAAGTCCGCTCTGCAGAAGGTGAAGGGGAGCTTCTTCTTCGCCAGAATAACCACCGCGCACACCACGCTGACCGCCTGTGCGAACACGGTGGCAAGGGCTGCACCCGCCGCATCCATGTGAAAGCCTGCCACCAGCAGAAGGTCCCCCGCAATGTTCACAACGCAGGCCACCAGAACGAAGAGCAGCGGCGACTTGCTGTCACCCATGCCGCGGAAAACCGCTGCGAGCAGGTTATACGCCACAATGAAGAAGATGCCGCTGCCGCAGATCCGCACATAGCTGGCGGTCAGCTCCACCGCCTCTGCCGGTGCCTGCATGAGGATCGAAATCGGTCCGGCAAAGGGTACCATGACGAGGAACAGGAGCACCGAGAGAACGGCGAAAACAACGGCCGCTCCGCCGATGACAGAGCCGATCCGGTCCGCGTGCTTCTCTCCGAGATATCTCGCGATGAGTACCGTAACGCCCATCGCCAGCTGCGTCACCACGAAGGTGACCAGATTCAGCACCTGGCTGCCGGTGGAAACCGCCGACAAGCCCGAGGTGGAGCCAAAATGTCCCACCACCAGAAGGTCTACGGCACCGTAGGCTGCCTGCAGCACCAGAGCTCCCAGCACCGGCAGCATGAACCGCGCCAGCTTTCCCGGAATGCTGCCCTGCGTAAAGTCTTGCTGATCAGTCTTCAAAATGAATTCTCCTTTCGCACATGATCTGATACACCCGGTTGACGGTTCGGATCATCGTCTCCGCATCCTCTTCCGGGATGTCCGCCAGATAAGAGGCAACCTGCTCAAAGCACTCGCGGTTGTACCGGGCTGACAGTGCTCTGCCCTCCCTCGTGATGGTCAGGTAGGTGATCCGTCCGTCCTCCGCCGAGATTTCCTTTTGAAGATAACCTCTCCTCTCCATCTCCTTCACGGTACGGGTCACCCCGGGGCGCGGAAGCCGGAGACGGTCGCTGATGTCCGAAATCTTCGCTCTTCTCCCCTCCTGCTCAACGGTCTCAATCGCATCCAGATAGTGGATATACGAGGCAGTTACGCCGGCCGGCAGGGCCGGCAGGAGATCATGTATCCGCTTTGCCCTGTAACAGGCATCCATCATTTGCTTTGCCAGTTCGATCTGCATCATTACCTCCGTTAATTACCTTTGATAACTATATGCAGATCCCGCCGTCCTGTCAAGGGAAAAGCGCACGGAATGCGCAAAAGGTTACTGTACAGACAGCCGGCGACGGGTCCTGGCGGAGCTGTCCGTCCTGGGGACGTTCTCACTCCGTGCGAGGA
>CAVKMX010000009.1:0-34189 GCA_963657295.1 Clostridium sp. CAG:302
AGGAAGCCCCTGACGCTGCCGACGCAGCGCCGGGGGCTTTTTGAAATAACAGCAACAACGAACAAGAGCAGCGGTTCTCAACCTGTCACGGACACGAAGGCAGCCACCTATGTTATGATAAAACGATATGAGGAATCGACTTTTGACAACATGGGGCGAAGAGCTGCAGGAGAATCCGAACCTTCTCCCGCTGCCGGAATATCCAAGGCCGTCCCTCGTGCGGCAGAGCTGGCTGTGTCTGAACGGGAAATGGGATTATGCCATCCGGAAGGCCGCAGACGAGGCAGCAGATGGGGCAGCAGACGGAACGGAGACAGCAGACGGGACGGAAGCGGCTGCCGGGCAGCTTTCCATGTCCGGACCCTGGGACGGGACCATCCGCGTGCCGTTTTCGCCGGAGTGCGTGCTCTCCGGGGTGGAGAGACAGCTCCTCCCCGGTGAGAGACTGTGGTACCGCAGGAGCTTTTCGTGGAGCGGCGCAGCGGCAGAGACACACTGCGTTCTCCTGCACTTCGGTGCGGTGGACCAGGCGGCATGGGTATGGCTGAACGGACATTATGTGGGAAGCCATACGGGCGGCTACTGGCCCTTCACGATGCAGGCGGGCGGCTTCCTGCGGGAGGGCTGCAACGAACTGACCGTCTGCGTGCGGGATGATACCGATGCCGTCAGCCATGCAAGGGGCAAGCAGAAGCTCCGGGCGGGCGGCATGTTCTATACAGCGACCAGCGGCATCTGGCAGACCGTCTGGCTCGAGGAGGTTCCGGCAGCCCATATCGAGGGCATCGAGACAGAATCCGATCCGGAACGAGGACTGCTGTATCTGCGCATTTCCTGTGCAGCGGGCGGGGAGAAGGTCCGGGACAGAGCTTCTGCAGCGGCCGGTGAGGCACAGGAGCCGCGGATTCATGTACAGCTGCGGCAGCCCTCTTTGTACACGGAGGATTACATCCGCACGGCAGAGGACGCGGTGCGGCTGCGCAGACCGGTTCTGCAGGAATTCGACGTGCGCCCCGGGGAGTGGACGACCGTTCCGATGGCGGATCCCTGCCTGTGGACGCAGGAGACACCCTGGCTGTACGGAATCACCGCGGTATTGCAGAATCCGGACGGCAGGGACGAAGCCGATGAGGTCGACAGCTGCTGCGCCCTGCGGGCGTATCGCGCGGGCCGCAGGGAGAGAGGCGCCGCACAGCTTCTCCTGAACGGCCGGCCGCAGCAGCAGAGGGGCGTTCTGGACCAGGGCTACTGGTCCGACGGACTGTACACGGCCCCCTCCGATGCGGCGATGGTCTATGACATCCTGCAGATGAAGAAGCTCGGCTTCAACATGCTGCGCAAGCACATCAAGATCGAGCCGGAGCGCTGGTATTACCACTGCGACCGGCTGGGCATGGCCGTGTGGCAGGACATGGTGTGCGGGGGCGGTCCGTACCGCAGCTGGTTCGTCACCTACGGGGCCACATTAATGCAGCAGATCCTGCTGTATGTCAGTGACGCGCACCCGTGGCTGTTCGCCCGGCAGGACCCTTCGGGTCGGGAATCCTTTGAGCGGGACATGCTGGAAACGGTGCGGCTGCTCAAAAGCCATCCGTGTCTGTGCACCTGGGTGCTGTTCAATGAGGGCTGGGGTCAGTTTGATACGAGACGGCTGACCGAGCGGCTGCGGGAGGCGGACGGAGTGCACTCCGGACGGCTGATCGATTCGGCCAGCGGCTGGTTTGATCAGCGCTGCGGAGATTTTCAGAGCATCCATCATTACTTCCTGCGGCTGGTTTACCGCAAAAGGGATCCGAGGATCCTCGTGCTGTCAGAATTCGGCGGACTGCCGTACGGCGTAAAGGGGCACAGGACGACGGAGAAGGCCTACGGATACGGGAGGGTAAAGGACGAAAAGGATCTGAACCGGCAGTTTCGTGCTATGATGCAGAAGGCGGAGAAGCTTTTGGGGAAGGGATTTTCCGCCTATGTCTATACACAGGTTTCCGATGTGGAGGAAGAGATCAACGGAATCCTCACCTTTGACAGAAAAGCGGTGAAGATCCGGCAGGGGGGCGAGCATGCTGTTTCATATCATTGTTAATCCGGCGGGGGCTTCCGGCAGAACCGGCAGGACCTGGGAACGGCTGGAGCCGATCTTCGAGGAGAGCGGGCAGGACTACGAGGTGCATTTCTCTTCTGCGGAAAAGGGAATCGGTGAAATCTGCCGTGAGCTGGAGCAGCAGGAGGAAGAGCCGGCCATTGTCATTGTGGGCGGAGACGGATCCGTCAACGAGGCCGTCAACGGCCTGGAGCATCCGGGGAGTGTTCTGTTCGGACACATTCCGGCGGGCTCCGGCAATGACCTGACAAGGGATATGGATCTTCCCGGTGATCCGATGCAGCTGGCTGCCAGAATTCTGGAGGGAAAGGTCCACAGGACCTGCGACATCGGGGAGCTGGTGTATGCGGATACGGACAGGAGCCGCCGCTTTGCCGTCAGCTGCGGCATCGGCTTTGACGCGGGCATCTGTGAGAGGGCGGCGCGTTCGCGGTATAAGTCGGCACTGAACCGCATCGGATTGGGGAAAATGATCTATCTGCATGCGGCATTTCAGCTGATCGGCGGGCAGCACTGCGGAGAAGCCAGCATCATGCTGGAGGAGGGAGAGGTGCGCCGGGAGGTGCACTATGACCGACTCCTTCTCCTGGCATGCATGAATCACCAATACGAGGGCGGCGGGTTCCGCTTCACACCGGATGCGGATGCCGATGACGGACTGCTGAATCTGTGCGTGGCGGATCCGGAGAAGAACAGCGCATTTTATCATGCCTTTCCGAGGGTTCCCTTCGGCAGGCATCTGGAGCTCCCCTACATTCACACCCTCCGCGGGAGCCGGATGGAAATCCGGACATCGGAGCCCATGTGGGTGCATACCGACGGGGAGGTGGAGCGAAAGGCGGATCATGTGCGGATCCGGGTGATGGAGGAGAAGCTGCGCCTGCTCCTGTGATGCCCGGCCGGCATTCGGAACGGCAGCGCGGAGCACAGGAGAAAATCAGTGCCGGAACAGACGGCAGGGAAGAGATATGCAGAGTGCAATTGATTTCGGGAAGGATTTCCTGACCCAGTACTTTAATAAGAAGGATGCGGATGCCACGTGCAGCTTTCTGGCGGATGACATCATCTGGATCACGCCCAATGAGATACGGCATCTGAAGAGCGTACGCTCCATCCGGGAATTCCTGCGGGAGGCGCTGGAGGAGGATCCGAAGGCGTACAACGTGGATGTGGCTTCCATCCGCTCGGCCCCCGGCCTCGAGCCGGTCTCGGTGACGGCCTATGACATCAATCTGATTCCAAAGCACGAGGAATCGTCGGTGAACCTGCGGGTGACGCTGGCGCTGCGCAGGGAGGGAGAAAGCTATGTCATTGTCTATGTCGGGATGTCGCGGAAATACATCAGAACCGATGTGGAGCAGATCCGCACCTTTGCGGATGCCCTGCCGGGCGGGATCATGACCCTGACGGTGCTGGGCAATGACATCCGCGTCATGTATGTCAACGGCTGGTTTTTCCGGAAGCTGGAGCAGGATGAGGCGGTGCTGTATGCGCGGATGGACCAGAACGTGTTCTTTATGATGCCAAAGGAAGATCAGAAGCGCATGACCACGCTGGTGGCGGAGATGGCCGCACTGAAAAAGCCAAGGCCCCTGGCCCTGCGGGTGACGCTTCTCTCGGAGGGAATGCCGGAAATGCCCGGAGCGGCGGAGCCGGAAGGCAGCACCGCGTCCGGAACCGACGGGAAGGCTGCGGGAGCTGCCGGCAGGAAGAGCAAGAGCTCCGACCGGGAACGGATTCCCTGCCACATGACGGTGACGGCGGCCTATAAGGACAGCGGCAGAACGGTCCTGTACCTGATGTTCGATGAGATTGCGGATCTGGTCCGTGAGGAGGAAAAGGAGCGCCGGAAGGCGGAGAAGGGCAGAAAGGAGCTGGAGGAGAAGCTCAGGGACCTGGAAGAGGGGAGTGGTCTTGCTGCCCTGCGGGAGGAGCTCGCACAGGTGAAGGAGGAGCTGGAGACGTCCGGCCGGATTGCAAGGGAGGAGAGCGAGGCGGCGGCCGCACTCATCAAGGCGAAGCTGGAGCAGGCGGCCAAGGAGCAGAAGGCAGCGGTGGCCAAGGCCAGAAGGGAGATTTCCGACCAGTTCGCGGTCTCCTGGAAGGAAGAGAAGGGCAAACACCGGCAGGAAAAGGAGCAGCTCACGCAGGAGCTGGAGGCAGCCAGAAAGGCGGCAGAGGATGCCGGGAGCCGCGCCGACTCCGCCGAGGAGGCACAGAAGGAGAGCCGGGAGCAGAGCCTCCGGCAGGAGAAGAGCTATCAGGACAGGATCCTGAAGCTGGAGTGGACGGTGACCGATCTTGGCAGACAGGCCAGGTGCGAGAAGGAGGAGCTGGAAAAGCGGCTGACCGGTGAGAACGAAACGCGGCTCCGGGAAACGGAGGCCGCAGCGCGGGAGCGGGAGGCGAAGCTGACCGAGGAGAAGGAGAAACTGCTGCAGGAGGAACGGAGCAGAAGGGAGCAGCTGGAGGAACAGCTGGCGCAGCTGCAGCGGGAGCTGGCGAGGCAGGAGGCTGCCCTGCAGAAGAAGAACGTAGACCAGCAGATTCTCGGAAAGGAGAAGGACAAGTCCATTCTCCGCATGCAGAGTCTCCTGCAGGGGCAGATGGGCAGCATCCAGAGCGCGGCCAGAACCGCAAGAGAGAACGCCAATCCGAAGGAGCTGCGCAGACAGATTGACAAGATGGCAAAGGCTGCGGAGCTGCTGCCGGCCTATATGGAGGATCTCGCGCAGATTGCGCGGCTGAATCCGGGGGAGAGAACGGTGCACAGCAGCACGTTTTCCGTGCGCTCGTGTCTGGATCTGGTGCGCCTCGTGATCTGGCCGCAGTGCCGGAAGAAGGACATCATCTTTTCGGTGGAAATGACGGAGGGAATGCCGGACAGGGTGGCCGGCGGCAAGGCAGGACTGGAGCTGGCCTTTCTGTGCATTCTGGAGAATGCCATCGAGAACACCGCCTCCGGCGGCACCATTACGATGACGGCCTCGGCGGATGCACCGGTCCGCGGCAGCGCCTACTACCATTTCCGCATTGCAGACAACGGGGCGGGCATTGCGGAGGACAAGCTGCCGGTTCTGTTCGATCAGCCGGAAAGCGAGCTGTCGATCGCCAGAAAGGTGATGAGCACCATGGGCGGCTCGATTCTGGTACGCAGCCGGGAGGGCGAGGGAGCCAGCTTCGAGGTCCGGGTGAATCTGCGCCAGGCAGTGAAGTGAACAGATGCCGCTGCGGCATTGCGGTTTTGCTTGCAGAAAGTCTGCGGCGGTGTCATACTGACCCTGCGCTATATCCGCACAGAGGCGGAACAGCAGCAGGAAGGAAAACATATGAAAAAGAGAGCAATCCTCGTCACCTGCGTTCTTTCGGCAGTGCTGGCTTTGTCCGCCTGCGGTCAGAACGCGTCCGATGCAGACACTTCGTCTGCAGATTCCCGTCAGACCGCAGAAGAGAATACAGAAGAGAGCGCCCCGGCAGAGGGCGGCAGCTTTGTGTTCGGCCTCACCACAGAGGTGGACAATTTCGACCCCTTCACGGCGACCACGGCCGATGCAAAGAGCATTTATTTCAACATTTATGAGGGACTGGTCAGGCTGCAGACAGACGGAACCTATGCCGGTGCCGTCGCCTCAGATTATACCGTCAGCGATGACCTGATGACCTATACCTTTACCCTGCGGGACGGCGTAAAGTTCCACAACGGAAAGGCGGTGACGGCAGAGGATGTCCTGTACTCCATCCAGCTTGCCATCGACAGCAAGATCACAGGGTACGACAACGTGGACACGTTCGAGGCCGCGGACGAGAGGAACATTGTCATCCGGCTCAAGCAGGCCGATGTGGACTTCCCGGCTGCTGCGACGCAGGCCATCATTCCGGAGGGTGCGGACGACAACGGAGAGCTGGCGATAGCCCCCATCGGGACCGGTCCGTTTGCCATGACGGAATATTCCGTGCAGGATCACGTGACGCTGACGCGGTTCGAGGATTACTGGGGGGAGCCGGCGCACCTGGATGAGGTGACCGTCCGCTTCTCGCTGGACTCCTCCCAGGAGCTGATCAACTTCCAGTCCGGCGCCATTGACGGCTTTATGACGGATGCCGCCGTGACCCAGCAGGTGGATGCGGATTCCGTCAGCATGTACGAGGGACATTCCAATGCGGTGCAGGCATTGTACCTGAACAACGCGGCCGAGCCCTTCGACGATGTCCGCGTGCGGCAGGCCCTGAGTTATGCAATCGATCCGCAGGAGATAGTGGATCAGGTGGACTACGGCTACGGAACGGTGATCGGTACCGCCATGATCCCGGCACTGTCCGCCTATTATGACGCCGCATTGGCGGACGCCTATCCGACAGACACGGAGAAAGCGGCCGAGCTCCTTGCAGAGGCCGGATACCCGGACGGCATTACGTTTACGGTAACGGTGCCCTCCTCCTATCCGGTGCACGTGAATACGGCGCAGGTGCTGGTGAACCAGCTGGCAGAGGCAGGCATTACCATGAAGATCAACCAGGTGGACTGGGCAACCTGGCTGGAGAACGTCTACACGAACCGGGATTATGAGGCAACGATTGTTTCCGTGGACGGCGCCTTTGCGGCACCGGCGGCCTTCCTGTCCCGCTATTGCTCGGATGCCTCCAACAATTTCGTGAACTACAGCTCAGAGGAGTTCGATGCGCATTATGCCGCGGCCGTTTCGGCTGCAGACGACGCAGAGCGGCAGAAGGAGTTCCTGGCGTGCCAGGAGGATCTGACCGGGAATGCCGCCAGCGTATACCTGCAGGACGTGGCGCAGATCATGATCTACAACCGGCGTTATGAGGGCTTTCGCAGCTATCCGCTGTATGCGGTGGATTTCTCGGCCATTTACCAGGTGCAGTGAGAGGCACTGACAGAGTATGCGGTATGTCATTAAGAGAATTCTGTCCATGGTGCCGACCCTGCTGCTGATCTCGCTTCTGACCTTTGCGGCGTTCCACATTATTCCCGGCGATCCGGCCAGCCTGATCCTGGGGACCAATGCCTCCGAGGAGAAGCTGGCGCTGCTGCGCTCACAGCTGGGTACGGATCTGCCCTTATGGCAGCAATACGTGAACTGGATCCGGGGCTTTCTGCAGGGGGATTTCGGAACCTCTGTCCGGTATTCCATGCCGGTCGGGGAGCTCCTGCAGGGGCACCTTTCCGTGACGCTGCTGCTGGGGGGGATGGCCGCGGCAATGGCCCTGGCAGCGGGCATTCCGCTCGGCATTCTGATGGCCGGAAGGAGGAAGCCTGCATCGGAGGCCCTTCTGACCTCGGTGAACATTCTGGGACTTTCTCTCCCCGGGTTCTTCCTCAGCATTCTGCTCATGTGGATTTTCGGGCTGGTGCTGCATCTGTTCACACCGGGCGCATACGTCAGCTATGAGAAGGACTGGGGAGGCTGCCTCCGGTATATGATTTTCCCTGCACTGGCAGTGGCCATCCCGCAGGCGGCGGTTCTGGCGCGTTATGTGCAGACCTCGGTGCAGGAGCAGCTGGGACAGGATTATGTACGGACGGCAAGAGGAAAGGGAGCCGGCTGGCCCCGTATCTTCGCTGTCCATATTCTGAAGAATGCCATGGTGGCCGTTTTCCCGCTGATCGGCATGATGGTGTCGGAGATTTTCTCCGGCAGCATCATCGTGGAGCAGGTGTTCTCGGTGCCGGGACTGGGGAAGCTGCTGATTTCTTCGGTGACCGGGCGGGATTTTCCTCTGACACAGACGATCGTCATGTACATTGCGGGAATCGTGGTGGTTTCGAATTTCATTGCCGATCTTCTGGTGCAGGCGGCGGACCCAAGAATCCGGCTGTCCTGACGGAAGGGGAACAGCGGATCCGGATGGATCGACGCGGAGTGTGAATTTTATGAAGAAGCAAGACATAGAGCTTCGAATCGGGCTGCTGCTGGCGGGGCTGGTGGCAGCCCTGTCGGTTTTGTCGCTGTTCTGGACGCCGTACGACATCAATGCGATGGATTCGGCGGCCCGGATGGCGGCACCGTCCCTGCAGCATTGGATGGGAACGGATGACATGGGACGGGATGTGTTCTCCCGGGCCATGGTGGGAGGCCGCTTTACGCTGCTGGTTGCCGCGGGGACCGTGGCCTCCTGCACCGTCATCAGCACCGTGCTGGGACTCGTCTGCGGCTACGCGGGCGGCCTGCTGGACAATGTGGTGATGCGGATTATGGATGCAATCAGCACGCTCCCCGGCATGCTGATTGCCCTGGTGTTCGTTACGGTGATGGACTACGGGAATTACACGATCATCCTCGCGCTGTGCGTGATGTTCATTCCCAGCTTTACCCGCATTGTCCGCACGGGAACCCTGCAATACAAGAATGCGGAGTTCGTCCGGTGCTGCCGCGTCTTCGGAGACTCGGATCTGCGCCTGCTGACGGTGCACATCCTTCCAAACGTCCTGCCGCTTCTGTCCTCCACCATCGTGGTGGGGCTCTCCAATGCGGTGCTGGCGGAATCCGGCATGAGCTATCTGGGGCTGGGCATTCAGCCGCCCGCGCCCAGCTGGGGCAGAATGCTGTACGAGGCGCAGAGCATACTCCTGCGTGCGCCGTGGTGTGCACTGTTCCCGGGGCTCATGATCGTCATCACCATTGCGGCCTTTCACTGCATCGGTGCGGGAATCAGGAAGAGGTATCGGATATGACGGTTCTGAAGGTGCAGGGGCTCTCGGTTCACGCGCGCGGAAACGGAAGAGAATATCGGCTGGTGGATGCCCTCTCCTATGAGGTGGAGGAGGGAGAGATTCTCGGAATCGTGGGAGAATCCGGCTGCGGCAAGACAACAGCGAATCTGGCGATCATGGATCTCCTGCCGGAGGGAGTGTCGGTTTCGGGAGGGAGCATTCTCTTTGGCGGAGAGGATCTGATAAGGGTGACGCCGAAGAGACGTCTTGCCGTCAACGGGAATGAGATCGCGATGATTTACCAGGAGCCGCTGACGAGTCTGAATCCGCTGCAGCGGATCGGACGGCAGGCAGAGGAGCCGCTCCTGCTGCATCATCCGGAGGTATCTCCGAAGGAGAGGAAAAGGCGCTGTCTGGAGGCACTGGAGGAGGTGGGGCTTCCTGATGCGGAGAGCATATACCGCGCATATCCGCACCAGCTCTCGGGCGGAATGCGGCAGAGGGTGTGCATTGCCATGGCGATCATCTGCCGGCCAAGGCTCCTGATCGCCGACGAACCGACGACAGCGTTGGATGTCACGGTACAGAAGGGCATTCTGGAGCTGCTCCGATCGATCAGCCGCAGGAACGGAATGGCGGTGGTATTCGTGTCCCATGATCTCTCGGTGGTAAGACAGCTGTGCAGCCGGGTGCTCGTGATGTATGCCGGAAGGCCGGTAGAGGAGGGAGAAACCGAAGACATTCTCGACAGACCGGCACACGAATATACGAAGGGACTGATCCGCTGCATTCCGAAAATGGAGAACAAGGGGCAGCTCCTGCACGGCATTCCGGGTCATGTTCCGGCCGAGGGAACGGCTGCGGCACCGTGCCCCTTTGCAGACCGGTGTGGAAGGAAAACGGAAATCTGTCTGCAGCAGACACCGC
Organism: Clostridium sp. CAG:302; assembly: GCA_963657295.1. GTDB lineage: Bacteria > Bacillota > Clostridia > Lachnospirales > Lachnospiraceae > CAG-791. The sequence goes on from CAVKMX010000009.1 coordinate 9,702, forward strand.
CCCGAAGAGAGCTGGGAAACGGACACGCGGTGTATTGCTGGAGGGGAGAGAACGAATGACGGCAGAAAAGGAAAGAGATTCCGGCCCGGTTCTGGAGGTCTCCCATGTCTGCAGCGGCTATGACGACGGGGGTCTGTTCGGCTGGAAAAACAAAACAAAGGAAGTGCTGCGGGATGTCTCCCTGGAGATTCGCCGGAACGAGTTCTTCGGTCTGGTGGGAGAATCCGGCTGCGGAAAGTCGACGCTGGGCAATGCCGTTCTGGGGCTGCTCCCGTTCAAAGGCTCCATCCGGCTGTGCGGGAGGGAGATGTCAGAGCTGGGGCGTCTGGAGAAGAGCGCGAAGGTACAGGCAGTCTTTCAGGATCCGATGAGTGCACTGGATCCGAGGAAGACCATCGGATTTACGATGCAGGAGCCCCTGCGGGCTCACCGAATCGGGACCCCCGGGGAACAGAAAAAGGCGGTCGCCGCGATGCTGGAGAAGATCGGTCTGGATGCCGGCTACGCAGAGCGTTATCCGTCAGAGCTCTCCGGCGGACAGAGGCAGAGAGTCTGCATCGGAGCCGCGCTGATGCTGGAGCCGGAGCTGCTGATCGCCGATGAGGCGGTGTCGGCCCTGGACGTGTCCGTCGGCGCGCAGATTCTGAATCTGTTCCAGGAGATTCACCGGCAGCGTGATTTCTCGATGCTGTTCATCTCTCACAACATGAATGTTGTATATTATCTGTGTGACCGCATTGCCGTGATGCACGACGGCCGCATTGTGGAGGTCGGCACGGCGGAGGAGATCTGCCGTCATCCGCAGCACTCCTACACGAAGCTCTTGCTCTCTTCGGTTCCGGACTGGAATGCTCCGGCGGGAAATCAGGAGGCCGTCTGCAGAACCGATGCAGCAGACGCTGCACCGCGGAAGGCGTGAAGGGCAGAAAGGAAGCATCATGATGGATACATCCAGAAAGAAAATAGCCGTGATCACGGGAGCCTCCAGCGGACTGGGGGAGGAATTCGTCCGCCAGCTGGATGAGGCGACAAGGGGAGAGAAGCCGCTGCTGGAGCGCCCGGAGGAGCTGTGGGTCATCGCCAGAAGAGAGGAGCGGCTGCAGCAGCTCTCGAAAGTGACGGACATCCCGCTTCGTGTACTGCCTCTTGATCTTACCCGGAGAGAATCCGTTCAGGCACTGCAGGAACTCCTGGAGGAGGAGTGGGTCAGCGTGCGTCTCCTGATCAATGCGGCGGGGTGCGGAAAGATCGGCAGAACAGAGGAAACGGAACGGTCCGAGCTGGACAATATGATCGAGCTCAACTGCCGCGCGGCAGTGGATGTGACGCAGGTCTGCCTTCCCTATATGACGGAGGGAGCCAGGATCCTGGAGATCTGCTCCATTGCGGCCTTTCTGCCGCTGAGCCGTCTGAATGTCTATGCCGCCACCAAGGCCTTTCTGTATCGCTACAGCCGGGCGCTGCGGGTCGAGCTCCTGCCCCGGAAGATCTCGGTCACGGCCGTGTGTCCCTATTGGATTCAGGACACGGAATTCATCGGAATTGCCAACGGTGCGGACGGAGATGCGGACCGCGGAATCCGCAGCTATCCGTTTGCGGACAGGAGAGAACGGGTGGTGCATCATGCGCTGACGGACGCGGCGCTCGGCATGCCGGTGTCCACGCCGGGGGCGGTCTCGACCGTCACCCGCTTCGTGCGCAAGCTCCTGCCCTCCGACCTGCTGCTGGCCGCCTGGGAGCTGATCCGGAGGATATGAAGACAGGCCGATGCGGCCGGGGGAGCAGCAAAACGCCGCGGGACTCCCGGGCTGTTCTGCATGAGCAGATACAGGGGAATTCCGCGGCGCTGTCAATGTGACCCTCTCTGATCACACCGGCGGCAGAACCTCGCCGAGCTTTTCCAGAGCGGTGGTTTCATAATATTCGATGGTGCCCTCATCCATGGCCTCTGCCAGCTTCGGATCGATGGGCAGCGAGTCCACGAGGACCGTGCCCTCGGCTCTGGCCGCCTCGGCAACATGCCCCTCACCGAACGGATAGACGCGCTCGCCGCAGTGGGGGCAGGAGAGGTAGCTCATGTTTTCGACCAGTCCCAGAATCGGAATGTTCATCTCCCGGGCCATGTTGACGGCCTTTTTCACGATCATGGAGACCAGATCCTGCGGGGTTGCGACGATGAGAATGCCGTCAACGGGGAGCGACTGGAAAACCGTCAGCGGAACATCGCCGGTTCCGGGCGGCATATCGACGAACATGTAATCCACATCACCCCAGTTCACATCGGTCCAGAACTGCTTGACAACGCCGGCGACCACAGGACCGCGCCAGATGACGGGCTGCTCCTCCTTCTCCATGAGAAGGTTCATGGACATGATCTTGATGCCGGTGGAGGTCTGCGCGGGGATCAGGGTGCCTCCTTCGCCGTTTGGCTGCACGCCCTCGACGCCGACATCGTCACTGGTGACGCCGAACATCCGGGGAATGCTGGGCCCGGTGATGTCGCAGTCCATCACGGCGGTCCGGTAGCCGTGGCGCAGAGACCACAGTGCACACAGACCGGTGACGGAGGATTTGCCGACGCCGCCCTTCCCGCTGACGATGCCGATCATCTTCCGGACGTGGCTGCCGGGATTGGCATCCACCTTGAAATTCGCAACCGGCATCGGGATCCTGCCCTCTGCCGTTTTCTTCTCTTCTGCCATAAAAAGCTCCTGAAATAAATTTTATCGGTACCTATTCAGCACCCGGCTCAGATGTCGAGCACCACGCCCACCGGGCAGTGATCGGATCCGTATACATCGGTGTAGATGACCGCATCCTGCAGACGCGGTACGAGGGCATCGGAAATGAGAAAATAATCGATGCGCCAGCCCGCGTTCTTCTCTCTTGCATGAAAGCGGTAGGACCACCAGGAATAAACTCCCTCCGTGTCCGGATGCAGGTAGCGCCAGGTGTCGGTGAAGCCGCTGGCAAGAAGGGCCGAAAGCTTGCCGCGCTCCTCATCGGTAAAGCCTGCACTGTGGTGGTTGGAGGCGGGATTTTTGAGGTCGATTTCACGGTGAGCCACGTTCAGATCACCGCAGAAAATGACCGGCTTCGTCTCCTCGAGATTCTTCACATAGGCACGGAAGGCGTCCTCCCAGGTCATGCGGTAGTCCAGCCGCTCCAGCGCCTGCTTGGAATTGGGCACATAGACGTTGACGAGATAATAGGACGGGTACTCCAGCGTGATGACACGCCCCTCGTGATCGTGCTCGGCAAGCCCAAGGCCGTAACGGACAGAGACAGGCTCTGTCCGCACGAAAACGGCGGTGCCGGAGTATCCCTTTTTCTCCGCATAATTCCAATACTGATGATAGCCGGGCAGATTCACCTCAATCTGACCGGCCTGCAGCTTGGTCTCCTGGAGGCAGAGGGCATCGGGGGCTTCCTGCTGCACAAAGGCATAAAAGGTATCCTTGCCGACGCAGGCCCGCAGCCCGTTGACATTCCAGGAAATGAATTTCTTCGCCATGAGGATTATTTCCCCTCGTACTTAATGGCAGAGTACACCGGATACGGTGCGAGAGCGGCGCGGCCGTTGAGCCCCTCCAGCTCCATGAGAACCAGAATGCCGGCCACCTCTCCGCCGAGCTTTTCCACCAGCTGGATCATGGCCTTCGCAGTGCCGCCGGTGGCCATCAGGTCATCGACAATGAGAACCTTCTGTCCGGGCCGGATGGAATCCTCGTGCATTTCCAGCGTGGCGGTGCCGTACTCCAGCGCATAATCCACGGAAACCGTCTTCCAGGGGAGCTTGCCCTTCTTGCGGATCAGCACCATGGGCTTGTGGAGATTGTAGGCAAGGGGCGTGCCGAAAATAAAGCCGCGGGATTCGGCGCCGACGACAACGTCGAAATCCACATCCTTGACCAGCTCCTGCATGGTATCAATGGCAAGATGCAGGCCGTCGGCATCCTGTGCAACGGTGGTGATGTCGCGGAACATGATGCCCTTTTCCGGGAAATCCGGAATGGTGCGTACATAATCTTTGAGATCGTTCTTAATCATAATGCTCCTCCTATGATTCAGGGTTGATGCAGGACCGACGCAGCGGGGCGGCGGCCGGGAAATAACAGAACAGTATGCGCGACAGCATGCGCGTCGGACAGAAGGACAGAGAGCAGGTCCGACGGAGCTACTCTCCCTCGAGGCTCTCCACCACGCAGCCCTCGCCGGTTCCGCGGATGAGCACGGCCTCGCCGCCGCATTCCGGGCAGACGAAATCATGCAGATGGGGGAACACCTCTCCGCAGGCAAGGCAGCGGAGCCTTGCGGGGGCGCGTCGGATGTTCAGCACAGCGCCGTCGCAGACGGTGTGCTCCGAGGCGGTCTCCCAGTACAGCTGCATGCAGGCATCCGCCAGATCCGACAGCTCGCCGATGCGGACATTCACACAGGTGATCCGGGTGAGATGCTCCCTGCCCGCTGCCTCCGACACCGTATTCAGAAGCCTCATGACCATGGGCAGCTCATGCATTGCGGACTCCGGTTCCCGGCCGCCCGCCGCGGAGATGGACGCGGAACAGCCGCCAATCATACCAACGATATGTTATACTCTGCTGTATGACGCAGCCGCCGGAAATCCCGGCAGCAAACCTCATTATAAAGCGTGGAGTCAATTTTTCATAGCAAAAGGATACGATATGGAAGACATCAACATTGCACTTTTGATTGACGCGGACAACATCAGTGCGAAATACATCTCCGTCATTCTCAGTGAGCTCTCAAAATACGGGAAGATCACCATTCGCCGCATGTACGGCGACTGGTCACAGGACCGGCTCCGTTCCTGGATGAGCTGCTCCTCCAGCCATTCCCTCACACCCATCATGCAGCCCAACAACACACCGGGCAAGAACGCCTCGGACATCGGCCTGATCATCGACGCCATGGACATTCTCTATGCCGATTCGGTGCAGGGCTTCTGCATTGTGTCGAGTGACGGAGATTTCAACAAGCTGGCCACGAGACTCCGGGAAGCCGGCAAATCGGTCATCGGAATGGGGGAGAAGAAGACGCCGGAATCCTTCCGGGTGTCCTGCGAGCGATTCATTTTCCTGGATGTCATCAGCGGCAGCGGAGACAGCGATGAGGTGGGGAGCCCCGCGAAGGCGAAGACCAAGGAGACCAGAAAGAAGGCGTCCGGCACCAGGACGGCGAAGGGCAGCACAGCCGCAGGAGGGAAGAAGCACGCATCCGGCGCGGCCTCCGTGGCGGAGAGCCCTGCAGCTTACGGAGAGAACCAGGGAGAGGAGTTCCTTCCGGGAGACGTTCCCTCCGAGGAGCCGGGCTTCACCGACAAGGCGGATATCGAGGAGGCCATCGTCAAGATGATCACCGACAACACCGCCGACGGTAAGGAAACGGGACTGGGCGAGGTCGGCTCGCGCCTGGTGAAGATCTTCCCGGATTTCGACATCCGCAATTACCACTACAGCAAGCTCTCGGAATTCCTCAAGGACCTGCCCTCCATCAACGTCACGACCCGAGACAGCGGCGTATGGATCAGCCAGAAGATCACCGCAGACTCCGAGATTGAGAGGCAGATCCTGGAGATCTTCCGGCGCCGCGATACGGACGATCTGCTCATCAGCGTGCTCAAGCAGGAGCTCTCCGATATGAACCCGAATCTGGATGCCACCATCCGCAGGAGCGGCGTGACCCGGTTCTCCGTCTATCTGAACCGCAACATTCACTCCGTGGAGGTCAATGGACGGCATGTGCGTCTGCTGTCAAAGGACACGGAAAAGCCGGTGCGCAGCAGCTGACGATTCTGTCGCTGCCGACGCACCGGCGGGAAGCTCTGACTGAGCAGGCCGTTATTCTGCAGCCGGCTTGCCGCTGCTTCAGCGCTTTTCGTATACCGGTGTGCAGGTGAGGTGCATGCCGAGCCGGCGGAAGATTTCCTCATCGACCTCGGAAAGGATGACGGAGGAGTGAACCTCCGTCCCGCGCAGGCGGGGCAGCTGCTCCATGGCAAGCCTGGCATGCGGGTTGTCGGCCGCACTGATGGAAAGGGCGATCAGGAGCTCATCCGTGTGCAGGCGGGGGTTATGCCCGCCGAGGTACGTGGTCTTCAGGAGCTGGATGGGAGCCAGGGAGGCGGCGGAGACCAGCTTCTCCTCCCGGGGGATGCCGGCACAGCTCTTGAGCGCATTCAGGATGGCGGCGGCAGAGGCGCCGAGAAGCTCGCCGGTCTTGCCGGTGATGATCGTTCCGTCTGCGAGCTCAATGGCGGCGGCAGGACGGCCGGTTTCCGCAGCGCGCTGCTCGGCGGCGGGGACGACGGCGCGGTCCTCCGGTGTGATGCCGGCCTGCCGCAGGAGGAGCTCCTGATGGTACAGCTCTTCCTGACCGGCCAGCCCCTTCCGCACATTCACGGCGGTGGCGTAGTAGCGGCGGAGGATCTCCTGCCGGGAGGCGCTCCGGCACACCGCATCATCGCAGATGGCAAAGCCGGCCATGTTCACACCCATGTCCGTGGGGGATTTGTAAGGGCATTCCCCCATGATGCCCTCCAGAATCTGCTGGAGAACGGGGAAAATCTCCACATCGCGGTTGTAGTTTACCGTGGTCTGTCCGTAGGCCTCCAGATGGAAGGGGTCGATCATATTCACATCGGCGAGGTCTGCCGTGGCTGCCTCATAGGCCAGATTGACCGGGTGCTTGAGCGGCAGATTCCAGATCGGGAAGGTCTCGAATTTGGCATAACCGGCCTTTACGCCGCGCTGGTTCTCCTGATAAACCTGCGAGAGACAGGTGGCCATTTTGCCGGAGCCGGGACCGGGAGCGGTGACGACCACCAGATCCCGGGAGGTTTCAATGTATTCGTTGCGGCCGTACCCGCCGGCGCTCAGAATGAGAGGAATGTTGGACGGATAGCCGTCGATGACGTAGTGCAGATAGCAGCGGATGCCCAGCTGCAGGAGGCGCTGCCGGAAACGGTCGGCGGCAGTCTGTCCGGTGTATTTGGTGATGACGATGCTGCCGACATAGAAGCCGCGCCCCTCGAAGGCCTTTTTGAGGCGCAGCACCTCCTCGTCGTAGGTAATGCCGAGATCGCCGCGCACCTTGTTCTGCTCAATGGCATCCGCGCCGATGACGATCACAATCTCCGCCTTCTCCTTGAGCTGCTCGAGCATCCGGAGCTTGATGTCCGGCATGAAGCCGGGCAGAACACGGGAGGCATGGTAATCATCGAACAGCTTGCCGCCGAACTCCAGATATAGCTTCCCGAAATGCGTCATGCGCTCCTTGATGTGAGCGGACTGTAATTTCAGATACTGTGCGGAATCAAAACCGATCGCCGATGACGCCATTGCCATGCCTCCCCCTATGTGATGCATGCCGCGCAGAGCCGCCGCATGCATAGCTGCAGTTTCAGAATACATCCGGTCAGGAAAAGATCACTGACCGGCTTCAGTGTATCATACCGCGGAAGGTTTGTGGTATGCCGGCGCCGGCGTGTCGGTGTGCCGGTGTGTCAGTGCGCTCCCTTCCGCTGTCGGGGACAGCTCCGGGGGCAGTGGAAAAATGCCGGCAACTCTGCAATACTGTAGGAATGATGAAAAAGACGATCAAACTGTATGACAACACACCCTATGCCGACGAGTTCGATGCGGTGATCCTGGACGTGCAGCCGGCGCAGAGGGAGAACCTTGCGGCCGTGGTGCTGGATGCCACGCTGTTCTTCCCCGAGGAGGGCGGCCAGACGCCGGATCAGGGGCTGCTGGCAGGCTTCCCCGTTGCAGACGTGCAGATCGAAGCGGACGGGTGCATCACGCATTTTCTGGAGCTGCCGCCTCATACGGCTCCGGACGCGGTGCTCCGCGCAGGGGAGACGGTACACGGGCAGCTGAACTGGGCACACCGCTTCTCCAACATGCAGAATCATTCCGGTGAGCACATTCTGTCCGGACTCCTGCATCGGAGGTACGGGTATGAAAATGTGGGCTTTCGCCTGAGTGAGCACACGGTGACGCTGGATACCGCGGGGGAGCTCACCGCGGAGCAGGTACAGGAGCTGGAGCAGGAAGCCAATGCGGCGGTATGGCGCAATCTCCCTGTTCACTGCACCTATCCTCCGGCAGAAGAGCTGGAGAAACTGTCCTACCGGAGCAAAAAGGCAGTGGACGGTCCGGTCCGCATCGTGAGCATTGAGGGAATCGATATGTGTGCCTGCTGTGCGCCGCACGTTGCGAGGACCGGGGAAATCGGCCTGATCAAGATCCTTTCCGCCGAGAAGAACCGAAGCGCGACGCGCCTCACCTTCCTGTGCGGCGGCCGCGCCCTTGCGGAAATGCAGCGGCGGCAGGAGGAGCTGCTGCGGGTGTCCCACCTGATTCATGAGCCGGTGGAAACCGTTTCCTGCGGCGTGCAGAAGCGGCTGGATGAAATCTATGCGCTCAAGGGCAGCCTGTACCGGAAGGAACTGCAGTACATCGATGCAAGGCTTGCCGCGCTGCCGCCGGGAGACGCCTCCTCCGACATCTATCTTTTTGAGAATGATCTTTCCCCCAGGGCACAGAGGGAGCTCATGAACCGGCTGTGCGAACAAGGGGGACGATATGCGGGAGTGTTCGCGGGCAGCGACACAGACGGCTGGAAATACCTCATCGGCAGCAGGACGGCGGATGCCAGGATTCCGGGGGCACTGCTCGTGCGGGAACTTGGCGCACGGGGAGGCGGCAAGTCCGACATGGTGCAGGGCTCTCTGCATGCAGCCGCGGACCGGATCCGGCAGGTCCTGGGGAACGCATCCGTATGACACAGGGAGCGGCACCCGGCATTCCGCGGGCACCGGGAGTTACCACTTTTTTCACATCTTAACGATTGCCCGGGGCAAGTGCGCCCTCTATAATGGGAAGAAGTTTACCCCATTTCAAACATGTATTTGTTTAGCACCTGCCATATTTCAACGCGAATTGACTGCTTGCAGGCAGATTCACGATTGAAATTGGCAGACGGCTGCGGCACAGAGACATCAGGTAGGAAAGAATGAGATCAGAAACGGTTCGGGGGCGCAGGCGCGGCCTGCGCTCTCTTCGGGAGCGAATCCTTCACTTTGACAATCCCTTTGGATCCGGAAACGGCTCCTCCGGCGGGAACGGAAACGGCAGCGGGAACGGGAACAGCGGCAGCGGGAACGGGCGCAGCCAGCAGAATCTGCTGATGCTCCTCCTGGCGGCGTTCTGCGTGATCCTGTTCATGAGCTATGTGGTGCGGGGGTCCTCCGGCGCGACGCAGCTCACCTATACCGAATTCATCGATCTTCTCGAGAGCGGGAAGGTGGCGAGGATTGAACTGGGAGACAGCCAGATCAACATTGCCCAGAAGCAGAGCAATGTGGACGATGAGGACGCGCCCTACCGCTTTTATACCGGGAAGGCGGAGGATGATGAGACCATTACGCAGCGCGCCCTGAAGGCAGGCGCCATCGTGGACAGCTCGGTGCCGGATTCCAGCAGCCTGATCATCAGCATTCTGCTGACCTACGTGCTGCCGATCATTGTCTTCTGGGTGCTGATCTCCTTCCTGATGCGGAAGATGGGCAGCGGCGGCGGCTTCATGGGAATGAGCGTCGGGAAGTCCAATGCGAAGGAATATGTGCAGCGGGATACCGGCATCACCTTCAAGGATGTGGCCGGCGAGGATGAGGCAAAGGAATCGCTGGTGGAGGTCGTGGACTTTCTGCACAACCCGGAGCGGTACGTGCAGATCGGCGCCAAGCTCCCGAAGGGAGCACTCCTGGTGGGACCTCCCGGAACCGGCAAGACACTCCTTGCCAAGGCGGTGGCAGGAGAGGCCCATGTTCCCTTCTTCTCCCTGACGGGCTCGGATTTCATTGAATTGTACGTGGGCGTCGGTGCGAGCCGTGTACGGGACCTCTTCCGCGAGGCTACGAAGAACGCGCCGTGCATCATCTTCATCGATGAGATCGATGCCATCGGGCGCAGCCGCGATTCGAAATACGGCGGCGGGAACGAGGAGCGGGAGCAGACGCTCAACCAGCTGCTGTCCGAGATGGACGGCTTTGACTCGGCAAAGGGAATTCTGGTGCTGGGCGCAACGAACCGTCCGGAGATTCTGGACAAGGCACTGCTGCGTCCGGGACGGTTTGACCGGCGGATCATTGTGGATCGCCCGGACCTGAAGGGACGCGTTGAGATTCTGCGGGTTCATGCCAAGGATGTGAAGATGGACGAAACCGTGGATCTGAACGGCATTGCCCTCGCGACCAGCGGTGCCGTCGGCTCGGATCTCGCCAACATGATCAACGAGGCGGCCATCAATGCGGTGAAGCATCATCGGGAATACGTTTCCCAGAAGGATCTTCTGGAGGCCGTGGAGGTCGTCCTCGTGGGCAAGGAGAAAAAGGACCGGGTGATGAACCAGCATGAGCGGGAGGTGGTCTCCTATCATGAAGTGGGGCACGCCCTCATCAATGCGCTGCAGAAGAACGCGGAGCCGGTCCAGAAGATTACGATTGTTCCCCGCACAATGGGAGCCCTCGGCTACGTGATGCAGGTCCCGGAGGAGGAGCACTATCTGAATTCCAGGGACGAGCTGCATGACATGATCGTGGGGCTTCTGGGCGGGCGCGCTGCGGAGGAGCTGAAGTTCGGCTCCATCACGACCGGGGCCTCCAACGATATTGAGAAGGCCACCGGTCTGGCCAGAGCCATGGTGACGCAGTACGGCATGAGCGAGAAATTCGGGCTGATGGGACTGGCCACGGTGGAAAGCCAGTATCTGGACGGGAGAGCTGCACTGAACTGTGCGGATGCCACCGCGGCGGCCGTGGATGAAGAGGTCCGGCAGATGATGGAGCGCTGCTATCAGGAGGCGAAACAGCTCCTGTCGGAGAACATGGACGTCATGGACGTCATTGCGGCCTACCTCATCAAGGAAGAGACCATCACCGGCGAGCAGTTCATGAAGCTGTACCGCAGGACCAAGGGGATCCCGGAGCCGGAGAACGCGGAGAAGACGGCGGCGCAGAGGTTTGAGGAGCAGCTTGCCAAAGAAGAACACCGGGAACCGGAGGCGGTGCCCTCGGACAGTGCAGAATCCCCGGCGGCAGAGGCTCCGGCAGAGGGGCAGCCGGGCGGCAGCGCACCGGCAGCCGGAGGAACGGAAGAACCCTCCCCCGAACAGAACGGAGAGGCTCCCGGCCAAGCATCCGCGGATGCGGCACCGCAGGGACCGCGGGGGCGGTTCTCCAACGTGCCGATGGACAGGATGGATTAGAAGATCATATACAGCAGCTGCAGCAGCAGCGATGGGCGGAGCCACCGATCTGGCTCCGCTTTTGCGTAGGAAGCGCTGCCGGACGGGCTGCGCCGGCATCAGATCATGGAAGAAGAAAAAAAAGAAGCCAGAAAAGCGAATAAGAAAAATGCCGGTGCGGACTTTCACATTCCGGAGGAGCTGGACAAGCTGCCGAAGAAGCCGGGCGTCTATATCATGCGCGATGCCGGAGATGTGATCATCTACGTCGGCAAGGCCAAGGTCCTGCACAACCGGGTGCGGTCCTATTTTCGCAGCAGGATCGGGCGGGGACCGGCCATCGACCAGATGGTGCGGCAGATCGCAAGATTCGAGTACATCGTCACGGACTCGGAGCTGGAGGCGCTGATTCTGGAGAACAATCTCATCAAGGAGCATCGGCCCAAATACAATACGCTCCTCGTGGACGACAAGACCTATCCCTACATCAAGGTAACGACCGGAGAGGCGTACCCGAGAATCCTGTTCTCCAGAATCCGCAAAAAGGACAAGGCCAGATACTACGGCCCCTTTCCCAGTGCAGCGGCGGTGCATGACACCATCGAGCTCCTGAACCGCATGTACGGCCTGCGGGAATGCGGGCGGAATCTTCCAAGGGACATCGGGAAGGAACGCCCCTGTCTGAACTATCAGATGAAGCGGTGCCTGGGCCCGTGCGTTGCAGGCGCCGTCAGTGAGGAGGAGTACCGCAGCCGCGTGGAGCTGGCGGTGGAATTCCTCTCCGGTGATTACGGACGCGTTCTGAAGGACCTTCGGGAGAAGATGGAGAACGCCTCGCAGGAGCTGCGCTTTGAAGAGGCAGCCAGGTATCGGGACCTGATCAAAAGCGTGCAGCAGGTGGCACAGAAGCAGAAAATGTCGGAGGGTGCAGGAGAGGACCGTGACATCCTCGGCATTGCGATGGACCACGAGAACGCCGATGCCGATGCCGTGGTGCAGACCTTCTTCATCCGGGACGGAAGGCTCATGGGACGGGAGCATTTCTACATGAACCATGTGGGGGGCAAGACAGAGGCGGAGATTCTCTCGGAGTTCCTCAAGCAGTTCTATGCGGGGACGCCCTTTGTCCCCGCCACCATCATGCTGCCGGAGGATGTGGAGGACCGTGAAATCCTGGAGGAGTGGCTCACCCGGAAAAGAGAGGGAAAGGTATCGATCCGTATCCCGCAGAAGGGGCAGAAGGAGCGGCTGGTCTCCCTGGCCATGGAGAATGCGGCCCTGCTCCTGCACAAGGACAAGGAAAGGCTCCGCCGCGAGGAGGGACGGACCATCGGGGCGGTTCATGAGATTGCGGGACTTCTGGGCATTCCGAAGGCGGATCGGATGGAGAGCTACGACATCTCCAACATCAGCGGTTTTGCCAACGTCGGCTCCATGGTGGTCTACGAAAAGGGCAGGCCCAAACGGAGCGATTATCGGAAATTCCGGATCCGCACCGTGGCGGGACCGGACGATTATGCCTGCATGCGGGAGGTGCTGACGAGACGCTTTACCCACGGCCTGCAGGAGACGAGGAAGCTCCGGGAGGAAAACCGCGACGAGGAGCTGGGGAGCTTCACACGCTTCCCGGACCTGATCCTGATGGACGGCGGAAGGGGACAGGTCAACATCTGCCTGTCGGTTCTGGAGGAGCTCGGCCTGCAGATTCCGGTGGCGGGAATGGTGAAGGACGATCATCACCGCACCAGGGGCCTGTATTATCGGAACAAGGAGCTTCCCATCGATCCGCACGGGGAGGGCTTCAAGCTGGTGACAAGGATTCAGGATGAGACCCACCGCTTCGCCATCGAATACCACCGTTCCCTGCGCGCCAAGGCACAGGTGCATTCACGGCTGGATGACATACCGGGAATCGGACCGGCCAGGAAGAAGGCACTGATGCGCGCCTATCGCTCCATTGAGGAGCTGGCAAAGGCACCGCAGGAGGAGCTGGAGAGGATCCCGGAGCTTACGCCCGAGGCGGCGGCCAACGTGTACGGCTGGCTGCATCCGAAGGAAAGAGACGGGGCACAGGAAGGATCTGTGGTACACTGTAACTGCGGAAGGGAAATGGCTCGGGAAAATGCACAGGCGCGGAGAGCGCCGGAAGGAGGGACCTATGGTGAGTGTGAAGCTCAGCGAGGTGATTGAGAAGGAAAAGCTGGTCAATCTGACACCGGACATCAATATCGCGAAAATAAAGATCAAGCAGCCGGACATCAACCGGCCGGCCGTACAGCTGACCGGATATTTTGAACACTTTGATGCGGCCAGAATTCAGATCATCGGCTTCGTGGAATATTCCTATATGTCGTATATGCAGGATGAACGCAAGGAGGAGATTTACGGACAGCTCTTTTCCATGGGGTGTCCCTGCTTCATCTTCTGCCGGGAGCTGCAGCCGGATGCCATCTTTCTGAAATACGCGCTGCAGTACGGCGTGCCGGTGCTGCAGACCAAGCAGTCCACTTCCGTGTTCATGGCGGAGCTGATCCGCTGGATGAATGTCCGGCTCGCCCCCTGTATTTCCATCCACGGTGTGCTGGTGGATGTATACGGCGAGGGCGTCCTGATCACGGGCGAGAGCGGCATCGGCAAATCGGAGGCCGCCCTGGAGCTGATCAAGAGGGGCCATCGTCTGGTCAGTGACGATGTGGTGGAGATCCGCAAGGTCTCCGAGGAGACCCTGGTGGGCTCCGCGCCGGACATCACCAAGCACTTCATTGAGCTCAGAGGCATCGGCATCGTGGATGTGAAGACGCTCTTCGGTGTCTCCAGCGTCCGCGATACCCAGAACATCGATGTTGTGATCCAGCTGGAGGAGTGGGACAAGGATAAGGAATATGACCGGCTGGGACTCGAGGAGGAATACACGGAATACCTCGGCAATGCCGTTGTGTGCCACAGGATTCCCATCCGTCCCGGACGGAATCTGGCGATCATCTGCGAGTCGGCGGCCGTCAATCACCGCCAGAAGAAGATGGGCTACAATGCGGCGCAGGAGCTGTACAACCGCGTGCAGAATGCCCTGATCCACCGGCACGAAAGCGAAGAGGACGAGTGACGGGGCAAAGCACGGCAGCGGCAGAGGAGCGGCCGGGACCGGCCGTGCGGGGAGAGAGGAACCGTTTGGAAAAGACACGACTGACACAGATGCTGGGCGAGGAGCGGGTGCGCGTGAAGGAGCCGATGGCTCTGCACACCACCTTCCGCATCGGCGGGCCGGCAGATTACTATGTGAGCGTCAGGAACGCAGAGGAGCTGCAGAGAGTTCTTGCCTGTCTGGAGGAGGAGGGCGAGCCCTGGTACATTCTGGGGCGGGGCTCCAATCTCCTGGTAGGAGACGGAGGCTGGCGCGGCTGCGTGATCGCACTGGATCGGATGGATGACATTGCCGTGGAGGGGAATGTCATCACGGCGATGGCCGGTGCGTCGCTGGCACAGGCCGCGCAGGCGGCCAGAGAGCACGGGCTCACCGGACTGGAGTTCGCCTCCGGAATTCCGGGCTCGGTCGGCGGTGCGCTGGTGATGAATGCGGGGGCCTACGGCGGCAGCATGGATCAGGTGGTCCGCGAGGTGACCCTCCTGCAGGACGGGGAGGTGAGACGCCTGCCGGCGGAGGAAATGCATTTCGCCTACCGGCACAGCCTGCTCAAGGAGATCCCCGCGGTTGCCCTGGGCTGCCGGATGGAGCTGCAGCCGGGAAAACCGGAGGAGATCCTTGCGACAATGCAGGAGCTGGCGGCCAAGCGCCGGGAGAAGCAGCCGCTGGAGTATCCGAGTGCCGGCAGCACCTTCAAGCGCCCGGAGGGAATGTTCGCAGGAAAGCTGATCATGGATGCGGGACTCCGGGGCTTTCGCATCGGCGATGCACAGGTATCGGAGAGGCATTGCGGCTTTGTCGTCAACCGGGGAAGGGCGACGGCGGAGGATGTCCGGGAGGTAATCCGGAGCGTGCAGGCGAAGGTGGAGGAGCAGTTCGGCGTGCATCTCGAAGAGGAAGTCATCTATCTGGGGGAGTTTCCTTCCGTTCAGACATCATGAGGGAAGACAGATGAGAGTTGTGGTTGTAACGGGAATGAGCGGCAGCGGCAAGGCGACGGCGATCAAGATGCTGGAGGATGAGGGATATTATTGCGTGGACAATCTGCCGGTCCGCCTCATCGATACCTTTATGGAGCTGATCCATGTGCCGGGGAATGAAATTTCCAAGGTGGTGCTGGGCGTAGATGTCCGTGCGGACAAGCCCTTTGCCTATGTGGAGGAGGTGCTCGCCGCCCTGAAGGAAAAGGGATATTCGTACGAAATTCTGTTCATGGATGCGAGCGAGGAGACACTGATCCGGCGATACAAGGAGACGCGAAGGGCACATCCTCTGGCACCGGAGGGACGGATCGAGGACGGCATCCGCAAGGAACGGCAGATTCTGCGGAACATCAAAGCCAATGCGGATTACGTCATCGATACCTCGCATCTGCTCACCAGAGAGCTCAAGCAGGAGCTGGTGCGTATTTTCCAGGAGAACCGGAGCTACAACTCGCTGATGGTCTCCGTCACCTCGTTCGGCTTCAAATACGGGATACCGACCGATGCGGACCTGGTATTCGATGTGCGCTTCCTGCCGAACCCCTATTACGTGGAGGAGCTCCGGAACCAGACCGGGAATGATGCACCGGTGCAGGAGTTCGTCAAATCCTATCCGCAGACCGGGGAATTCCTGCAGAAGCTGGAGGATATGATCTCGTTTCTGATCCCCTATTACGTGCAGGAGGGCAAGAATCAGCTGGTCATCGCCATCGGCTGCACCGGCGGCAAACATCGGAGCGTTACGCTGGCCAATGAGCTGTACAGCAGACTGAAGGACAAGGGAGAATATGGCATCAAGCTCTATCACCGGGACATCCGCAACGGCTGAGCCGGAGCGGCGGGAGGATTTTCAGAAAAAGGTTCTGCAGGAGCTGGCCCGCCAGGAGGCACCCTCCCGCAGGGCCATGCTGTCGGAGCTGGCGGCCATGCTGCGCTGTATGACGATCGGTCAGGAGGAGGGGGGACTCACGATCGCCTCGGACCGGGAGGAGGCCTGGAAAAAGTGCTTTACATTGCTGGAGAAAACATATAATATCGAAACCAAGTATGTGCCGGTGGAAGCTTCGGCACCCGATCTGCAGGACGCTTCTGCAGGCGGAGAAAGGGTGCTGCACTTTCATGCAGGAGCAGCCGGGCGGGTGCGTGCACTGATGGATCCGCCGCGGCAGTTCGAGAAGGATGAAAGGTGTGTGCGCAGCTATCTTGCGGGGGAGTTCCTCTGTACCGGCTGTGTGCGCAGCCCGGAAAAGGAATATTACCTGGCCTTCGAGGTGAAGGAGGAGAGGCAGGCGCAGGAGACACTGCAGCTCCTTGCGGGGATCGGCATTACGCTCCGCAGGCCGTCCCACGGACGGGGGCACGGCGTGTTCACCCGGGATTCCGCGGTGATCGTCGATGTTCTGAATGTTCTGGGCGCCCATGTCAGCATGATGGACATGGAGAACACCCGGATCGTGCGGCAGGTCCGCAGCGGGGTCAACCGGAAGGTGAACTGTGAGACCGCCAATATTATGAAGACCGTTGCTGCCTCGCAGAAACAGCTGGATGAGATACGGCTGCTGCGTACCAGCAGCATTTGGGATACATTGCCGGAGACTCTGCAGCAGATGGCACTGCTGCGGGAAAGGTATCCGGACAGCTCTCTGCAGGAGCTGGGGGAACGGATGAATCCGCCGGTGGGGAAGTCAGGAGTGAACCACAGGCTGCGGCGTTTGTCCGCTTTGGCGAAGAGTCTGCAGGAAGAGGAGACACAGACGCAGAGGTGAGGAGCTGCGGACTGCGCGATGGTTTTCATGGAGGAGCGAAGACTATGATGAGGAAATCAATGACGATCACCTTGAAGGACGGGCTGGAGGCCAGACCGATTGCGGAGCTGGTGCAGGTGGCCAGCAAGTATGACAGCCGTGTGTACATCGAGCTGGGGACGAAGCGCGTGAATGCCAAGAGCATCATGGGAATGATGTCGCTGGAGCTCGACAACGGAGATGAGATGACGGTGTCCGCCGACGGTACGGATGAGGAAGCGGCGATCCGTGATATTGAGGCCTTCATCTCTGCACAGCATTGACGGGAACGGGAAGGATGACAATGACGTCTTTGGGTGATGGACTCAAAGGCGTTTTTTGGTATAAGAGGAGGCAGAGAAGCTTCTGCCCCCGGCATTATGTTTTTAAAACGGAGGAGAACAGAATGAAAAAGCAATTGGCTGCGGCAGCAATGGCAATCTGCACGGCCGGGGCGCTGCTGGCTGGCTGCGGCTCCGGAGCGGATACGACGGCGGTGACAACGGAAACGGCGGAGACCGCGCAGGAGGAAGCAGGCACTTCCGAGGAGGACGCATCCGAAGAGAGCGCGTCCGAAGAGGGGACGGTTTACAAGGTCGGCATCGTGCAGTACATGGATCATGCCTCCCTGAACCAGATCACTGAGAATGTGGAGAAGGAGCTGGATGCAAAGGGAGAGGAGCTGGGTGTTGCCTTCTCCTATGAGGATTATTTCATCAACGGGCAGGGAGATTCCACCATCATCAGCCAGGGGCTGGCACAGCTCAAGGACGACGGCGTGGATGCGGTCATCTGCATTGCGACCCCCACGGCCCTGACGGCCCAGTCCACCTTTGAGGGAACGGATACGCCGGTGATCTTCTCGGCCGTGACGGATCCGGTGGGAGCCGGACTTGTGAATTCGATGGAGGAGCCGGGAGCCAACATCACCGGGACCAGTGACGCACTGAATACGGAAGCCATCATGAACCTGATCTTCGCGCAGAATCCGGATGCAGATTCCATCGGTCTGCTCTATTCCACCAGCGAGGACTCCTCAACACAGGCCATTGCGGACGCCAAGGCGTTTCTGGAGGAGAAGGGCGTGAGCTATGTGGAGAAGACCGGCACCAATACGACAGAGGTGAGTCAGGCGGTGGATGTGCTGCTGGCTTCCGGCGTGGATGCCATCTTCACGCCGACGGACAACACGGTTATGAGCGCAGAGCTCTCTATTTATGAGAAGATGATCGACGCCGGCGTTCCGCATTATGCGGGCGCGGATTCCTTTGCACTCAACGGCGCGTTCCTGGGCTTCGGCATCAATTATGCGGATCTGGGCAGAGAGACAGCGGACATCGCGGCGGATATCCTGGCAGAGGGAATGGATCCTGCATCGTATCCGGTGGTAACCCTGAGCAGCGGAATCGCGACCATCAATACGGAGACCGCAGAGGGCCTCGGACTCGATCTGGAGACGGTGGAGAAGGCATTTGAGCCCTATTGCTCGGAGATCACGGAGACGGTTACGGCAGAGAACTTTACGGAGTAACAGGACATCGGAGACAGGTTGGGAAGTGAATGAGGTGCGGCGTCTGCCACCGGCAGGCGCCGCGCGTCTGTTCCGGCACTTCCGGCCGATTCTCCTGCAGACAATATACCGGGATATCTGCCCGCGCACCGGCAAAGCCGCTGCCCGGGATTTTTACAGCAGCAGATAAAGGGGGATTCCTGTGTCTTATGCAATCATTCAGACGGCGCTGGACAACGGACTGATTTACGGTCTGGTGGCGTTGTCGCTGTTCGTGAGCTTTATCATTCTGGATATCTGTGATCTGTCTACGGACGGCTGCTATATGCTGGGGGCTGCCGTGGGAGTGACGGTGACGATCGCAGGCCATCCGATTCTGGCGCTTCCCGCGGCCATGCTCGCCGGCGCGGCCTCGGGTTATGTGACGGCCCTGCTGCAGACGGTGTTCGGTGTTCCGAGCATATTGGCCGGGATCATTGTGAACACGGGGCTGTACACCATCAACCTGCTGGCAATGGGGATGAAGACCAGTCTGAATGTCATAGGGACGGATACGGTTTTTGACCTGTTCGAGACACTGCAGGGCGGCGCATTCTGGCAAACCTGGAGCAGCTCGGTGCTGCTCGTGATCGTTACAGGCCTCGTCTGCCTGTTCCTGTACTGGTTCCTGGGGACAAGGCTGGGACTTTCGATCCGGGCGACCGGTGACAGCGTGGCCATGGTCCGCGCGAGCTCCATCAATCCCAGATTCACCATCACCGTGGGACTGTGCCTCTCCAATTCCCTGACGGGGCTGGGCGGGTGCCTCATCGGACAGTACAACAGCAATGCGGAAATCAATATGGGCACGGGGATGGTGACCATAGCGCTGGCCTCGCTGGTCATAGGAACCACCCTGTTCGGCCGCAGGAAGATGTTCCTCCGGATCGTGGGTGTAGTGGCAGGGTCTGTCATCTACCGCTTCATTGTGGCATTGGCGCTGCGCCTGAACGTGCCGACGCAGGCCTTCAAGCTGGTGTCCGCGGTCATCGTTGCCGTTGCCATCGCTGCACCGGCCGCGCGCCAGCTCCTCCGGAACAAGAAAAAGGAAAAGGCGGCCATACAGGCCAGAAAAGCCAGGAGGGCGGCTGCTGCCGGGAAAGGAGAGGCGCATGCTTAAGCTGGAAGGAGTGACCAAAACCTTTTATCCCGGGACGAGCAACAGGAAAACGGCGCTGGATCATGTGGATCTGGTGCTGCAGGATGGAGATTTTGCGGCGATTGTGGGCTCCAACGGAGCGGGGAAATCGACGCTGTTCAATGCCATTGCCGGCTCCTTTATCACCGATGAGGGCAGCATTGAGCTGGATGATATGGACATCACCTTTATGAAGGAGCACCGGAGGAGCCGCTTCATCGGCCGTCTGTTCCAGGATCCGCTGATGGGGACGGCCCCGCATATGACGATCGAGGAGAATCTTTCCGTCGCCTTTCTGCGGGCATCGGCAGAGAAGGAAACGGCCCTGGGAAGGTTCGCCCAGAGCTTTTCGCGGATCAGCAGAAAGGAACGGGCGCTGTTCCGGGAGCGGCTGGCACAGCTGAACATGGGACTGGAGGATCGGATGGACAGCCCGGTGGGGCTGCTCTCCGGCGGACAGCGGCAGGCCCTGACGCTCCTCATGGCGACGGTGGTGACGCCGAAGCTCCTGATGCTGGACGAGCATACGGCAGCACTGGATCCCGCAACGGCGGAAAAGGTGCTGGAGCTGACGCGGAGGATTGTTGCGGAGAGGGGGATCACCTGCCTCATGGTCACCCATAACATGCACCAGGCCCTGGAAATGGGGAACCGAACGCTGATGATGGACAGCGGACGGATTGTGCTGGACGTGCAGGGGGCGGAACGGGACGGCATGACGGTGGAGTCTCTGCTGCAGAGGTTCGCGCAGAAGGCGGGGCAGCAGCTGGACAATGACCGGATTCTGCTCTCGCAGTAAACGGGGCCTGCAGAGATTTCCGGCAGGAGGTTGTCCGCAGGCGGCCGGCTCCTGCTGAAATCGGCGGCTGCGGAAAAGAGATGCCCTGAAAAGGGAGGATGCCGGGAATCCTTTCGGACGCCCGGCATATTATGAAAAAGTTATTGGTTGTATTGGCTTGTTGCTATGGTCTTAGTGTAGGGGACAATCGTGACGGCAAAATGGTCACTTGTTTAAATGTCGTTGAATAAAAAATGAACAAACTATGAATGACGCCGCATGAAGGATACAGGAGACGGACAGGACAGACAATTAAAGCAGCTGGTTTTCCTTCTGGCCGGGGAGGAGGGCCGGAGGGAGGCAGAAGCCTGCCGGGCGCAGCTGCGGAGCGAGGGCGAGGAGGTGCAGATCTACGCTTGCCCATCGAGGGCGGTGCTGGCGGAGCTGCTGGAGAACCGGATGCCGGCAGGCCCTGCGCGGGAGCATACGCTTTTCATAACCGATGCGGCGCAGATCTGTGAAGGACTGCGCGGGGAGGGCTGCTGGACCGCAGGGTACCTGCACCGGGGAAACCGCGGCGAGAGCTTCCGGGGCGTGCCGTATGTGATCGAGGAGCCCGGTGAAATCGATGCGGATTCTTATGAAAAGATCTGGCAGAGGGCGTCCGGCCGCCCGTGGTGCATTGCGCGGACAAGGCGTCTTGTCCTGCGGGAGATGGTGCCGGAGGATCTGGAGGAGCTGTATGCGCTGTACGGGGATTCGGAGGCAAGGCGCTTTCTGCCGCCCTTGTCCGCGCGGCGGGAGGAGGAGCAGGAGCTCCTGAACGCCTATATCCGGAGAATGTATCCGTTTTACGGGTACGGCATGTGGGCCGTCTGCCGCAGAGGGGACGACCGGATGATCGGACGGGCAGGGCTTTCCCCTTGCCAAAACGACGGGAATGCCGTTGAATTGGGATATCTGATCCGCTGCGATCTGCGCGGGCAGGGCTTTGCCCGCGAGGCAGGAGAGGCGGTGCTGCACTTCGCGCGGCAGGAGCTCGGGGAGGAGAGGGTGCTGCTGTATACGGACCCGGCCAACGAGGCCTCCCGGCATGTGGCGGCGGCTCTTGGCTTCCGGCTCGTGGGACGCGAAGGGAAGCGGGAGAAATGGAGAATGGATTTCCGTCCGGAAACAGGGATCCGGCAGAAGGACGGCAAAGAAGGCGCGGGAACAGAGAGGAAGGTTGTTCGGGATGATCAATGAGCATTATCTGGAGATGCTGGGGAAGAAATCAGTGATTCGCGAGCTGTCGGAGTATGCTGCGGCCCGGGCTGGGGAGATCGGATATGAAAATGTGTTCGATTACAGTCTGGGGAATCCGTCCGTGCCGGCACCGGAGAGCTTTACCCGGGCGGCGGTGGACATGCTGCAGACCATGGAGCCGCTGCAGCTCCACGGCTACAGCCCGAGCCTCGGCATCCCTTCCGTGAAGGAGAAGCTGGCCGAATCCCTGAATCGAAGATTCGGGATGAACTACCGTGCGGAGCACATTTTCCCGACCTCCGGCTGTGCGGGAGCACTGGCCCACGCCATCCGCGTGGTGACGAGACCCGGAGACAGGGTGCTGGTGCAGGCCCCCTACTTCCCGGAATACGTCCCCTACATCAATGATACCGGGGCGACCATCGAGGTGATTCCCGGAAAAGCACCGGATTTTCAGATCAATCTGGAGGAGCTGGAGAAAATGCTGCGGCCGGGAGTCGCCGCTCTTCTCATCAATTCTCCCAACAACCCGTCGGGGGTGGCCTATTCCGAGGAGACGCTCCGGCAGCTGTCTGAGCTGCTCGGAAGGAAATCGGCAGAGCTGGGGTATACCGTTTTCCTGCTGTCCGACGAACCCTACCGGGAGATCGCCTTTGACGGGAGGAGCATTCCGTATCCGGCGAAGTTCTACCCGCACACGCTGACCTGTTATTCCTTCTCGAAGTCGCTCTCCATTCCGGGTGAACGCATCGGCTATGTGGCCGTGAATCCGGCCTGTGAGCACGCGGCGGAGCTGGTGCCCATGTGCGGGCAGGTCTCCCGCGGGATCGGGCATAACTGCCCCTCCTCTCTCATTCAGCTGGCGGCGGCAGAGACGGCGGATGAGACAGCGGATCTGAAGGTCTACGAAACCAACCGGAATCTCCTGTATCAGTGCTTCACAGAGCTGGGCTTTGAGGTGGCCAGGCCGGACGGGACCTTCTATATTATGCCGAAGGCACTGGAGGAGGATGCTGTGGCGTTCTGCCGGAAGGCACTGCAGTATGACCTCGTCTTTGTACCCTGCGATACCTTCTGTGCACCGGGGTATTTCCGGGTGGCCTACTGCATTGCAACGGAAAAGGTGGAGCGCTCCCTGCCGGTGATCCGGCGCTTTGTGGAGGAAACCTACCGGTGAGCTCCGCGAATCTGTGGATCTGTAAGGAACCCGGAGGCTGCAGCGGCGGAGACCGCGGGCTCTCGGCACACCGGCAGGCCGCATGAATGCCATGGATGCCATCAACGCAGGATCGTATCGGAGAATTCGCCCCTGCAGAATTCTCCTCACACAGCCGCAGCATGCTGCGGCACAGCGAGGTAATTATGACGGAAATATTGAAGGCAGCATTGTTCGGACTGGTGGAGGGCATCACGGAGTGGCTTCCCATCAGCAGTACCGGCCATATGATCCTTTTGAATGAATTCGTGAAGCTGGACGTCTCCACGGAATTCTGGGATATGTTCCTGGTCGTCATTCAGTTCGGCGCGATCCTGGCGGTGATCCTCCTGTACTGGAAGACCATCTGGCCGCTGGGAATCTACCGGCACAGGAAGCGGACCCGCATCGTGTGGAAGGAGGAGACGCTCCGGCTGTGGCTGAAGACCATTGTCGCCTGCATTCCGGCGGCCATTGTCGGCGTCCTCTTTGACGATTGGCTGGACGAACACCTGTACAACTGGCTGGTGGTTGCCGTAATGCTGATCCTGGTCGGCATTGTATTCCTCATTGCGGAGCGCCGAAAGGAGGGGGAAGAGCCGGAGGTGACCGAGCTCTCGGAGCTGACCCTGCGGCAGGCCCTGATCATCGGCATATTCCAGCTGGCGGCTGCGGTGTTCCCGGGGACCTCGAGATCCGGAGCGACCATCATAGGCGGACTGCTGATCGGCGTCTCCCGTACCGTGGCGGCAGAGTTTACGTTCATTCTCGCCATACCGGTTATGGCAGGGGCAAGTCTTCTGAAGATTCTGAAATTCGGCCTGAGCTTTACGACAGCGGAGGCTGTGATCCTGCTGGTGGGCATGACGGTGGCCTTTCTGGTCTCCATCCTCGTCATCCGCTTCCTGATGGACTACATCCGGAGACACGATTTCAAGCCGTTCGGCTGGTACCGGATTGCCCTGGGGGCTCTGGTCATCGCCTATTTCGGCTGGATCCGCTGACCGGCGGCACAGGCACGGCACAGGCACATTTCACAAAAAAATCATGCAATTTTCGGTAAATTCATTGACAGCTTTTGGGGGTTGTGATACGTTTCAACTTGATAGGGTCTTGTAATGAATCGAATCGCCCGGATAGCAGCCGCAGAAAACGATGGCAGGGTGGTCAGAAGGAGGCAGTATGGGCGCAGCGAAGAAGCCGGTTGCCACAGTGAAGGCTAATTTTAACACAAAGACAGCAGCTCCCGCGAAGGCGGCGACAGGATTGACAGAGGAAGCAAAGAAGGCAGTTGTACAAGAGGAGAGAAAAGTGGAAAAGAAGGTTGAGAAGAAGGCTGTTGTGAAGAAGGAAGCGCCTGTGGAGAAGGCTGCCGAGAAGAAGACTGCTCCTGTGGAGAAGGC
>CAVKMX010000010.1:0-11283 GCA_963657295.1 Clostridium sp. CAG:302
GCACATAGCCGTCTCGCAGGCCACGCGGCTCATGGGATCCTGCTCCATGCAGGCATCCAGGATGGCGTCGCTCACGGCGTCACAGATCTTGTCAGGATGTCCTTCGGTCACCGACTCCGATGTGAAAATATACTTTTCCACGTCCTTCTCCTTCCGACCGGCATTTCAAAGCCGGTCTGTCTGCGTACCTCCCTTCCTCTTGCAATGCTTCGATGTAATGCTGCGAGAAAAGGAAAGTACAACGGATAAGCTGAATTGCCGCAGCTCGTTCGGCCTTAATATCTTCCCTTGGATTTTTCGTGAAAAAATCCGCCTGCGTACATCAAGCGGGCGGATCTGTTCGTGTCACAAATCCCTTATTGCTCGACAACGCTCTTCTACGTTACCGCTCAGGCAGGCACCTTTTGCTCTGAAAGGCAATGCCTCTCTCACAAAGGTTGCCGTGGCTTCACAGGTCCTATGTACCTCCACCACTCTGAATAAGAGATATTAAGTTTTGTTTCAAAAGGATGATATGTCACCCCTTATCCTATGTCAATCATTAAATAAGGAACAAAACGCGGAAACTGTCCCACAGCAGAATGCAGACAGAGGCATGAAATCTTCATGAAATCTCCGCCTCTGCCATGACATCTTTCCCGGAAAAGACTATACTCGAGTCTGTACCTCAGAATGCATGCATCTTCCATGCACGCAGGAACTCAGAAATGACAGCTGCTTGGCAGAAGGAGCGCCTTTTTCCATTATGAGCACATATTACACCGATCCGCATCAGAATCCGTATTGGCAGAATCTGAACAATGACAAC
Organism: Clostridium sp. CAG:302; assembly: GCA_963657295.1. Taxonomy (GTDB): domain Bacteria; phylum Bacillota; class Clostridia; order Lachnospirales; family Lachnospiraceae; genus CAG-791. The sequence continues at coordinate 809 of CAVKMX010000010.1, forward strand.
AGCCGGCAGGATCACGCAGGCCGTCAGCGGGGCACCTTTGAAGACGATCCGAACTGGCATCCTGAGCCGGAGTACGGGCGAAGACTCGGACGTACTGCCGCATTCTTCGGCATCACCGCCATTTTCAGCACTCTGTTTCTCCCCATCGTGCTGCCTCTGGCTCTCGGCTCCATCGCGGTCGTTCTCGCAATTCTCTCCAAGGGAAGAGAACCTTCCTTTACAAAGGGAGCAAGAAGAGCCTTCGCAACCGGTATCCTGGCCATTGTGCTGAATCTGTCCATTCTGGCCGCCACCTGCTGCGGGCTGTATATTTTCTTCACAAATCCTTCTGCACGGTCTGAAATCAACCGGCTCTCCGAGCAGGTCTACGGCGCGAGCTTCGATGACATGCTGCAGCAGATCATGGAGCAATACGGCATCAGCCTGCAGGACGGCACCATGGAGATTCAGGAGCAGCCGCAGGAGGCCGTTCCGGTGTATCCCGCTGACTCATTTGCCCTCCTGTCCCCGGCCGTCGGTGAGAACAGCGAAAATGTTTGAGGAGTTTAACATGACCTTTGATTCCAATTGCACCCGTCAGACGAACGAAACCCGCGGTGACTGGATCCATACGGATTCCTCCGTCCGCCCTGCAACACCGCACAGCATCCGTGCACAGCTGAAGGCAGAGGGCCGTCACGCTCTCCTCGGTCACCTCGGCCTTGCCGTCGGCTCCGTCATTCTCTTTCTCGTTCTGTACGCGCTGCTGCACGTCATCACCAACTATGCCATGCCGGTGGAATCCGGAATCACAGGAACCGTTCTCTCCATCGTGTTCTCTCTTTTCATCAGTGCCTTTTCCGGAATCTATGAGTACGGCCTGATCTGCATCTACATTAAGCTGCTGTTCCGCCAGCCGGCCTCCATCGGTGATTTCTTCCTGGGCTTTCGTGAGAACCAGGATAAGATTCTGATCCTCAGTCTGGTTCCCTCCCTGCTCCAGACCATTGCGCTGCTGCCGGCGGTCATCTGCTCCTATCTGGTAACAAGCGACGCATTTCTGGTGCTCTATCTGGTTCTGCTGCTGTTGGGCACCGCGGTGAGTATCTACGGACGTCTTCTCTTTTATCCGTCTCTGTATCTGCTGCTGGATTATCCTGACCGGACGGCCGCAGAGATTCTGCATCGGAGCATCCGTCTCATGAAGGGACACAAAAGAGAGCTCCTGTTCCTGGAGCTCAGCTTCCTCCCTCTTCTGCTCCTGACGCTCCTCTCCTTCGGGGCCGCAGGGCTGTGGGTGGGAGCCTACCGGCGTTCCACTCTGACCGCCTATTACCGCAGACTCATGGGCGCATCCGCCGGCTGACACGAGCACCCGCCGCAGCACCACAGATGAGAGAACACCGCAGATGAGTGCAGCGCAGAGCCGGGGCCCTGCGCTGCACTCATCTGCGGTGTTTTTTATGCCTGTATCTACCTTGCCTGTATTTCCTTGCCTGAATTTACCTTGTCTTCGCTTTCTCCATCGGTACGCCAAAGAGCCGATAGGTCTTCCTGCGCACATAGAAATATGCCGGGAACAGGAAGGCATCCGCCAGGACCCACGCAATCGGACTGGCAAAGCAGGCTCCCAGATAACCGATTACCGGAATCAGTGCCAGCGCTCCCACCGTTCTTCCAATCATTTCAAACACGCCTGCCAGAATGGCAAGACCGGAATATCCCATTCCCTGAATCAGGAACCGGATGATGTTGACAAAGGCAAGTGGGATATAGAAGGCCGTATAGATCACCAGATACTGTGCTGCCGTATCCAGGATTTCTCCCTCCGTTCCGCTGATAAACAGCCCGGCCAGCGATCTTCCGAAAAACACCATGATCACGAGAGCCAGTACCGAATAGGAAACGCCGAGAACCGATGCGCTTTTCAGTCCTTCATTCAGCCGGTCCAGCTTCTTGGCACCGACATTCTGTCCTCCGTACGTTGCCATCGTCGAACCCAGCGCATCAAACGGCGTGCTGAAGAAATTGCTCACTCTTCCTGCGGCTGTCTGTGCCGCCACATAGGACGACCCCAGTCCGTTCACTGCCGTTGTCAATACAATGGACCCGATCGCCGTAATGGAATACTGAAGTCCCATCGGAAAGCCCATCGTCACCAGAATTCTGACGTAATACCAGCGAAATTCCCACTCCTCTCTTCGGATCCGCAGGATTTCCACCTTTGCAATCATGTAATACAGCGCCAGCAGACCGGACACCAGCTGTGAGATCACCGTTGCAAGAGCCGCACCGGCAACTCCCATCGGTATCACGAGAATCAACGTAAGGTCCAGAATGATATTCAGGAAGGCGGAAACAATCAGGAACAGCACCGGTGCCTTAGAATCCCCCAGCGCCCGGATTGCGCCGGAAAAAAGATTGTAGAGCAGGTTGGTCGGGATCCCGATGAAGATAATCAGGAGATAATCATAGGCATACTCCAGAATATCCTCCGGTGTATTCATGGCCTCCAGCATCTGTCTGCAGAAAAGCGAGCAGAGCAGCGTCATCACTACAGCAAGGACGGCACACACATAAATGGCATGGGCCAGGAACCGCCGCATGTCCTTGTAATCCTTTGCTCCGAAGCGCTGCGAAATCGGAATTGCGAACCCGCTGCACACACCCATGCAAAAGCCGATTACCATGAAGGTGATCGAGCCGGTATCTCCCACCCCGGCGAGTGCCTTCACGCCCAGAAACCGCCCGACGATCACAGTATCCATCAGGCTGTAGAACTGCTGGAAGAGCATCCCCCCGAACATCGGAAGTGCAAAGCTCAGAATCAGACCCATCGGTCTGCCTGCTGTCATATCCTTTACTGCGCTGCTGTGCCTCTGCATGCCTTTTCCACCCGTGCCGCAGACCGGTTCCGCCCGCGGCTCTCTCCATCCATTCCGTGTGTTTTTCCACGGAAATCCGTGCGAATCTGTATCGGATTTTATGCCTTTCCATTGAGAATACAAGAGGTTCACAGCAAAATCCCGGAAGGAATTTTCCTCCCGGGATTTTTGCTGATCCGCATACTTTTATGCCTCTTCCGTCTGCAGAATTGTTGAGCCGCGTCTGCACCGGCCCCCCATTCACGCCTCCGTATTGTACAGGGCCGTGGAAAGATAACGATCTCCGGAATCCGGCAGCAGAATCACAATATTCTTGCCTTTATATTCCTCTCTTGCCGCCAGCTGCAGAGCCGCCCAGACCGCCGCGCCGGAACTGATGCCCGTCAGGAAGCCTTCTGCATGCGCAAGCTCACGGCCGACCTCAAAGGCCGCCTCATTCGGAACACGGATAATCTCATCGTAGATCGATGTATCCAGCGTGTTGGGCACAAAACCTGCACCGATTCCCTGAATCTTGTGAGCACCGGGTGCTCCGCCCGAAAGAACCGGAGACGTGTCCGGCTCTGCAGCGATGATCTTCACGGCAGGGTTGTGCTCCTTCAGATATTTGCCGACACCGCTGAGGGTTCCGCCTGTGCCTACGCCGGCCACAAAGGCATCCACCTGACCGTCCGTGTCCTCCCAGATCTCCGGTCCTGTCGTTTCATAATGTGTTCTGGGATTGGCAGGATTGTCAAACTGTCCCAGAATCACCGCACCGGGAATGGTCTCCAGAAGCTCATTGGCCTTGGCAATGGCTCCCTTCATTCCCTTCGCTCCCTCCGTCAGAACCAGCTCCGCGCCATAGGCCTTCAGGATGGTGCGCCGTTCTACGCTCATGGTATCCGGCAGTGTCAGAATGGCATGATATCCTTTTGCCGCTGCAGCTGCAGCAAGACCGATTCCCGTGTTGCCGCTGGTGGGTTCAATGATGGTTCCGCCCGGCTGCAGCTTGCCGCTCTTCTCGGCATCCTCAATCATGCCGACCGCGATGCGGTCCTTCACAGAGCCGGCCGGATTGAAATACTCCAGCTTGGCCAGAAGCTTCGTCTGCGTGATTCCCTTCTTATTCTCATAATTCACCAGCTCCAGAAGGGGGGTGTGACCTACCAGTTCCAACGCGCTCTTATAAATCTTTCCCATGATTCTGTTCTCCTCTTATTCTCTGATTGTCCCGGGGTTCTGAAATTCCCGGCCTCTTTAACGGCAAACGCAACCACGTTCCTGCCGTCCTTCTCTGCCACTAGCGGCACTGCTCTCTTCTCCGATATCAACACTTCCAATGCATCGTCATACCTTCCTTATCGGTTCCTTATCAGACAATCCTCGTCGTTTTTCATTTCCTACTAAACACGTAGGTTTGAACTGATTAGAAATATACGCCTCTTACACCCGGTTGTCAACGCCTTATCTGTGTTTTTATGATAGAATATATCCGTTAAGCGCCCGTCCCCTGCAGACCGCTGCAGATCAGGGACATCGAATGGACGAATACATTAAAACGGCTTTATGAGGAGATTGTATGAACAATACGAATCGGGTTGTGGTGGCCCTCGGACACAACGCACTGGGATACACCACCACGCAGCAATGGGATGCGGTACACTACACGGCCAGATATCTGGCTGATCTGATCGAGGCCGGCTGTCAGCTGACCATCACGCACAGCAATGGACCGCAGGTCTCCATGATTCATAAGGCAATGACCGAGCTCCACCGCATCTACATCGACTACTCACCGGCTCCCATGTGCGTGTGCAGCGCCATGAGTCAGGGATATGCCGGTTACGATATCCAGAATGCCTTAAAGGCTGAGCTCCTTGCCCGCGGGAATTCCACGCCGGTATCCACCATTCTGACCCAGGTCAGTGTGGACCCCTATGATGAGGCCTTCTATGCTCCCACCAAGAAGATCGGCCGCTATATGTCGCGCGAGGATGCCGATAACGAGATCAAAAAAGGCAACCACGTTGTGGAAGAGGAGGGAAAAGGGTTCCTCCGCATTGTCGCAACGCCAAAGCCTCTTGACATTCTGGAGCTGGATTCCATTCGCCTTCTGGCAGACAACGGACAGACCGTGATCTGCTGCGGCGGCGGCGGGATTCCCGTGATCATGCAGGAAACCGCTCTGCAGGGTGCCTCTGCCGTCATCGAGAAGGACGACATCGCAGGCAAGCTGGCAAGTGACCTGAAGGCTGACGTCCTGCTGATCCTCACCAGCGTCCCCAATGCCTTCCTGCACTTCGGCTCTCCGGAGCAGACCGCCATCGGAAACATTACCGTCCGGGAGGCCGAGCAGTACATCGCAGACGGAGAATTCGGTGCCGATGACATGCTGCCGAAGATTCAGGCTGCCATCACCTACCTCAAGGCCAATCCGAGCGGCCGCGCGATCATCACTACCGCAGAGCATGCCACCGCCGCCATTGCCGGGCGGGCGGGTACCGTAATCACTGCATAAGGCTCTGCGCCCCCGCGGCTCTTCCGCAATCGGCGCGCAGCGTGTCGTCCATAAGCGAAAGCCCCCTGCCCGAATGGGCAGGGGGCTTTCGCCTTTCTGCAAAGAGATGTGCTTCTTATTCCGCTGCAGGCTGTGCCTGTCTGTCCTCCAGACAATCCTTTCCACCCGCTGCTGCGGGGAGCTCCAGATCCTGCCGGATCTCCACCTTCGGTCCGCCGTGACCGCATACATAGGATTCCGTAATGATGACGCGGCCGATGTTCCTGTCCTTCGGGATTTCGTACATGATGTCCATCATGAAGGTCTCGATGATGGAGCGAAGCGCACGGGCTCCCGTATCCTTCTCCATTGCCTTCCGGGCAATCGCATGCAGTGCCTCTTCCTCAAAGTCCAGCTGAACCTCGTCCAATGCCAGAAGCTTCTGATATTGCCGGATGATGGCATTCTTCGGTTCCTTCAGAATCCGCACCAGCATCTCCTCATCCAGATCCTGCAGCGTGCAGGTGATGGGGAGGCGTCCAATGAACTCCGGAATCATGCCGAAGGCGCGAAGGTCATCGTTGGTCACCTTCGTCAGAATATTGCCCGTCTTCTCCGAGGTGTCCCGCAGCTCAGCCGTAAATCCCATGGAGGACTGCTTGTGCAGGCGCTCCCGGATGATTCCCTCCAGGGCCGGAAAAGCTCCTCCGCAGATGAACAGAATGTTTCCTGTGTCCACTGTCACCGTAGGAACCATGCCATTCTTGGAGCTCGCTCCTACCGGCACCTCGACCTCGCTCCCCTCCAGCAGCTTGAGCAGGCCCTGCTGCACGGCTTCCCCGGAAACATCCCGGGAGTTGAGGTTCTGTTTTTTCGCCAGCTTGTCAATTTCATCAATAAAGACAATGCCCCGCTGTGCCCGATCCACGTCGTTCTCCGCCTCAGACAGCAGCCTGGAAATGCAGCTCTCAACGTCATCGCCGATATATCCTGCTTCCGTCAGGCTGGTGGCATCGGTGATGGCAAGCGGAACGTCCAGGAGGCGTGCCAGCGTCCGTACCAGATAGGTTTTCCCGGCACCGGTGGGTCCGATGAGGAGAATATTGGATTTCTCAATCTCAATATCATCCATGGTGCCGGTTCGAATCCTCTTGTAGTGATTGTAGGCCGCTACGGAGATGATCTTTTTCGCCTGCTCCTGTCCGATGACATACTTGTCAAGCTCTGCCTTGAGAAGGTGCGGCGCCGGAATATTTTCTGACGTAAAAAGCGGCTTCGGCCCCGTTTTCTTTTTCTTTTTCACCTTCGGCTGCCGTCCGGCACCCCCTCCGCCGAAAATATCGCCCAGACTGACGAAGCTGACGGTCGGTCTTCTGCGGGTGCTGCCATCGTCTTTAGATTCGTCTTCCTTCTCCGAATCATCTGCAGAGGCTGCCGGTGTGCCGGATTCCACTGTACCTGCGGGGATTTTCGCCTCGGTTCCCGGTCCGTTCTCCTTTTCAGGACTTTCCGGAGCTTTCCTGCCCGACGAAGGACAGGTGCCGAGTGAGGTCAGATCCACGCCGAAATCTGCAGGGTTCGGCAGATTTCCCTTGGCAAGCTCCTCCATGAAGCTCTGGAAATCCACCGTACTGGCGGCATTGATGATGTTCTGCATACAGTTCGGACAAACAGACAGGCCACCCGGCATATCAACCAGGTGACCTGCAGTCTCTTCCGAACGATGACAGATTGCGCAATATCTGATGTGCGTATTGTCCTGTTCGTGATTACTCAATGATACTCTCCATCCATTCCCTGGGCGGCTCGTAGCCCAGAATCTTAACGGTGGTAGCTGCAACATTGGCGAGGCCGAAATCGCCCTCCTTCACCTTTGTTCCTTCCGGTCCGTTGTAGACTGCAAACGGAACTCTGGCAAGCGTGTGGGAGGTCTTTGCCTTCGGCGTTCCATCCGGATTGGTTCCCTTATCGTACATCTGATCCGAGTTGCCGTGATCCGCCATCACCAGCAGGCAGTAGCCGTGTTTGCTGCAGGCCTCCATGACTCTCTTCAGATTCAGATCCACCGATTCCACACCAATGACGGTTGCCTCATAATTGCCGGTGTGGCCGACCATGTCGCCGTTGGGATAATTGCAGCGAATGAACTGATATTTCCCGCTCTCAATGGCCGCCACAATCTTCTCTGTCACTTCCGTTGCCTTCATCCAGGGCTTCTGGTCAAACGGGATGACGTCAGACGGAACCTCTTCCCAGTCCTCCAGCTCCTCGGAGAATTTCTCGGACCTGTTTCCGTTCCAGAAATAGGTCATGTGACCGAACTTCTGGGTCTCCGAGCAGGCGTAGCTCTTCACGCCCTTTTCCACCAGGAACTCACTCATCGTGTGCTCAATGTGCGGGGGCTCCACCAGGAAATTGGCAGGAAGCTTGAGGTCCCCGTCATACTGCAGCATGCCGGCATAGAATACCTTCGGTTTCTTTTCCATCGGGAAGATGTCGAAGCCCTTATCCATGTAATCAAAGGCCTTTGAGAACTCAACAGCACGGTCTCCGCGGAAATTGAAGAGAATCACAGAGTCTCCGTCATCAATGGTTCCGACCGGCTTCCCGTCTGCATCGGCGATCACAAAGCCGGGCAGGTACTGATCCGTATATCCTCCTTCTGCACGGAGCGATTCAATGGCCTCAGCGGCAGATGCATATTTCGGGCCATCTCCCATGACATGAATGTGCCACCCTCTCTCAACCATCGACCAGTCTGCCTCATAGCGATCCATCGTGATGGTCATGCGGCCGCCGCCGGAAGCGATGCAGCCGTGGAAGCTGTCGTCGTTCAATTCTGCAAAGGTTTTCTCCAGCTGCTCAACATAGGTCAGTGCAGAGGTTTCCGGAACGTCGCGTCCGTCCAGGAGGATGTGTGCACGAACCTCCTTCACGCCTTCCTTCTTCGCCTCGTGGATCATCGCAATGAGGTGCGAGATGTTGGAGTGGACATTTCCGTCCGACAGGAGACCTACGAAATTCAGCTTGCCGCCGTTCTCCTTCAGATAGCTGACTGCACCCTGCCATGCGCCCGACTCATAAATCTTGCCCGACTCGATGCTCTCATTTACGAGCTTCGCTCCCTGCGAATAAATCTGTCCGCAGCCAAGGGCATTGTGTCCAACCTCGGAGTTTCCCATGTCATCGTCACTGGGCAGCCCGACAGCCGTGCCGCTTGCCTTGATGGTGGTGTGAGGCCATTTGGTCATCAATTCATCAATCTGAGGCTTGTAGGCATGCATCACTGCATTTCCCTGATCCTTGTCGGTCCAGCCGACGCCATCCATAACTACCAGTACTACCGGTTTCATTGCGAATCCTCCTTATATCTTTGTGGGAAATATCCCGAACCTCATCAGTATATCGAATTTGCAGCGGATTTTCCATGTTCCGCCCAATTAAGATTCCATAAACCAGGCGCAGCAAAAAGGGATCGTGTACGTCTGCACACGACCCCCTTCGATCACGAATCCGTACTCACAGACCCGTGCTCCCCGATTCATTGCGATAAGATTACTTCAGGGTAACCTTTGCGCCCTCAGCCTCAAGCTTTGCCTTGATCTCATCAGCCTCAGCCTTCGGAGCAGCTTCCTTAACAACCTTCGGAGCAGCCTCAACCATATCCTTGGACTCCTTCAGGCCAAGTCCGGTAATCTCACGGATCACCTTGATCACCTTGATCTTGTTCGGGCCAACCTCAGTCAGCTCAACATCAAACTCTGTCTTCTCTTCCTCAGCGGCTGCTGCACCGGCACCTGCTGCTGCAACAACAACGCCTGCTGCTGCGGATACACCGAACTCCTCCTCGCAAGCCTTTACGAGATCGTTCAGCTCGAGAACGGACAACTCTTTGATCGCATCAATGAATTCTGCGGTAGTCAACTTTGCCATCTTAATTTTCCTCCTGAATTAGTATTTGCACAAAAACCGAAGCACCGTACCGATGCCTCTGTTATGCCTCTGCTGCCTCTGCAGCAGGAGCCTCGCTGCCTTCTCCGTCCTTCTCCGCGATCTGCTTGATCACACGGGCGAAGTTCGTGATCGGCGACTGCATGCTGCCGAGCAATCTGGACAGCAGTTCCTCTCTGGACGGAATCTTGGAGAGCTCCTCGAGAGCACTCGCGTCATACGCCTTGCCCTCAACAACGCCTCCCTTGATTTCCAGCTTGTTTGCCGTTGCAGCAAATTTGCAGAGAATTCTTGCCGGAGCGGTTGCATCATCCTTGGATACCGCAACTGCGCTGGGGCCGTCAAGATACTGATCAAGCTGCTCGAAATCCGTTCCCTTGAATGCGAAACGCATCATGGTGTTCTTGTAGACCTTGTAGTGAACACCAGCCTCACGAAGCTGTTTGCGAAGCTCCGTATCCTGGGCCACCGTCAGTCCTCTGTGATCAACAAGAACAACAGATACCGCGCCGTCGATCTTCTCAGAAATCTCCTGTACGACAGGTTTCTTTTCCTCGATCTTAGCCATTGATTTACCTCCTTATAGATTCTGATACCGATGCGGAGATAATGAAAAATCCCCTCTGCCGGCAGACAGAGGGGAAGAGATATTCCTTCATCATCCTCGGCAGGCTGCAATGCATTACGCCCTTGCGGGCGCCTGCTGTCTTCGGCCGGTCTCTTTGGACCATGCGTTACTATAACAGAGCAAGAGAACGATGTCAACAGGGAAGTGACTGCAATCAGCCGGTCCTCCCTGCAGCTCCTCCGGCTCTGTCCGCCGGCAACGCCCGGCGTCCGGATCAATAACGGTTCGAGACAATCTTTACGCCAGGGCCCATCGTCGTGGCAACGGAGATGCTCTTGAGGAACTGGCCCTTTACGGATGAGGGCTTTGCCTTGACAATAGCACCCATCAGTGCGGTGTAGTTCTGCATCAGCTGCTCTTCCGTGAACGAAGCCTTGCCCAGAATGACGTGAATGATGTTGGCCTTGTCCAGACGATACTCTACCTTACCGGCTTTGATGTCTGCAATGGCCTTTGTAACATCCATGGTCACCGTTCCGGCCTTCGGATTGGGCATGAGTCCCTTCGGTCCGAGAACCTTACCGAGACGTCCCACAACGCTCATCATGTCGGG
>CAVKMX010000010.1:11293-30724 GCA_963657295.1 Clostridium sp. CAG:302
CGTCGAAATCAAGCCAGCCTTCCTTCTGAATCTTCGGAATCAGCTCCTCGCCGCCGACGAAATCAGCTCCTGCTGCCTGTGCCTCATCCGCCTTTGTTCCCTTTGCGAACACGAGAACGCGAACCGACTTGCCGGTTCCTGCGGGAAGGACTACCGCACCGCGGATCTGCTGATCCGCATGACGGGAATCACAGCCGGTACGGATGTGCATTTCGATGGTCTCATCGAACTTGGCAGATGCCGTCTTCTTCACCAGTGCAATTGCCTCATCAGCCTCATAAACCTTCGACCTGTCGATCAGCTTAGCGGCCTCAACATATTTCTTTCCGTGCTTCATGATTAAACCTCCAATTCTGACCCTTAGTCTGTAACAGTGATACCCATGCTGCGTGCAGTTCCGGCGATCATGCTGGCTGCTGCCTCAAGGGAAGCCGCATTCAGATCAGGCATCTTTGTCTTGGCAATCTCCTCAACCTGTGCCTTGGTCACGGATGCAACCTTGGTCTTGTTGGGCTCGCCGGATGCCTTCTGGATTCCTGCCGCCTTCTTGAGAAGGACAGCTGCCGGAGGGGTCTTGGTGATGAAGCTGAAAGATCTGTCGGCATAAACCGTAATAACAACAGGGATGATGGTGTCGCCCTTGTCGGCTGTTCTGGCATTGAACTGCTTGGTAAACTCAACAATATTGACGCCATGCTGTCCCAGTGCAGGTCCTACCGGCGGTGCAGGGGTTGCTTTGCCGGCCTGAATCTGTAATTTGATGTAACCTTGTACCTTCTTAGCCATATAAATTCCTCCTTTGCGGTCACCGCAGGTGGCTCCTGCTCCCGCATCTTCCGTGCCGGATGATTCCGGCCATACGCCGCGCCGTCCCGATGGAAAACCGCAGACCGGCGTGCGGCGACTAACAGATGCATGTGCACCTGGTTCGTCCTAAAAGTCTGCCCCTGCCTTTCGTGCGCCGCGGCGCACCCGGCAGTGCATGCATTCTCAGTTCGTTTTGCGAAGCTCTGCAAAGCTGATCTCGACAGGAGTCTCTCTTCCGAACAGTTCCACGCTGATCGTGGCGATCTGCTTGCTGTAATCCAGCTTGGAGACAATTCCCAGCGTATCCTTCCAGACGCCTGCAATAACAGCCACGCTGTCGCCTTCCTCGAAATCCACCTTCGTATCCGCCGTATGGATGCCGAGATTCTTCATCTCTGCCTCCGTCAGCGGAACCGGCTTGGATCCCGGGCCGACAAAGCCCGTCACGCCCCTGGTGTTGCGGACCACGTACCAGGTCTCATCGTTCATGATCATATTGACAAGAACATAACCCGGGAAAAGCTTTCTCTGCGTCAGCTTCTTGGCTCCGTTTTTCAGCTCGTAGACATCCTGCAGCGGGATCATCACATCGAAAATCTGATTCTCCAGATGGCGGTTCTCGATGGTCTTTACCAGTCCCTCGCGCACCTTGTTCTCATACCCGGAATAGGTGTGTGCAACGTACCACTTGGCGACATCGCTGATGGCACTCTCGTCCAGCTGCTCGCCGTCCGCCGTGCCCTCCTGCGCTTCCAGCGACTGTGTCACCAGCGCCGCCTGCGCAGCGTCGACAGCCGCATCGCCCTGATTGAGCACACGCTCTGCCTCTGCCTTCTCTATGTCCGCTGCCTTTTTCGTGAAATCCGGGCGCTTGATCTCCCGAACTCCCGGAAGCACGCCGGCCTTGACACGAACCTTTACTTCATTGTTATCTGCCATTGATTTACCTCTTCCGATCTCCGATCAGCCGCCAATGGAGATGCCGGTCAGAATGTCGATCAGATTCTGGAATCCAAAGTCGATCAGCGCAATCAGTCCGCCCACAATGATGCTGACGATCAGAACTGCGGCCAGCTGCTTCAGCAGCGTGTCGCGATCGGGCCAGATGATCTTCTTAAACTCAGCCTTCACGCCCTTGAAGAATCTGACTGCCTTGGACTCTTTGGCCTTTGTCTTGTCCTTTGCCATACGCTCCTCCAACGAACAGGCGAATGCTTCCGTCCTTACTTCGTCTCTTTGTGCAGGGTATGCTGTCTGCAGAATCTGCAGAACTTCTTAACCTCCATACGATCCGGATGAGCCTTCTTATCCTTCGTCGTGTTATAGTTGCGGCGCTTGCACTCGGTGCAGGCAAGAGTGATTCTGGTACGCATAGTCGTTAACCTCCAAATGATAAACTATACTCCGGTAATCGGCGAATGCAGCCATCGACCCGCCTCCCGGTTGACGTGCGCCGGCTGTGTCCTTTGCGCACAAAAAAAAGATCCTTTCGCGATCTTCCTGACAAGGATAGCATTGCGCCTCCGGGACTGTCAAGCACTTTGCTCCGCAGCAAAGCTTCTGAGAAGCGAGGAACTGCGGTACAGATGCCGGCCGGCGACGGGTCCCGGCGGAGCTGTCCGTCCCGGGGACGTTCTCACTCCTTGCGAGGACTAGCGGTGCTAAGCTTGCATAAGACGCTCGCAAGCACCGAGACCTCGCAAGCACCGAGACCTCGCAAGGCCCCTGGACCGGACATTCTCCGCCACCCTGTCGCTTGATTGGCGAGTGTACTGTTACAGCAGGGATTCGCTCTCTGTCACTGCACCATCCGAAGGGTGCTGCCCTTCCGTGTCCTGCTCACCCGGATCTGCTGCGGAATGCTCTCCATCAGTTCCTCCCTGTGGCTGATGATTCCCACCAGCTTGCTGCTGCCCGATAAATGAATCAGGATATCCATGGCCGCATCGATGGACTTCCGGTCAAGCGTTCCGAACCCTTCGTCAATGAACAGGGCATCCATCTGAATTCCGCCGAGGTTTGCAGAAACCGTATCCGACAGGCCAAGTGCCAGGCTGAGCGATGCCTTGAAGCTTTCTCCGCCGGAGAGGCTCCCGACCGGCCGGCGATGCCCCGTGTAGTTGTCCAGCACCTCCAGGTCAAGAAAGTTCCCGCTCTTCCTGCTCAGGGCATCCTCCCTCCGGAACAGTTCGAACTGACCGTCGCTCATCGGGAGCAGTCGCCTGTTGGCCGCCGCAATGATCCCGTCGAACCCGGCCGCCTGAATGTACTGCTCCAGGGTGATCTTTCCGTTTCCTGTCGTTCCCTTGACCAGCTCATACAGCCTTCTGCAGATGTCGCTCTTCTTCCCGGCGCGCTCCAGGGCTCCTTTCTGCCGCTCTATGTTCGCCCGTATCTCCCGGTTGTTCCGCAGACGGTTCTCCGTTTCATTCCGCCTGCTGCGCACGCTGGCAATTTCCTGCGCCTTTTCCTTCTCCTTCCGGCCCCACTCCTCCGTTTCGATGAGTTCTCTGCCCTTTGTCTCCTCCTCGGCCGCCGCCAGCCGGGCCGCATTCGTCAGCACCTGCTGACGATACGCGTTCTGCTCCTTTTCCTCTGCCTCCAGCGTCTTCTCATCCGTAACGAACTGCAGCATTTCTTCGGCAGAGGCAAAGCCCTGCTCCGCAGCGGCACGGTCCAGCGCCTGTCTGCGTTCCGTCTCATCCGCCTTCTGCAGGCTGCGGTCATTTTCCATGGTCGCCAGTGCCGCCTTCGCATCCGCCGCCAGCAGATCCGCCGCCGTCTTCTCTGAGGTACACCGCTCGATCCGATCCAGAATCTCCCGCGCCTGCCGCTGCAGACTCTGCATTCGAGCTTCCGCCGCGGTCCAGTTCTCCTCCTTCAGGTCCGACAGGGTCGCAAGCGTTGCCTGCAGCTGTGCTGTGCGCTGCATCAGACGGCTGTGTTCCTGTGACAGACCTTCTTTCTCCGCAGTCAGCTTCTCTGCCTCCTCTCCGATGCTCTCCAGTGCTTTTTCGCTCCTCTCCAGCTCCCCGCAATCCCGTCGGAGCAGCTCCAGCCGCGCCTTTGATGCAGACAGCAGCGTCCGGAGCCTTGCCTGCGCCAGAGCTGCCGTGCCGGCAGGATCCTCCGAACCGTCCCCGCCGCATTCTCCCAGCAGCGGATGTGCAAGGCAGTCTTCAAGTTCCTCCCTCAGCTGCCGCTCCAGACTCTCCAGCTGCGTTCTCTCGCGTTCTGCTGCGACCAGCGCCGCATTTTTCTCATCGCCGGATCGCTTTTCCTCCTCTCTGCATGCCGCGGCCTCCTCCTCTGTCACCGCTTCGGCCGGCAGTACAGCCGGCTGCGGATGATGCAATGAGCCGCACACCGGGCATTTCTCTCCGTCCTTCAGTCTTCCGGCCAGTATTCCCGCCCGGCAATTATCCAAAGCATGTTCTGCCCGTATTCTGGCCTGTACCGCTGCCTCGTATTGCTCCCGGGCCGCCGCAAATCGCTGCTGCGCAGCTGCCAGACGCTCCCTGCCCTCCGCTGTTCCCGGAATTTCATCCTTTTCAAGGCGGGAAACGGTTTCCCGGAGCTTTTCCAGCTCCTTCCTCTGATTTTCCTCTTCCGCCAGTTCCAGCGGTCTGGTTTTCAGCCGTGTGATGGCTTCCGTAAGCCTCTTTTTCTCTTCCCTGTGCTCTGTCTCCTTCTGCACCGCTGTCCTCATCCCGGCATCAAGTGCAGCCCTTTCCTTCTCTGCGCAGGTGAGCTCCGACGTCAGGGCGTCGCGCTGCCGATAGCGTTCCCGGTCTCCTGCCAGAGCGTCTGCTCTCTTCTGCAGCTCCTCCGCCGCAGGTTTGCGGCTCATTGCCTCTGCCAGCTGTCTTTCCGCGCTTACCGCCCTTGCCCTTGCCGCTGCGAGCTCCTCCTTTTTATCGTCAATCCGCTTTTGCCCGGCTTCCATTTCCCTGCGCCGGTTTTCCCACGAAAGGTAGCACGGCAGTACCCTGCGGACAGCTGCCTTCTGCCTTGTCAGGCGCTGTGCCGCCGCCTCCATTGCCTCTTTCCTGCCGTCCAGCTCAGCCCTCTCCGCCCGTAGCTGCAGCAGCATCCGCACCTGATGATTGGTCATCTCCGCGAGCGTGATCCTCTCCTGCAGCGCCTTCTGCTCCTTCACCGCTGCGTCTTCCTCCTTCGCCAGGGCCTCCGCAGCTGCGGTGTCAGCCGTGATCAGCTCCGTCAGGACATCCAGCATCTCCTGCAGATGCCACAGGCTCCCTGGCCGGACCGCACTCTCCTGCAGCTGCCGCAGCTCCTCCTGCAGCAGGCCCTCCTGCGGCGCTCTTGCATCCCGGAAGTACTGAAGGACGCTCTGCTCCGTATCCTCCTTCTCCCGCATGCTCCTCTGCAAATGCTCCTTCAGCCGGAACTCAATCCGGTTGTACGCCTCGGTTGCAAAAATTGTGCGGAGGATCTCTGTCCTCTGATCCGTTCTGGCATTGAGCAGATTCCAGAATTCCCCCTGGGCGATCATGACGATCTGTTTGAACTGCTTCTCGCTGATGTGCAGCAGCTCTTCCACGGCGGCATTAACCTGCCGCAGGCCCTCTATCGGCGGCTTCCCGTCCTCATAGAAAATCGCTCTGGCCGCCTGCAGCACCTTTCCTTCTCCGCGCTGCTTCGGGCGCAGGTACTCCGGCTGCCGCCGCACATGATAGGACTTCCCCTGGTGCGTGAAATAAAAATCCACAAAGCTTTCCGCCTCCGGCGGCGCATACTCGCTGCGCAGATTCCTGCTGTCCCGGTAACTGCCGCTGGCCGTTCCGTACAGGGCATAGCAGATCGCATCGAAGATGGTTGTCTTCCCTGCCCCGGTATCCCCGGCAATCAGGAACAGACCGCGCTCCTGAAACCGGTCAAATTCTATGGCAGGCATGATGTCCGCGTACGGGCCGAATGCACTTATGATCAGCTTAGTCGGTTTCATCCAGTCCTGCCTCCTCTGCCATATGCTTCATCATGGTCAGCTCCTCCTCCGTGATGGCACAGCCGTATATTTTCTCATAAAATTCACTGACCAGCTCCCGAAAGCTCCTGTCCTGTGTGATTTTCGACAAATCCAGCTGTCCGACCTCCCTGGTATGCGAATTGTCGTAATCCAGCTTTACCGTGTTCGGATAGGTCTGCTGCAGAATACTCATCGCGTCATCGACAATATTCTCGTCCGTGAGCGTTGCGTAAATAAAGTCCCCCGGATTGGTCACATTCCTTTTGTCAAGCAGCTTCTCCAGCGGTCCCTTCAGGCGGCGAACGTCCCGCTTGGGCTTCAGGGGAACGAGCTCAATCTTGACCTCTCCCTTCTCCCGGAGCGTAACCACCGGAACCGACTTATCGTTGTCCGCCTCGGCGAGGGAATATTTAAGAGGAGACCCCGCATAGCGGACCTCTTCCCTGCCCACTCTCTGCGGTGCATGAATGTGTCCGAGGGCTGCATAATCAAAAAGGTCGAAGGCATCACACCCGATCTTCTCCACCGTTCCCACCGTCTGCGTCCCCGCTCCCTCCGAGCCTCCAAGCGCCGGATCTGAGCTTTTCCCTGCAACAAACTGATGCGCAACAAGGATCTTCCTGCGGCTTTCGTCCGGATCAACATCCTTCAGCACCGCCCGCACGGCATCGTCATAGGAGGCAATCTCTGCATCCTTCCGGAAATGCTTCACCTGCGATGCCTTGACAAACGGCAGCAGATAAATATCAATCTCTCCGTACGCATCCGTCACTGTTTTCCGGTAAAGCCTCCCGTCGTACCGCGCGGCTATGAAGATCCGGCTGGCCTCAAACAGCCCGCTGCCGTAATGCAGCCGCTCATCCGAATCGTGATTGCCGCTGATCATAAAGGTCTGCACTCCGGCCTCTGCCAGCCGTTCGAGGAACCAGTCCAGCAGCCGGGTGGCCGCTTCGCTCGGAACCGCCCTGTCGTACACATCTCCTGCAATCAGGACTGCATCCGCCGCTTCCCGCCGGATGAGATCCAGCACCTGCTCCAGGATGTAATGCTGATCATCGATCAGGTCAAAATCGCCCAGTGTTTTCCCCAAATGCAGATCGCTCAAATGTATGAATTTCATGCTGCTCCCCCGCCGGTCAATTCCTATCCTAAGTGGTATCTGTTCAGCGCCTGCCATATTCCAACGTGAATTGACTTCCTGCAGGCATATTCCGTGTGCGCAAAAAGGCGTCCTGCACCTCCCGATGCAAAACGCCTTTGTCTTGTTCCTGCCACGGTACACGGCTTTTCTCAAATCTGCAGCCCTTTTGCATCGCAAATGCGCTATTCCCTGCTGCACGCCCGGCGGAACTGCAGAATCTGAAAAATGCAGGCTGCACCGACGACAAGGATGCCGATCATATCCGTGATCAGGCTGGGGTCAATCAGCATCAGACCGCCCGCCGCAATTGCGATCCTCACCGGCATCGGCATACGCGTTTTCAGGAAGCCCTCCAGGGCCGCAGCCACAGCGAAAATTCCGATGAGAGAGGTGATGAAAATCTGCACCACCTGAAGCGGTGTCGTGTCAATCAGCAGCATCGCCGGATTGAAGCAGAACACATACGGCACAATGAAAACAGCAACCGCCAGCTTTGACGCATTGAATGCGGTCCGCATCGGATTGGCCTTGGCAATTGCCGCCCCCGCATAGGCCGCCAGTGCCACCGGCGGCGTGATGTCCGCCACAATGCCGAAATAGAACACGAAGAAATGGGCTGCCAGTGCCGGAACTCCCATGCGGACCAGAATCGGTGCACAGGTAGCCGCCATGATGCAGTAATTGGCCGTGGTGGGAACTCCCATGCCCAGCACGATGCAGCACAGCATGGTCAGCAGCAGCGCAATGATCAGCTTTCCGTTCGCAATGGCGATGATGCCGTTGATCAGCTCATTGGCAAGGCCGGTCATCGTAATGCATCCGGCAATGATGCCGGCAACTCCGCAGGCCGCCGCCACCGTGATGGCGCCTCTTCCGCCGGCCTCCAGCGCATCCAGACACTTGGAAACAGAGATCCGATGCTCCTTATCAAAGAGACTCACGACAATCGACAGCACAATGGCGTAGCTGGCCGCCTTCTGCATAGTCATAAAGTTGCCGGACACCCATACCACCAGCATGATCAGCGGCAGCAGCAGGTAGGTCTTGCGCACCAGCTGCCGGAAGATCGGGAGCTTCTCCTTCGGAATGCCCGAAAGTCCGAGCTTCTTCGCCTCCAGGTGAACGGAAATGAAAATACCGGTAAAATACAGGATCGCCGGCAGAATCGCACGCACAATGATGTTGGAATACGGAACACCAACGAAATCCGCCATCAGAAAGGCCGCTGCTCCCATGATCGGCGGCATGATCTGACCGCCGGTGGAGGACGCTGCCTCGACAGCACCGGCGAACTCCGCCTTGTACCCGGTATCCTTCATCATCGGAATCGTGACAGAGCCGGTGGTCACGGTGTTGCCGACCGACGACCCGGACACCATACCGCACAGGGCCGAGCTGATCACGGCCACCTTCGCCGGTCCTCCCGCGAATCTTCCCGCGGCACAGTTGGCCATCTGGATAAAGAAATTCGAGATTCCCGTCTGCTCCAGAAACGCCCCGAAGATAATGAATACAACGATGTATTTCGAGCAGACATTAATCGGTGTAGAGAAGATGCCCTCCTTTGTGTAGAACAGATTCCGCACCAGATAACGGACGCGGCCGAAAAAGCTCGGATTCGTCAGTCCCACGGTCAGGGCATAGATCAGGAAAAAGCCTGCCACACACAGAATCGGAATGCCGACGCACCGTCTCGTCAGCTCAATCAGCGCCGCAATGCCCACGATGCCGATGACAATCTGGTACGGCTCAAATCTCGTTCCCTGATTGATGATCTCCTCTGCGGAAAATGTGAAGTAAAAGAAGGCACATGCTCCCAGCACCATGAAGAGGATGTCTCCGATCGGCATGGTGTTCTCCCGATTGTCCCCCTTCTTGGCCGGATAGGTCAGAAAGCCGATGACAATGATGCTGCCGAGGAAGGAGGTGAGCCGGATTTCTTCAAGAAAGGTGGCAAACAACGTGACATAAATGCACCACAATGAGAAGAAGACGAGGAGCAGCCGCACGAGGATCCGATATTTCCCGGTCCACGTTCGAATGTTGGATTCCCGGTCATACTTGCGCATGACCGCATCGACATCCGCCTCTGCGGGAATCTCCTGCGTCTGTTCGGCTGTCTGTGTCTGCTCGGCTGTCTGCGCCTGTTCCAGCAGGGTCTCTGTAATCTGCCCGTTCCTGTTGTTCTTAAAAAATGCCATCTCTGCGTCCCCTCCGTTACTCTTCCAGCGTATCCACGGTAATGCCGTGCTCTGCATAATACCGGGCTGCCCCCGCGTGGAAAGGAACGGCCATGCCGTCCGTCGCATTCTCCGCAGACAGCTCCTCGCCCTTGGCATTCTCCGCCGCAATCTCCTCTGCATGGTCGAAGATCGCCGCCGTCATATCGTAAACCGTGTCATCGTCCAGAGCAGCGGACACCACCACCGTTGCCTTGACGGCGATGGTGTCTACGGCCTCCTCCTGTCCCGAATACGTCTCTGCCGGAATCTCCTGTGCCGTATAATAGGGACAATCTGCCAGAATCTTGTCCCGCAATGCCCCGTCAATCGCCAGAAAATACACGCCGTTGGTGGTGGAAAGCTCCGTTATGGCCACCGTCGGTGCACCGGCCACAATGAAGGCCGCATCAATCTTGCCGTCCTTGAGCGACTCCTTGCTGTCTTCAAAGGACTGGTACTGCGGATGAATGTCGTCCAAGGTGATTCCCGCCGCATTCAGCACATCCATTGCGTTGAAATAGGTTCCCGAGCCTGCCGCGCCGATGGAGACGCTCTTTCCCTTCAGATCCTCGATGGACGTGATCTCCGGATCCATCGTGATCAGCTGTACGGTCTCTGCATAGAGTCCTCCCAGCACGCGAAAATCATGGGTCGGCCCGTCCTGTTCAAAGGATTTGCTGCCCTCCCAGGCATAGAACATAACATCCGACTGGGTGAAGCCCAGCTGGAAATCGCCGTCCTGGATGGACTGAATGTTCACCTTGGAGCCGCCCGTTGATACGGCAGTTGTCTTATTGCCGGAATAATTGGTGATGTACTGCGCAATGACACCGCCGTAGGAGTAGTAGGTCCCGGCCGTTCCTCCGGTACCGAACATCATGCGTGTCCCCGACTGTCCGCAGCCCGTCAGCAGGAATGTCAGGATCGCAGTCAGAAGGAGCATCCTGTGCCCTGCCTTTCTTCTCTTCTCCTGTCCGTTCTGTCCCCGGCTCTCCCGGTCGGACCGCCGGAAGTCCTCCGCCGGCGTCTGCCGTCCCGCCGCGTTCTTCGTTCTCCTGTGTACCCTCATCGCAGCCTTATCCTCCCATGAACTTGTTCTTTCTGCCGCAGCGCCGGTTCCGAAGGCCGTCTGCCGCAGCAATGAGTTGATTCTAACAGAGTTGCGTTCCCTTCGCCATACAGAATGGGATTCCTGCAAATACCGAAATTCCCGGTAGAAGATTTTCAATGCATCCTTTACAATCATAATGGCCGGCGAATTTCATCCATCTGCCGTGCAATTCAAGGAGGTTCCGCCATGTCAGACAGAAAATATCCCATCATTACCATCAGCCGGGAATACGGCGCCGGTGGGCGCAGCATCGCAGGGGAGGTCGCGAAAAGGCTCGACATTCCCTTTTATGACCGGGATTTTGTAAAAGAAACCGCCAGCAAGAGCGGTTATTCCGTAGAAGATATCGAGCGGGAGGGAGAGGAAATCAGTCCCTTCAGCAAGCTCATGAATGACCTTCTGAACAACGTCACCATCTACAAGAGCTCCCACGACGCCATCTTTCTGGCGCAGGTGGAAACCATCCTGCATCTGGCATCCAGAGACTGCATCATCATCGGCCGGTGTGCCAACATCATCCTGCGGGAGGCGGGGATTCCGAGCCTGGATGTTTTCCTCTATGCCGATGTGAAGGACCGGGCGCGCCGGGCTCTGGAGCTGAACACCTACGGAGACGAGGATCTGCAGAAGTACATTGCCAGGCGGGATGAGCGCCGGGCCACCTATTACAGGACCTATACCGGCCATACGCTCGGCGACTGCCATGACTATGACATCAGTCTCAACACCGGTGTCCTCGGATACCAGACCTGTGCGGACATCATTGCAGGTCTTGCCGCGAATCAGCACGGGCGCTCCCGGGCAGCAAAGAACGAAGACTGAGGGTGCAGCAGCTGCCTTTTCTCAGCTTGCTCCGACAAAGAAACCGCGCCGCCGGGCGCACCACCGCAAAGCAGCCTGTCCTCCGGATCTTTTCCGAAGGACAGGCTGCTCTCTTTGCTCAATCTGCGCCGAAGGCCGGATCCTGTCTTCCTACCTTGCAATCACCCTTCGATAGATCTCCTCGCAATCCTCTGCGGTGACCGGCTTCCTCGTATTCCCAGGGCTTCCCGATGCAACCGCATCCGCAGCCATCTTCGGAATGGCTGAGCAAAAGGCCTCCGGGTCAATCCCTGCCTCACGGAGTGTGGGAATCTCACACACGGCCACGATGTCCGAGAGCGCGTGCAGGAACTTCTCCGCCGCCTCCCTGTCGGAATCCTCTCCGGACGCTGCGCCGCACACCCTGCCAAGATCAGCAAATCTCTCGTACGCACCGTCCAGCACGTAGCTCAGACAGTCTGCAAGGAGCATGGCATTGCTCTTGCCGTGTGCCACATGAAACAGCGCACCGATCGGGCGGCTCATCCCATGCACAATGGTGACACTGGAATTGTTGATGCACACGCCGGCCTCATAGGCCGCAAGACTCATCTGCTCTCTCGCCTCGGCATCGCGTCCGTTTGCATACGCAATCGGCAGATACTTCATGATGCGGCTGACTGCGGAGCGGGCATAAAGATCGGTCAGCGGCGAAGCCTTTTTGGATGTATACGCCTCCACGGCATGGGTAAGGGCATCCAGCCCGGTCGCCGCTGTCACGCTCTTGGGCATATCCATGGTGTATTCATAATTGAGTATCGCAAGATCCGGGATCAGGCAGCCGCCTTTCAACAGCATCTTGATATCCTGCGCGCTGTCTGTGATCACGGTGAACTTCGTTGCCTCCGAGCCGGTCCCGCTGGTGGTCGGGATCGCAACAATCGGAGGAAGCTTAGCATCGATCTCCTTCCCCATATAGGAAGCGATCGGCTGCTCCGACGTACTCATAAGCGCAATGGCCTTCGCCGAGTCCAGCGGAGAACCGCCGCCGATGCCGATCACGAAGCTGCTCCCGCTCTCGCGGTACTGCTTTACACCCTCCGCAATCATTGCGTCCGTCGGCTCTCCCGTGATCCCGTCGAACACCGCATAGACAACCCCCTCCTGATCCAGAGCCCGGGTCAGCGCCTCCAGCATGGGGGATTTCGCAACATGCGGCCCCGTCACAACCAGTGCGCGGCTGCCGTATTGTTTCAGAAGAGGCGCCGCTTCCGTCAGCGCCTCCTTTCCGACGAATACATGGCTTGGAATATTAAAATGTGCCATACCGTTCCTTTCTGAAGCCGCCCAGGATCAGAGCATCGTCTCATCTACAATCGTGAGTACTTCGTCCAGCTTCGCCAGCTCCTCCCGGAGCTGATCTGCCGTAATGATCAGCGGCGGGCAGACGAAAACCATATTCTCGTGGGAATAGGTCATGAACCGTCTCTCCCGGAGCATTCCGATCACCTTCGGCATCACGCCCTCCGGATCCTTTCCGTAGGACACCAGCGGCTCCTTGGTCGCCTTATCCTTCACCAGCTCCACCGCCGAGAAGAGTCCGATGTAACGCACATCACCGACACAGGCATGCTTCTCCTTGAAGGACTCCAGCGTGCTGCCCAGCACCGCTCCCACAGCGTTGACGTTGTCCAGAATGTGTGCCTTTCCGTAATAGTTCACGCAGGCCACACCCGCCGCACAGGCAAGCGGATGTCCGCTGTAGGTCAGGCCGCAGCTGAGCTGATGATCATCGAAATAGGCAGCAATCTTCTTGGATACCGCTACGCCGCCCAGCGGAACATAGCCGCAGGTCACACCCTTTGCAAAGGTCACGAGATCCGGAACTACATCAAAGTTCTCAAAGGCGAACATCTTGCCGGTCCTGCACCAGCCGGCCATTACCTCATCGCACACCATCACAATGCCGAATTCATCGCAGATCTTACGCACGCCCGGCAGATATCCCTTCGGAGGAATGATAATGCCGTTGGATCCGGTGATGGTCTCCATTACGATGGCCGCCACGCTGTCCGGCCCCTCGTAGATAATCTGCTCGCGAAGCTTTGCAAGATAGTACTTTGTTGCCTCCTCCTCCGAGGCGAAGGTGATGGGCTCGCGGTAGATGTAGGGATCAAAGAATTTCACGAAGCCGGGGATGCCGGGCTCAAGAGGATAACGTCTCGGCTCACCTGTCAGATTTCCGGCGCCGAAGGAGGAACCATGGTAGCTGCGGTAGCGGCTGAAGACCTTCTTTCTGCCCGTGTACATGCGTGCGATCTTGATCGCGTTCTCATTGGCATCTGCGCCCGCATTGGTAAAGAATACCTTGCCGAAGGAATCCGGCAGGAGATCCACGATCATCTTCGCCAACTCCGCTCTCGGCTCGCTGCCGAACGACGGACCGATGTAGCAATACTTATCCACCTGAGCCTTGATGGCCTCTGCAATGTCCTCGTTCCCATAGCCAAGGTTCAGGTTTACCAGCTGAGAGGACATGTCGGTATAACGGTTTCCGTCATAATCGTAATAGTAGATTCCCTTTGCCTCCTTCACCGGAATGGGATTCAGGTTCGCCTGCTTGCTCCAGGACTGCAGCACATAGGTCTTCTGTGTCTCTGTGATTTCCTTTCCTGTCATGCTCATCGCTTCCTTCCTTTCTGCAGCACATGAAAAAGACGCTGCCCCGGCCGTTTTATCGCTTCTTCTGTTCTCCTCTTCGGCCTGTCGATGAGCACATTCTAGGCACCAAAAGGGCCCCCGCCAATAAGCGGGAGCCCAAACCGGATTGTGCCGGAGCCCAAACGGCGGCACATCGGACCGCCTTCTGTCCCTTCCGTTTCCTGCATTGCAGAGCCGGCATTACAGAATATCCTGCAGCGCAAACGCAATCAGCAGCTCACTCCGCGCTGCCGTCGAGGACATCTCAATCCCCAGTATTTCCTGAATCTTATTCAGCTGATAATTGATGGTGTTGCGGTGCACATACAGCTCCTCTGCCGTCTCCTGCACGCTTCCGTTGCGGTCCAGATAGGTTCGCAGCGTGCGGCAGAGCTCCGTTCCGTTTGTCCTGTCATAATCCGCCAGAGGCTTCAGTGTATGCTCATAATAGTCCAGCATGATGTCCCGGTCCTCGATGCCCAGCAGCAGCCGGTAGATGCCCAGTCTCGTATAGAAGATCCGTTCTCCGCCGACCCTTCCCTTCTCCTGCAGATGCTCAATGGATACGGCCTGCCGGTAGCTCTTGTACAGACAGCGGATGCTCTTCGTCAGCCGTCCGACTCCCATGAAGAGCTGCTCCTCCGGCTGCAGGAAGGTCCGGATGCGGGTCTGCAGACCGCTCACTTCCTGCACGAGCTCTTCCTCCGTCAGATCTGCCAATACCAGAATCAGCTCCTCCTCATTGCAGAAGACCGCAAATCTGCGCGTTCCGTGCCGCAGCACATAATCCAGATTCCTGCACAGCGCCTCCCGTCTGGACTGGGCCGCCTCTCCCTCTCCCGACAGCTTCATGACCGTGACGCTGTAGCTCCATCCGGCGAGGAAGGAATGCTGCGACAGAGGCACCACATACAGCTCCTCCTGTCCGGGATAGAAAATAGCATTCTTAAAGGCCGCCGCTGTTTCCATCGTCCGCTGCTCCTCGCGCGTAATCTCGCAGCAGCAGATGCGCATGATTTCCGCCAGATGAACCTTCCAGGGCACCGCAAAAAGAGGAAGACCTGCCTCATTGCAGAAATCGACCGCCTCCTGTGGAATCTTCTCAATAAACGGGCCGGTGTTCACGATGACGCCCGCCGCCTTTTTCTGTGCAAAGGCGCGGAGAAGCTCCGGGAGCTCTGCGCCTCCTCCGAGTCCGATGCCCGTCGTAAAGGCCAGCTGTCCGCCCTCCAGAAAATCCGAGGCCTCCTTTGTCTCCACCATGTGAACCCAGGTCACAAGGTTCGATAATCCTTTCTCTCCTGCCAGCAGCGTAATGTCCATATGCTGCACTTTCTGCAGAAGAGAGCGCAATTCAACTGCCATATCCGGTTCTCCGCATTGTAAATCTTCCTGTCCGTTCCGCGATCACCCTCTTCATTATACCCGGGAAGCCGCGCGAAAAGAAAATTCGTATCTATTCAGCGGCTTTGCCCTCTTTATCGCAGTTCCTTCTCTCTGATCGCCGGTCCGAACCGGTGCGTTCACGTCTCTGGCCGAATGGTCGTGACCAGTGCATCGCAGATGCCCTCCACGGTGTAAACGCCGCTTCCCGCCGGAATAAAGAAGCTCTCACCCTTTCGGAATGCCAGCGCATCTCTGCCGCAGGTGATCGTTCCCTCTCCATCCAGAATCAGGATGCTCGCAAAAGAGGCCCCCGTCACGATGCCCACCATCTTTTCCAGGAAGGATCCGTTCAGGTTCAGCTTATCCACGGTGAAGTAATCACAGTCTGCAATGTGCGGATAGCAGCTCTTATTCCGTTCAATCGGAACACGATTGGTCACGGCAAGGGCCTTCTCGATATGAAGATCCCGCTTTTTCCCGTCCTTGCCGACCCTGCCGTAATCATAGACCCGGTAGGTAACATTGGAATTCTGCTGGATCTCCGCAATCAACAGCCCCGCACCGATGGCATGAATGGTCCCGGATTCAATGAACAGAACGTCCCCCTTCTGAACCTTTACCGCATTGAGCACCTCCAGCAGCGTGTCCTCCCGGATCCGCTGTTCGAATTCCTCCCGGCTGATTTCCTTCCGGAAGCCGTAATAAAGGAAGGCGC
Source organism: Clostridium sp. CAG:302 (assembly GCA_963657295.1). GTDB lineage: Bacteria > Bacillota > Clostridia > Lachnospirales > Lachnospiraceae > CAG-791. The sequence continues at coordinate 27,167 of CAVKMX010000010.1, forward strand.
CTGGCTCGGCGTCCATGACGTACCACATTTCCGTCTTGCCGTACTGCCCCTCGTGCTCCAGCGCATATTCATTGTTCGGGTGCACCTGAATGGACAGGTTCTGCTGTGCGTCAATGAATTTGATCAGAATCGGAAACTCCTCAAACCGGCTGCAGTTGCTCCCCAGCACCTTTTTGCCTTCCGCATCTATGAACTCCTGCAGTGTCTTTCCCGTGTACTCACCGCTGGCAATGACCGAGGGTCCGTCCGGGTGGCAGGACAGCTCCCAGCTCTCCGCCAGCACATCGCCCGGATAATCAATCCCGTATTCTTCCGCCAAACGGTGTCCGCCCCACAGATAATCCTTGCAGGCCGGCTTCAGTTTCATTATGCTCATCTTCACTCCTCCGGATCCTGTATCCTTCTGCGTCACTGCAGCAGATGTAAATTTTTCTCAATCAATTCACAGCGCTGTCTGACGCAGTCTGCCGAGCGATGCGGATCCTCCGGTGTCCCGAACAGATAATCCTCCAGCTTCTCGATGGTTGTCGTGGCCACATGCATTCTCGTATCCGAAGACGCATAATAGATATAAACATCGCCGTTCTCTCTCGCGATGGCCCCGTTGGTAAACACAACGTTGGAGACATCTCCCACACGTTCTCTGCCGAGAGGAACGAGGAAGACCCCGGACGGCTCTGCGATGACCTGATCCGGGTGCTCCAGATCCGTGCCGAACAGATACAGCACATAGCGAAGCCCGGCCGCCGTATTGCGCACACCGTGGGCAATGTGAATCCAGCACCGCTTTCCCCGGATGGGAACGGCACCGGCGCCGTTCTTGGCCTCCGTGATGGTATGATAGACTCGCCTGCTGATGATCTTTTCCTCATCGATGACAGCCCGGGTAATATCCTCACACAGTCCGAAGCCGATTCCGCCGCCGCTGCCGGTTTCAATGAAGCCGTCCATCGGCCGTGTGTAGAAGGCATATTTCCCGTCCACAAAGGCAGGATGCAGCACCACGTTCCGCTGCTGCGGAGAATGCAGGGTTCTCAGATTCTCCAGCCTCTCCCAGGTCTTCAGATCCTTTGTCCGCACGATGCCGGCCTCGGCCACCGCCGCGGAAAGATCCGGGTCCGACGGGTCCTTGCTCTCCGAGCAGAACACTCCGTAAATGTAACCGTCCTCATGCTGTGTGAGACGCATATCGTATACATTCGTCTCTTCCGGGCAGGTATCCGGCAGCACCACCGGATAATCCCAGAACCGGAAGCCGTCGATTCCCGTATCGCTCTCTGCCACCGCAAAGAAAGACTTCCGATCGTTTCCCTCCACTCTGGCGACCACATAGTATTTCCCGTTCAGCCAGATGGCTCCCGAATTCATCACCGCATTGACCCCCAGCCTCTCCATAAAATACGGATTGGTCTCTTCGTCAATGTCATATTTCCAGATCACCGGAATGTGCTCCCTGGTCAGGATCGGATCCTCATAACGGTCCAGAATTCCGTTGTAGAACCGGCTCTTCCGGTTGCGCTTCTGCTGCAGGGCTTCCAGCTGGGCCTGCAGTACATAATATTGTCTGTGTATCATCTCATTCTCCCAGAATCAGGCTCATGCGCCCGTTGTGATACGGGCATTTCCACGGCTCAACGATTGGCTTTCGGCTCTCCGGCATCCCGTTCCGGGCAACATCCCAGAACCATTCCGAGCCCTCTCTTTTGTCAATGATGCAGGCCTTGATATACTCCCAGAGATCCTCCGTGATTTTCTCGTACTTCCTGTCCCCGGTCTTGCGGCAGCAGTTGCGGAAGCCGACCATGGCCTCGGCCTGAACCCACCAGACCCTGGTGGTGTCCACGCGTCCGCGGAAGCACTCATTGTTCATGGCAATATGTACGCCGCTCGCATCCATCGCCTGATCCAGTGCCTCCCGGTACACCTCCTCGGCAAGCCTTGTGGTATATTCCTTGGTCACCGCCGTCACGGCCGCATCCTGCAGTGCATCACAGGCACGGTCCAGAAGCCAGCTGGCCTCAATGTCATGTCCGTAGGAATACAGATCCGAAAGGGTATTCATTTCGGCATCAAAGAACACCTCCAGCCGATGCATCCGCGGATTGTATACCTTGTCCCGGAAGATTCCGAGAATCTTCCGGAGCGCATTCGCCACGTCCTCGGCCGGATCGGCCAGGTACAGCTCCGTATACGCCTCCAGAACGTGCAGCAGCGTATTCATCGTCTTATCCGCCAGCAGGCCGTTCTCCGAAAGCTTGTCATTGTCGGCCGGCTTCCAGTCTCTGGTGAAGGCCTCCAGATAGCCGTACTCATCGGTGCACACGCGCTCGATGCGCTCGAACAGGCTTCTTGCAAGCTCCAGGGCCTCTTTCGAGCCGCCGGCACGGTAGTAGGCAGAAAGAGCATAGACTGCAAAGGCCTGGTTGTAAGTATGCTTGGTATCATCCAGCACCGACCCGTCATAGGTCACAGACCAGAATATCCCGCCCTTTTCTTTGTCCTCACAGAAATCCCGCAGAAACCGATAGGCGTGGTCCGCCTCTGCAAGGAGCCTCTCGTCCTGCAGCTTCCGGTATGCACTGGAGAAAAACCACAGGATTCTGCTGTTGAGAATACAGCCCTTCTCCGCCTTCCGATCCACTGTGAGATCATAATTCACAAGCCCGTAATAGCCGCCGTGCACATCGTCCCGCAGGCTCATCCAGAAGGGTATGATGTGCTGCGTCAGCTCCCGGCTGATTTCCTCACCGATTGCCATTTTCCCCTCTCTTTCTCCATCAATGCAGCCGGCTGCATCCATCCCGGACAGCAGCCGGCCGCGTCGGTCTTTTCAAAGGCAGACGGCCGCACTTTGCGATGCGGTGCGAATCCCGTTACCTTCTGCCGACCTCGGTATCGTTCTCCCTCACAACACTGTGGTCCTTGATGTAATCCACCAGCTCATCCGCATAGGTAAAGGCCAGGCCGATGTAGCTGTCTGCAGCTCCGTAATAAATCGCCATCTTATTCGTCCTGCTGTCGTGAATCGTCGCGCAGGGGAAGGTCACATTCGGAACAAAGCCCCGCTCCTCGTACCACTCCTCCGGTGTGATCAGGAAATTCTCACACCGATATTTCACGATGGACGGCTGATCGATGTCCAGGATGGCACCGCCGATGCTGTATACATAGCCGTTGCAGGTACCGCTGACGCCGTGATAGATCAGCAGCCACCCCTCGCTGGTTTCAATGGGGGCCGCTCCTCCGCCGATCTTCAGAGACTCCCACCACTCTGTACTCTTTCCCATCACGTGACGGTGCCTTCCCCAGTACACCATATCCTTGCTCTCCGAGAGGAAGATATCCCCGAAGGGCGTATGCCCGCTGTCACTGGGACGCGAGAGCATCATGAACCGGTCATGAATCTTCCTGGGGAACAGAACCGCGTTGCGGTTGAACGGCAGGAACGGATTCTCCATGCGGGTAAAGGTTTTGAAGTCGGTGGTTCTGGCAACGCCGATGGCTGCACCGTAGAAATCCTGGCACCAGATGATGTAATACACATCCTCCACCTTCACA
>CAVKMX010000011.1:0-10977 GCA_963657295.1 Clostridium sp. CAG:302
TGCTAAGCTCGCATAAGACGCTCGCAAGCACCGAGGCCTCGCAAGGCCCCCGGACTGGACATTCTCCGCCACCCTGTCGCCCGGCGGGCGAATGAACTGTAACGTTACACGATTGGGTGCAGCCGCTGCGATGCCAGAGATGCTCCGGCCCATATCGGCCAGGAGAGAAACGGCAAGATTCATCCGGATGTTGGCATACAAAGTTCTCCTGCGTCATTCGGATGCGGCGGTTTCCGATGGAGACATATTGCGGCGCATCCCTCTTCTGCCGCAGGAGCACATCCCGGATATCGGAATCCAGAAGGTAGCAGAGGAATTCCAGACACAGGTAGTATAGCACGACGCAGAGAGCCCTTCGCGTGTATAATAGGTGCGGGTGGATTTCCAGACGCCCCGGTCAATGCGTGAGCAGCTGCCGCAGACAGGCTGCGGCAGGGAAAGGATTGTCTGATGTCAGCAGGGAAGATAAAGGATACGATACAGGCATGTATGGAGAGGGCCATCGAGCGGCGGGAGCTGGCGGGCTGCAGCTTCTGTCTGATCCGGGACGGCCGGGAGGAGCTGTATCTGGAGAGCGGTTATGCCGATCTGGAGGAGAAGCGGCCCATACAGAGAGATGATATCTATCGCATGTATTCCATGTCCAAGCCGGTGACGGCTGCGGTGGTGATGAAGCTGGTGGAGGACGGGTTTCTGGATCTGCAGGATCCGGTATCGCGGTTCATCCCGTCCTTCGCGGACCAGAGCTATGAGGATGAAAAGGGGGAGCTGCATCCGGTGGCGCCGGAGCAGGTCATGCTCGTGAAGCATCTGATGAACATGACCTCCGGACTGTGCTATCCGGACATCCATTCCAGGGCCGGACAGGCGACGGCGGCGGTCTATGCCGAGCAGATGCAGCGGCTGGACACGGATCATCAGATGACGACGATGGAATTCGCAGAGCGCATCGGGGAGTGCCCGCTGCTGTTCCAACCGGGAACCGGCTGGAACTACGGTGTTTCTGCGGATATTCTGGGGGCTGTCGTGGAGGCTGTCACCGGAAAGACCTTCGGTGAATATATGAGGGAGGCTCTGCTGGAGCCCATCGGTATGAAGGACACGGCATTTGTCGTTCCGAAGGAGAAAAAGCACCGGCTTGTCACCGCCTATCAGAATCATGGGGACAAGGCGGGGGCGGAGCTGGAGCCCTACACCGGCAACAATCTGGGCATCCGCAATGACGGCGCCGTCAATGCCTTTGAATCGGGCGGAGCCGGACTGTTCTCTACGCTGGATGATTATCGCCTTTTTACGGGAATGCTGATGAACGGCGGCATTGCCGGGAACGGCAGAGAGATTTTCCGCCCGGGAACGGTGCGCTATCTGACAGGGGGCAGGCTCTCTGCGGGGCAGCAGGCGTGGTTCGACAGATGGAACGGACTGGAGGGGCACAGCTACGCCAATCTGAACCGCGTCATGGTGGATCCGGGACGGGCCGCGACCATCGGACACAAGGGCGAGTACGGATGGGACGGATGGCTCGGCGTGTATTTTGCAAATGACCCGGCGGTGCATCAGACGATGCTGCTGATGCTGAACCAGAAGGATTACGGGACCCAGCGTCTTACGAGGCAGCTGCGGAACATCGTGAATTCGGATACCGAGTAGGAGCGTACGCGGAAGCGGACCATTTCACAGGAGGGGGAAAGGCAATGGCAGATGTGTATACGGCCAATGAGAAGCGATATGACAATATGAAGTACAACCGTGTGGGGAAGAGCGGGCTCAAGCTCCCGGCGGTTTCTCTGGGCTTCTGGCACAACTTCGGCAGCAACGGCAATTATGACACGATGCGGGCAATGATGCGCACGGCGTTTGACTGCGGCATCACGCAGTTTGATCTGGCGAACAATTACGGGCCGGAGGCCGGCAGTGCGGAGATCAACTGCGGCCGCATCCTGGCAGAGGATTTCCGGCCCTACCGGGATGAGCTGATCATCACGAGCAAGGCTGGATACGGAATGTGGGAGGGCCCCTACGGGGACTGGGGGAGCCGCAAATACCTGATCGCCAGCTGCGACCGGTCCTTACAGCGTCTGGGACTGGATTATGTGGATATTTTCTATCATCATCGGCCGGATCCGGAGACGCCGATGGAGGAAACCATGGAGGCGCTGGCGCAGATCGTGAGAAGCGGCAAGGCGCTGTACGCCGGCATCTCGAATTACAACCGGGAGCAGACAAGGGAGGCACTGCAGATTGCGGGAGAAATTCATCTGCCGCTGGTCATCAATCAGAGACGATATTCCATGTTCGACCGCACCATCGAGGAGGACGGAACAAAGGCCTTCTGCGCGGAGAACGGCTGCGGCGTGATTGCCTTCAGCCCGCTGGCGCAGGGGCTGCTGACCGACCGGTATCTGGACGGAATTCCGGCGGACAGCCGCATCGCAAGGGATCACCGCTTCCTCCATGCATCGGACCTGACGGAGGAGAAGATGTCGAAGATCCGGGCGCTGCATGCGCTGGCCGGGGAGAGAGGACAGTCGCTGGCGGACATGGCGCTGGCCTGGATCGAGAAGGACAGCGATGTCTGCTCTGTGATCATCGGTGCATCCCGGCCGGAGCAGATCCTGGACAACGTGCGCTTTGTGCAGCAGCCGGGATTCACGAAGGAGGAGCTGCAGAGAATCGATGCCATCTGCGGCTGAGGGCTGCAACAGAACGGGAATAGAACCGAGCAGATCGCAAGGGACAGAAGACAGAGAGCCGGGACTCCCGGCAGCAGAAAAGAAGGAAGAGGGACAGCCGCAGGTTTATGCCTGCGGCTGTCCCTCTTCCCGGTGCGGAGAAACCGCGGCGGCAGGATTCACAGGGAACCATCCTGCTGCGTTCCGGTCCATTTACGCAGACTTTACGAAGGCTTTGCAGAATTGTGGCAGAAGCGTCCGGAAAGTCCTGCTAGACTGAGCCGGAATGAAACAGGGGAACCGGCAGAATGTGCCGGTGCAGGCAGGAACTCTGCAGATGGACACGAAAGGGAGCAGGCAGGATATGTTAGAACTCAATCACATCCGAAAGGCGTTCGACGGGACGTCGGTACTGAAGGATATATCCATCAAGGTGGAGGACGGGGAGATCGTTTCCATTCTGGGTCCGTCCGGCTGCGGGAAGACCACGCTGCTGAATCTCATTCTGGGCATTATACCGGCAGACAGCGGATCCATTCTCTATAACGGAGAGGACCTGACAAGGACGCCCATGGAAAAGCGGGGATTCAATATTGTATTTCAGGATTATGCGCTGTTCCCGAATCTGAATGTCCGTCAGAACATCACCTACGGGCTGAAGAATAGGCCGGGCATCTCCACGCAGGAGGAGGTCAGGGAGCTGATTGCCCTCCTGGAGCTGGATGAACATCTGGACAAGCGTGTGGATCAGCTCTCGGGCGGACAGAAGCAGCGCGTAGCACTGGCCAGAACCATGGTGATGAAGCCCAGGCTCCTGCTGCTGGATGAGCCGCTTTCCGCGCTGGACGGCGTCATCAAAGAGTCCATCAAGGATCGGATCAAGACCATCGCCAGGGAATATCATTTGACCACGATCATCGTTACGCACGATCCGGAGGAAGCGCTGACGCTTTCGGACAAGGTGCTGATCATCCATCAGGGCAGCATTGCACAGTACGGACGCCCGGCAGACATCATTCAGGCGCCGGAGGACGATTTCGTACGGAAGTTCATTCTGAATCAGCTGGAAATCAAGCGGAACAATATTTACGCCTTGTTCGGCGGCCTGACGGTCGGATTGGCAGGTTGACGCGTTATGCTGCAGAAAAATCGCGAATTAAAGTTCATCTATGTGCTGTTGGCGGCATTGTTCCTGGCGTTTCTCCTGATCCCGGCGCTGCAGCTCTTCCTGAAGTCCTTCCGGGGAGAGGAAGGGTGGACGCTTTCCTGTTACCGGACGGTATGCAGTGCGAGGAACTTCACGAGGGCTCTGCGCAACAGCTTTGTGGTATCGGCGTGTGCGGCGTTTCTGGCCGTTGCGGCGGCCTTTGTCTTCGCCTATGCAATCCACTATACCGGACTGCCGCAGGGATGGAAGCAGGCTCTGCAGATCACCGTGCTCCTTCCGATGTATCTGCCGACGATCACCTACGGCTTTGCCATCATTTATTCGCTGGGCAAGCAGGGACTGGTCACACGCCTGCTGGGACGCCAGCTGTTCAACATTTACGGCTTCGGCGGTCTGCTGATCGGTTATGTCATTTATACCACACCGGTGGCCTTTCTCCTCGTGAGCAATACCATGAGCTACGTGGACAAGAAAACGCTGGTGGTGTCAAAGACCATGGGAGACGGGGTGCTGTCGACCTTCTGGATTGCCGTCCTTCGACCGCTCCTGGGAACGCTGGGGGGTGCGATGGTACAGGCCTTCTTCCTGTGCTTCACGGATTTCGGGATTCCGGCCTCGGTCGGAGGAAAATACGATGTGATCGCAACGGTTCTCTACAACCAGATGCTGGGAGGCGTGCCGGATTTCTCCCGCGGTGCGGTGGTGGCGGTGATCATGTTGCTGCCCTCTGTCCTGAGCATTGTGCTCCTTCATCTGCTGGAAAAGTCCAACATACGCTATGACAGGATCAGCAGAATGGACGTCATCCGGAATCCCCTTCGTGATGCGGGATGGGGGCTTGCCGGCGGAGCACTGGCGGTCGGCATCGCAGCCTTTTTCGCAGTGATCTTCGTGGTGCCGCTGGTGCACAGCTGGCCCTATCAGGCACAGTTCACGCTGGAGCATTTCCGGACTGTTTTCGCAGACAGCGAGCTGCAGACGATTTACCTGCATTCCCTGGAAATGACGCTGCTGACGGCGGCGCTCGGCACGCTGACGGCATACGGCGCAGCATTGCTCACAGCCCGGAGTACACTGCCCGGATGGTGCCGGCAGAGTGTGGACGTGATCGCGCTGGTCACCAGTACCATTCCCGGCATGGTACTGGGTCTTGCCTACCTGTTCAGCTTTACAGGGACGTCACTCCAGAACACCCTGCTCCTGATGGTGGTGTGCAATATCGTGCATTATTTTTCCACGCCGTATCTGATGCTGAAAAACTCGCTGTCCAAGATGAATGCCGGCTGGGAAACCACGGCAATGCTCATGGGGGACAGCTGGGTCAAAACCATCCTGCGAGTTGTGACGCCCAATGCTCTGGCGAGCCTCATCGAGGTATTCGGCTATTACTTCATCAATGGAATGGTGACCATCAGTGCCCTTGTGTTCCTGGCAGGTGCGAGGACGATGATCCTGACCACCAAAATCAAGCAGCTGCAGTACGTGAACAAATACAATGAGGTGTTCGTTCTGTCCTTGCTGATTCTGTTCACCAATCTGATTGCAAGAGCCGTATTCAACGGCCTGGCAAATACATGCAGAAGGAAATTGAAGTGAGAGAGGAGAAAAAATCATGAAGCGAAGAAGAGCGGCAGCAGGCCTTGCGCTGGTCATGGCGGCGGCTGTGACGATGGGATGCGGGAGCACCTCGGAGAGCGCGCAGGACGCACAGACGACGGCGGCGAACGGGCAGCAGGCAGAAGCGGACGCCGGCAGTGCGGAGCAGGTGATCATTTATTCGAATGCGGACGATGAGGCCATCACAGCGATGTCCAATGCCCTGAACAGCAACGGCTACGAGGGACAGTATGTTTTCGAAACCTTCGGAACCTCGGAGCTCGGCGGGAAGCTGCTGGCAGAGGGGACCAATCTGGAAGCCGATATGATCACCATGAGCACCTTTTACATTCAGAGCGCGCAGGATCAGAACAGCATGTTCCTGCCTCTGACGTTTGAGGTGAACACGCTGTCGGAGGTTCCGGATTACACAGCGCCCATCACATCCCAGGAAGGAGCCATCATCATCAATACAGAGCTTCTGAAGGAGAACGGTCTGGCGACGCCGACCTGCCTGAAGGATCTGGCGGATCCGTCCTATGCAGGGTACCTGGCCATTACGGATGTACAGTCCTCTTCGACGGCCTGGCTTCTGATGCAGGCCCTGATTTCGGAGTACGGCGAGGACGGCGCCCAGAGCGTTCTGCACGATCTGTATGTCAACGCAGGCGATCACATTGAATCCTCCGGCTCTGCCCCGCTGAAGCTGTGTGAGGCCGGTGAGGTCGCTGTCGGATTCGGCCTTCGCCACCAGGCGGTTGCAGCCAAGGCGGAAGGACTGCCGATTGATTATGTGGATCCCACAGAGGGGAATTTCTCCCTGACAGAGTCCGTGGCGGTGCTCGACAAGGGTGATGCAACGAATCCGCTGGCGATGGAGATGGCAAAGTGCATCATCGAAAAGGGACGTGCCGAGCTGCAGGAGTACTACCCGAATCCGCTGTATGAGGGAGAGAGCGCGGACAAGGCCAATCAGTCTGCGTATCCGAAGACCTTCTCCGAACCGCTGACCTTCGAGCTGTATGAGCAGCACGTGCAGATTTCGGAGGCGGCAAAGCCCTGAGAACGGCCACATCTGGATTTTCCAAAGGAAGATCGTTTTCCGAAGGGAAAACAAGATGCGGATGCGGAATTGTTACCCTGATTTTACCGTACGGCGATCGCTGCAGGATCGCCGTACCTGCATGGAGAGGATAATGGAGAATCGATATAAGCTTTTGACGCCGGGGCCGCTGACGACGACGGACACCGTGAAGAGAGAAATGCTCTTTGATCATTGCACCTGGGATGACGATTACAAAAAGATCACACAGTTCATCCGCACGCAGCTCCTTGCGTTGGCAGGGGTCTCTGCGCCGGAGTACACGGCGGTTCTCATGCAGGGGAGCGGGACCTTTGGTGTGGAATCGGTGCTGACCAGTGTCATCGGGAACAGGGAGAAGCTCCTCATCGCGGCCAACGGGGCCTACGGACTTCGTATGGCGGAAATCTGCCGTCATGCAGGGATCTCTTTTGTACTTTACCGGGAGGACTATGACCGGCGTCCGGATCCAGCGGTGATTGCGGATTATCTGGAGAAAGATCCGGACATCACGCACGTGTCCATGGTGCACGGCGAGACCACCAGCGGAATTCTGAACGATGTGCAGGCCGTCGGGAAGGCAGTGAAGGAAAAGGGAAAGGTGTTCATTGTGGATGCCATGTCCACCTTCGGCGGCATGGAGATCCCCATGGCGGAATGGGGCATTGATTTCCTGATTTCGAGCGCCAACAAATGCATTCAGGGTGTGCCCGGCTTCTCCTTCGTTCTGGCGCAGCGCGAGAGGCTCGAGGCCAGCAAAGGGACAGCCAGGTCCTTGTCCCTGGATCTCTACGATCAGTGGGAAACCATGGAAAAGGACGGAAAATGGCGCTTCACCTCTCCGACTCATGTCGTTCTCGCCTTCGCCAGGGCCCTGCAGGAGTTGGAGAAGGAGGGAGGAATTCCGGCGAGGAATGCTCGGTATAAGGAGAACCAGCGCCTTCTGGCGGAGTCATTCTCCGCTCTTGGGTTCCGGCCCTACCTGGACCCGGCGGTGCAGGGGCCGGTGATTACGACCTTCTATTATCCGGAGGATGCGAATTTTACCTTCCGGGACATGTATCAGTATGTGAAGGAAAACGGCTATGTGCTCTATCCGGGGAAGGTAATGGAGGCGGAAACCTTCCGCGTCGGCAGCATCGGTGAAATCTATCCGGAGGATATGGAGCGGCTGCGCGGCATCATGGCAGAATTCCGGAAGGAGACGAAGCGATGAAGACACAGCTGGTGATTTTCGACTGGGCCGGGACGACGGTGGACTACGGCTGCTTTGCTCCGGTGAATGCGTTTGCCATGGCCTTCGGGCGGTTCGGGCTCTCTCCCACAACGGAGGAAATCCGCAGACCCATGGGAATGCTCAAAATGGATCACATCCGCACAATGCTGGAAATGCCGCGGCTCGCGCAGCAGTGGAGAGAGCGGCAGGGCGGAATGCCGGAGGAGCATGCCGCGGAGTGCATTTACGGTGTGTTCGAGGCGGCTCTTCTGGAGAGCCTGCCGCAATATGCGGCACCGAAGCCCGGCGTGATAAGGGTGATGGAGACGCTGCGGGAGAACGGGATTGCGGTCGGCTCCACTACCGGGTATACGGATAAAATGATGTCCGTGGTGGTACCGCGGGCGGCAGAGCAGGGCTATGCACCGGACTTCTGGATCAGTCCGGACAGCGTGCAGGGAATGGGGCGTCCCTATCCCTATATGATATTCGCCAATATGGCGCATTTTAAGATTCCATCGGTGGAAAATGTCATCAAGGTCGGAGATACCGCGGCGGATATCCGGGAAGGAAAATGCGCCGGCGTGCGTTCTCTGGGAGTTCTGGAGGGGAGCTCGGTCATGGGCTGTACCCTGGAGGAATACGAAGGGATGTCGCCGGAGCAGCAGACGGCGGCGAAGGAGACGGCCCGCAGAACCTTCCTGCAGGCTGGTGCAGACGGGGTGCTGGACTCCCTGGAGGAGCTGCCGCAGTGGCTTGACTGATACGCGCCTTTGGGGCCGCGTGAGGTCGGCTGACGTGAAAATCACCATGCCTGCCGGATCCTCCGCACGGCCTCAGACCGGCATTTTTACAGCAGACATGGAAACAGCCGCAGGCAAAGGCCTGCGGCTGTTTCTGTGAGGGAGGAGTATTTTACGCTGCCTTCGCTGTGCAGCAGTTGTTCTGGACACCATTACATACGCGGGGAAGGGAGATATGTTACAGCACACAGGCAGGATTCATTGTAAAAACAGATGACTTAAAACAACAGGTTAAAAACAGATAAAAGATTGACAAAAGAGGGAAAAGAGTGAAAACCATATGTGGTATCAGATGTGCATGTCACATATGACGTAATATTGACTGACATGATAGTTTATAAGATTGAAAAGATGGAAGGAGGGAGGTACATGCAGACGAGGTATGGGAAACGGTTTGCTGCCGGGCTGATGATCCTGACGCTGATCGCGGCGGCTGTTCTGCCGGCCGGTGTATTGCGGGCAGAGGCGAAGGAGAGAACAGCAGCCGGCACTTTATGTGGGGAGAAGGAGAGCTGCTCTGAGGATGAGAAGCCGGAGATTGTATCTGTTCAGGTCGGGGAAGATGTCTACCTCCTGAATGTAGCTGTCCTGGAGAACGGCGGCTCTTCTCAGATGCTGAGCATTTCCGGGAGCTTTTCCGGAACCCTTGCCGGTGATTTCACCTATGGAACCAGCCTGAACGGAGCCTATGGAAGCATCACGGCATATTTCAACGGGGTGAGCGTGAAGACATTCACGTATCAGATCGATACCAACGGACATATTGAAGAAGTCTGAACAGCTCCGATACGGAACAGAGGATGCGCCCGGTCTGACGGCAGGCGGACCGGGCACAGTCAGGAACGACACAGAGAAAAGGTGCCTTCTGTCTTTATGACAGAAGGCACCTTTGTTCATGGTGCACATAAAAAATGACAGAAAAATAGGAATATCGTGCGGTTGACAATGATCGCAGGGGGAACTATAGTGAAAAGCGACATGGACAATCGGTTGCGCAGAGACAGAAAGCATACAAGATGCATGATTCTGACCGCGGCAGCCGATTGCACAGAGGCAAAGTCATTTGGGAGGATTGCAATGAAGAAAAAACTGGTTTCCGTATTGATGGCGGGCGTTCTGGCGTCCGCAATGCTGGCAGGCTGCGGCAGCTCATCCGGCGATAGTGCTGCGGCGGACACCGCAGAGGAGTCCGAAGCGGAGGATACCGCAGAGGCAGAGGATACAACTGCGGAGGAAGAGGAGCCTGCGGAGCTCGATTACAGCGGCGAGATCAAGATATGGGTAGCGGACAATGCCGTTTCCTTTACAGAGGAGCAGATTGCGGCCTTTGTTGAGGCCAATCCCGGCGTTGCGGATGCAACCTTTACGGTGGAGGCTGTCGGTGAAGGCGATGCCGCGTCCAATGTCATCACGGATGTAGAGGCAGGCGGCGACATTTACGGCTTTGCACAGGATCAGCTGGCACGCCTCGTCGCGGCCGGCGCACTGGAGGAGGTTGCTCCGGAGAACGTGGCTGCAGTGGAGGCCGACAACGATGCCGGCGCCGTGAGTGCGGCAACCGTCGGCGGTACACTGTATGCGTATCCGCTGACCTCCGATAACGGATATTTCCTGTATTATGACAGCAGTGTTGTCACGGATCCCACGGATCTGGATGCGATCCTGGCGGACTGCAAGTCGGCCGGCAAGAATTTCTACATGGAGATCAATTCCGGCTGGTACCAGACGGCCTTCTTCTTCGGCGTCGGCTGCAACCTGTCCTATGAGACCGATGATGCCGGCAACTTCACCTCGGCAACCGTGGATTATGCCTCCGATGCAGGCGTTGTAGCACTGAAGGAGCTGATTGCACTGCAGGAGTCCGGCGTATTCGTAAACGGCTCCACGGCGGGCTCTGCCACGAACATCGGCGCGATTGTGGACGGCACCTGGGATGCAGCGACCCTGAAGGAGGTTCTGGGTGAGAACTACGCATGCGCCAAGCTGCCCTCCTTTAAGGGAGCGGACGGCAGCACCTATCAGCTTTCCGGCTTCTCCGGCTACAAGCTGCTGGGCGTGAAGCCGCAGACCGATGATGCAAAGCTGGCTGTCTGCGATGCACTGGCCGCCTATCTTTCCTCCGGCGATGTACAGCTGGCCCGCTACGATGCACTGGGCTGGGGTCCTTCGAATATCGAGGCACAGCAGTCCGATGCCGTTAAGGCGGATGAGGCTCTTACCGCTCTGAATGAGCAGCTGCTGGAGGATGTTCCGCAGGGTCAGTATCCCGGCGATTACTGGACGCTGGCAACCGCTCTCGGTGATGATGTCATCTCCGGCAAGCTGAACTCCAAGACCAGCGACGACGATCTGATGGCTGCACTGCAGACATTCCAGGATACCTGCATTTCCTACGCGGAATAACCAGGATTTGTATCTGTTCAGCACCTGCCGTATTTCAA
>CAVKMX010000011.1:10987-29509 GCA_963657295.1 Clostridium sp. CAG:302
ATACAGCAAGGGGAAAGGCATGAGCCGGCAGTCCAGCTGCCGGCTCATTTCATTAAACGTAACTATTCAGCACCCATCTCGAATTTGCTTCGCAACTTCGAGATGCGGCCGGAGGCTCCTGTTCTGCAGGGGCCCTCGGCAGAAGCAGGCATTTGAGAAAGGGGAACATGGTTATGAGCAAACAGAAGCTGCCCGGCAGGACATCGGCCGCCGGTCCGCTCACGAGGCTTGGCACGAGCATCGGTGAAATCGGCACAACCTTTGCGGGAGGGGACTGGAAGACCAGAATCTCTTACGTGATTATGGGGGCAGGACCCATTCTGCGGGGACAGATCGTAAAGGGACTGGGATATCTTGCCGCCGAGATTCTGTTTCTTCTGTACATGGTGCAGTTCGGCTGGCAGTATCTGAGCAAGATCACGACGCTGGGGACCGTCGCGACACAGAAGATACACCGCAAGACGGTTTACGGCGACAACAGCTTCCTGATCCTGCTCTTCGGCATCCTGACCATCATCCTGATCGCTGCAATTCTCGTTCTCTGGCGGATGAACATCCGGGAGAACCTTGTCGAAGAGGAGAGACTGAGGGAAGGAAGGCCGCTGCCCACGAACCGGAAGGCACTGCGCTCTCTGCTGGATGAGAATTTCCATATAACACTCCTCTCTCTGCCGGTGCTGGGCATCTTTCTCTTTACGGTGCTGCCCATCATCTTCATGATCTGCGTCGCCTTTACCAACTATGACAAGGAGCATCAGTCACCGACCAACCTGTTCACCTGGGTGGGCACGGAGAACTTCAGATCCCTGTTCAGCTTTGGATCCGCTGGCTTTGGCCAGACCTTCCTGACGGTTCTGGCGTGGACGCTGGTCTGGGCCTTTTTTGCGACCTTTATCGATTATTTCCTCGGTCTTGCGGTGGCCATGCTCATCAACAAGAAGGGGATTCGGTTCAAGAAGCTGTGGCGGACCATTCTGGTTATGACCATTGCGGTGCCGCAGTTCGTTTCGCTCCTGTACATTACGAAGATGTTCGCAACGGACGGCATCGTCAATGGCTTCCTTATCAGCCACGGGTGGGCGGCAAAGCCGATTCCGTTCTGGACCGATCCGACGTTGGCCAAGATCATGATCATCGTCATCAACATCTGGATCGGCATTCCGTACCTGATGCTGATTTCCACAGGTCTTCTGATGAACATTCCGGAGGATCTGTATGAGAGCGCCAAGATCGACGGCGCCAACCCGGTGCAGATGTTCTTCAACATCACGCTTCCCTACATGCTGTTCGTAACAGGACCCTTCCTGCTGACGCAGTTCACCGGCAACCTGAACAATTTCAATGTGATTTACCTGCTGACCCAGGGAAAGCCGCTGTCCACGGGCCTTACGGGAAATGCGGGCAGCACGGACCTTCTGGTCACCTGGCTGTACAAGATGACCGTGACGGATACGAACTACAAGATGGCGGCTGTCATCGGCATCATGGTGTTCGTTGTCACCGCCGTGGTATCCCTTGCGGTCTACAACATGCTGCCGTCGGTGAAGGATGAGGAGGGCTTCCAGTAATGAGCGCACAGAAAGAGAAGAAAACAGCATCCATGTCGGGCAAGAGGCGGGCAGGCAACATCGCGGCCTACATCGCCCTGGTTCTGATCAGCATCATCTGGCTGTTCCCGTTTTTCGGTCTGGTGATGACGAGCTTCCGTTCCTATGAATCGGAATACGGGGGGGTGGCAAGCTATGTCATTCCGCACAGCTTCTCGCTGGACAACTACCGGTTTCTCGTATCCGGCGATTCCAACTATCTGCTGTGGTACCGCAACACCATCATCATTGCGTTCTTCGTGGCACTGCTGCAGACCGTTATCGTGATCTGCGTGTCCTACGCGCTCTCGAGGATGCGGTTCACCGGCAGAAAGCTCCTTATGAGAATCTGGCTGATTCTGGGCATGTTCCCCGGCTTCCTGACCATGATCTGCATGTATTTCCTGCTGAAGCAGTTCGGCCTGACGCAGGCCGGCGCCGTGCCGGGCCTGATCCTGGTGTCAGTCGCAAGCTGCGGCATGGGATATTATGTCTGCAAGGGATATTTTGATACGATTCCGAAGGCGCTGGATGAGGCAGCCCGCATTGACGGAGCCAACCGCTTCCAGGTGATGTACCAGATGATCCTGCCGCTGGCGAAGCCGATCGTCATCTATACGGCGCTCACGGCCTTCATGGCACCGTGGTGCGATTACATCTTCGCGTCCTACGTGGCCTTCGGCAACGACAGCAGCTACAACGTGGCCGTCGGAATGACGCGTTGGGTCTGGACGAATGACTATCAGGGATATTTCACGAGGTTCTGCGCAGGAGGCGTACTGGTGGCCATACCGGTTACACTGCTGTTCATGTGCCTGCAGAAGTATTATGTGGAAGGAGTTACCGGCGGCGCGGTGAAGGGATGAGCCGACAGGGTTCATCCCTCCGCAGGGGCGCGATACAGGTAGATTTCCCGGCACCTTCGGCAGGGCAGTGAGGAGCTGTGAGGAGACAGAGGGAAATCGGTCAGAATCATGGGATCCAATTTAACCATCGAAGACATTGCGGAGGCGCTGGGGGTATCGAAGACAACGGTATCCCGGGCGATCTCCGGGAAGGGGCGGATTTCCCGGGAAACCACGGATCGAATCCGCGCCTACATTGAGAAGTATAATTTCAGACCCAATACCTATGCACAGGGGCTCGCACAGCAGAGAACCGGGAACATCGGTGTCATCTGGCCCGGCCGCTCCAGCATTGTGGAGCTTCCGTTTTTCCAGAAGTGTCTGCTGGGGATCAACAAGGCGGCTGCCGCCAGATCCTATGATCTTCTCGTCACGATTGCGGACGGCGATGACATTTCCGGAATCCGCAGGGTGACAGACAACCGGAAGGTGGACGGAATGATCCTGACGAGAACGCTGGTTCGTGACCTGCCGGCGGCCTTTCTGAAGGAAACGGGAATTCCCTTTGTGGCCGTCGGCAGCTGTGCGGATCCGGATATTCTGTGCGTGGACAGTGCCAACGAGAGAGCCTGTCTGGAGCTGACGAGGCGAATCCTGCAGAAGGGAGCAAGGCGAATGGCCCTCATCGGCGGCCGGAGCAGCCATGTGATCACGGGAACGAGACTGCGGGGGTTCCTGCGCGGCCATGAGGCGGCGGGTCTTGCGGCGAATGAGGAGCTGATCTGCATGGAGGTGCAGTCCCGCCGGGAGGTGGAGGAGGCCGTGGAGAGGGTGCTGGCAGCCGGCGCGGATGCGATCATCGGCATGGATGACGGGATTGCGGCGGATGTTCTGTCCGTGTGCCTGAGGAAGGGAATCGAGATTCCCGGACAGCTGCAGCTGGCATCGTTCTATGACAGCGTGACGCTGGAGAATGCGGTGCCGGCGGTGACCGCCCTGCGCTTTGACGATGAGCTTCTGGGAGAGACGGCGGCCGAGCTGCTGATCCGCAGAATGGAAGGGGAGACCTGCGGGAGCCGAATGCTGGACAATGACAGGATCATGATGCGGGAGACAACCGGAGCATGAGCGCAGCGGTCCGGCATCGGACGGGGACCGGGGAATCTTTTCCGGCAGCAGGATACAGGAACAGAGAGACAAAAGGACAGGGAGAGGATCGTATGAACAGGAAGTTGTGTGCACAGTCCGTATTGGGCTTTACGCCGGAATATCTGACGCTGGACGGAGAGCCGTGGTTCCCCATGATGGGCGAGATTCACTACAGCCGCGTGGAGAGAGTTCGCTGGAAGGAGGAGCTGTACAAGATGAAGGCGGGAGGCATCGATCTGGTGTCCGCCTACACGATCTGGATTCATCACGAGGAGATCGAGAACGAGTGGGACTTCACCGGAGAGCGCGATCTGCGCGCCTTTCTGGAGACGGTGAAGGAATGCGGTCTGCACTGCGTGCTCCGCATCGGACCCTGGGCGCACGGTGAGGTTCGGAACGGCGGCTTTCCGGACTGGCTGGTGGAGAAGGAGAAGCGCGGCGAGATGAAGCTGCGGACCAACGATCCGGGTTATCTTTCCTATGTGCGGAAATTCTATGGGAAGCTTGCGGAACAGGCGAGGGGTCTGTATCTGGAAGAGGATGGTCCCGTTGCCATGATTCAGATTGAGAACGAATACGGCCACGTGGGCGGCTGCGAGGGCGAAGAGGGCGAGCGGCACATGCAGATGCTCCGTACCCTTGCCCGGGAAGCGGGCCTGGTGACACAGATCTACACGGCAACCGGCTGGGGCGGTGCGATCACGGGAGGCATGCTGCCCGTGATGGGCGGCTACTGCGAGGCACCGTGGGATCAGCGGCTTACGGAGATCGAGCCCTCCGGGAACTATCTCTTCACGAAGGAGAGAAACGATCACAACATCGGCTCCGATCATGGGCTGGGAGAGGGAATCACCTTTGATATGACGCAGTTCCCGTATCTTACGGCAGAGCTGGGCGGGGGACTCCAGGTGACCAAGCACCGCCGGCCGGTGGCCACAGGAACGGATACGGAGGCCATGTCTCTGGTAAAGCTGGGCAGCGGCTGCAATCTGCTGGGATATTACATGTATCACGGCGGCACCAACCCGGAGGGAAAGCGCACCACGCTCCAGGAATCCAGGGAGACCGGGTACCCGAACGATCTGCCGGTAAAGTCCTATGATTTCAATGCGCCCATCCGGGAGTACGGACAGCTGTCCGACAGCTACCGCAGAATCCGGCGGCTGGCACTGTTCCTGCATGATTTCGGCGACCGGGTGGCCCGGATGGAATACGTTCCGCAGCCGGGGAACCCCGCAAAGGTGGATGACTTTACGAGCCTTCGCAGTGCCGTTCGCGTGAACAGGAAGACCGGCGAGGGGCTGTATTTCGTGAACAATTACGTGCGGCATTATGAAACGGCTGCGCATGAGAACACGCCGCTGCGGGCGATGGCAGAGGACGGAACAACCGTTCTGGCGGACTACGGACGGCAGAACGTGGCAGGCGGGGAATATTTCTTCTATCCCTTCCGGATGCCGCTGGGGGAGAAGGCTGTCCTCGAAAGAGCAGCGGCGGTGCCGCTTTGCGTCCTGCGGAACGAAAAGGGCGAGATTGACACCTTCGTGTTCTACACAAAGGGGGATCGGAAGCCGGAATACCGCATTGACGGAGAGCCGGACGGTGTCCGGATCCTCAGCCTGAACGAGGACGAGGCGCTCCGCGCCCAGAAGCTGACAATCGGCGGACGGGAAGTGTTGGCGGTCAGCGATACGGACTTCTGTCAGACGGCGGAGGGGGAAATTTACGGTCTCCTGCGTTTCGCACAGGAGGGAAGCATGTCGGCAGCCCTGTATCCCTGCGTGAGCGGCGCGGGAGCCGGGGAGAAAGCGGATGCAAGGGGCTTTGTTCCCTGCAGCGTGCAGGAGATGCGGACGAATCCCGTTCACTGCAGCATCACCGGAACAGGGAATGCGTCGGACGGAAGCGACGTGACGCTTCACCTGCAGATCGAGGGCATTGCGGAGGATCTGGACGAGGCACTGCTGTGCATCGACTATGAGGGGGAGTCGGCCGAATTGTATCAGGACGGCAGATTGGTCGCGGACAGCTTCTACACCGGCCAGCTCTGGGAGGTCGGTCTGAAGCGCTTTGCCGCGGAGGAGAAGGCGGAATTCACGATGGTAATCCATCCGCTGCGCAAGGGCGCTGCACTGTATCTGGAAAAGTGGCCGGAGATGGAGAACGGGATCGCCTGCCGGCTGAACGGCATCCGGACGGAGGTCATCGTCCGGGAGGAGCTGCGCTGAACAAGGGGAGAACAGGGGCCGCCGAGCGGAAGAAATTCCGCGCGGCGGCCTTTGTCGTAAGGCCAGCTCCGGATATGACGGTTCGGTATACGGAATTCCGTTCTCAACGGAGGCTGACAACCTCCCTCTGCTGCGGGAAAATCTGGAGAGCAGCACGGAGATGGAAAAAGAGCTGGCAGAGGGAGAAAATGTCATTGATGTTGACGCAGCCTGGAGCAGCATTTCCGAGGTATACGCAAGAGCACTGCGAGAGTTATTATTGGATCGGGAGCTGCAGCCGGATACCTGCGCCAGGGACCTGCAGGAGAAGGTCAAGGTGGCATTCCTCAAGAACTGACTGCGCTGCCGGAGGCGCCGCGGGGCGTTCGGCGGGCAGCACGGCAGCTGCGGCAGGGAAAACGGGATAGAAGATGGAAACTGCAATAACGAACGAAGATCGGATAGCAAAAATCTCAGGAGGTCGGCTATGAACAGCAAATACCAGTATGGCACAGAGGAGAACAGGGCGTTTCAGCGCGAAATCCGGGAGGGGCTCCTGCAGTTCGGGCATCGGTTCCCTTCTCCGGAGGGCGGCTCCTACTGGCTGGGCGATGACGGCACGCCGTGGAAGGATCGGAACCGGGAAACCTGGATTACGGGCCGTATGGTCCATGTGTACAGCATCGGTGCGATGCTGGGACATGAGGGGAGTGAGAAGCTGGTCGACAAGGGCTTAAAGGGACTGACCGGTGAGCTGCAGGACCGGGAGCATGACGGCTGGTATGCCGGCGTGCATGCAGACGGCGTTCCCTACGGGCCGAAGCAGTGCTATGCGCATGCCTTCGTCATTCTGGCGGCCAGCAGCGCAATGCTGGCCGGACGGCCGGGCGCGGAGGAGCTGCTGGAGCACGCAAAGGCGGTGTATGACCGGTATTTCTGGGAGGACGACAAGGGCTTGTCCGTCGACACCTGGGACACGGAGTTCCGGGAGCTGGATCCGTATCGCGGGATCAATGCCAACATGCACACCGTAGAGGCCTTTCTGGCTGTGGCGGATGCGGCCGATGAGGAGAAATATCGGGAAAGAGCCGGGAGGATCATCGCGCATGTCATCGCCTGGGCGAAGAGCAATAGCTGGAGGATTCCGGAACACTACACCAGCACCTGGCAGCCGGATCCGGAGTGCAATGCGGACCGGCCGGATGACCCCTTCAAGCCCTACGGCGCAACGCCGGGGCACGGCATCGAATGGGCCAGACTCATCACGCAATGGGCGGTATCGGCAAAGAAAGGCGCGGATTCGGCCGCACTGGATGCGGCGGAGCATCTCTTCAACCGTGCCGTGCTGGATGCCTGGGATGCGGACGGAGCACGCGGAATCGCCTACACGACGGATTGGAATGGGAAACCGGTGGTTCACGACCGGATGCACTGGACACTGGCCGAGGCCATCAATACGGCGGCAACGCTGTACCAGGTGACGGGAAAACTGCTGTACCGCGATTATTACGGGTGGTTCATGCAGTACCTGGATGAGGAGGTCATGGACCATGTGAACGGCTCCTGGTTCCATCAGCTGGATCGGAACAACAAGGTGATGACCAGCGTGTGGCCCGGCAAATCCGACCTGTATCATGCGCTGCAGTCCACTCTGATCCCGTACCTGCCGGTCGGCGTATCCATTGCCAAGGCGGTGCATGATGCACAGTAGACGGCAATCTGCCGCAGGCCGGACCGGTGCCGGCTCCGGGATACAGCGGTTGCGATTGACTAACCGCGGGACCGGATGGGACAATCACTCCCAATGAGGGAGTAGCAAGCACCCGTTGCAGTAAGTCAACATACTGGTTCATCGGACCTGGCTTACTTTAAAATGCGAGACTCATGTATATCTGTTGATACGGCTATGCATGGGCAATAAGAGAGATTGACCGAGGGCATAGCCGAAGGGCTGTGCCTTTTTTATTGTGGAGGAGGATACGATGAATCTGATTTTCATATTCAACAGCATCGCATTGGGCGTCGGCCTGGCGATGGATGCCTTTTCGGTATCCATCGCCAACGGTCTGAACGAGCCGGGCATGACAAAGCGCAAGATGTGCGGCGTGGCGGGAACCTATGCGGCCTACCAGTTTGCCATGCCCATGATCGGCTGGTTCTGCGTTCACACCATTGCGGAGCAGTTCGAGGTGTTCCGGAAATTCATTCCCTGGATCGCCCTGGCGCTGCTGGCCTGGATCGGCGGCAAAATGCTGATCGAAGGAATCCGAGATTATCGCGCAGGGAAATCGGAGGAACAGGAGACGGCACCGGCGGCAGCCTGTCTTGGCTTCGGCACCCTGATGGTACAGGGAATTGCTACCTCCATCGATGCGCTGTCGGTAGGCTTTACCATTGCGGATTACGGTACGGCCATGGCCCTTGCCTGTTCCGTGCTGGTGGCGGTCACGACCTTTGTGATCTGTATGGCAGGTCTCCTCTTCGGCAAGAAATTCGGCGGCCGGCTCTCGGACAAGGCGACCATTCTGGGAGGTATCATCCTGATCGGCATCGGCATTGAGATCTTCGTAAAGGGCGTGCTGTAACGTTCGTGCGGCCCCTGCGTATGTATTGGTGCAGGGCTTTAGAGGAAGTTTATTGGTCTTGCGGCAGGGCCGGACGGTATAATGAGGCCAGGCAGTCCGGCGGCGGTCGGATGAGACGGATTGGGTCAAGGGAGGATAACACAGATGAACAACAGAAGAATTACGGCAGTTATGCTGACCATGGTTCTGGCGGGCGGTGCGCTTGCCGGGTGCGGCTCCGCTGCGTCAGCGGATTCCGCAGCAGAAACGACAGAAACGACGGATGCTGCGGCGGAAGAGACCGCAGGCGACGCAGCGGAGACGACAGAGACGGCAGAGGATGCCGGGGCTCAGGAAGAGGATGAGATGTTCATGCCGAGCGACTTCGTGCAGGAGCGTGCCGGGAAGGAAGAGTTCGACAGCTACGACGAGATCATCGGATACCTGGAGGGCGGGGAAGGGTACGCCTACATTTCCGTGGAAGGATCCGCGGCCTACGTTCTGGCGGTTTCGGACAGCCTTTATACGATGGACGGAGCCAACGTGTCCGGCGCGGTATCGCTGTACGGGTACAACGGCGACGGCAAGCTGGTGAATGTGGGCAATGCCTACTCGGGCGATGAGGCGTATCCGATCCGGGACGGCGACGGCACGCTGTATGTCTGCAGCGAGACTGAGTACGGGGAGATGAAGATCAGTGCGGATACGAACGGCCTGTTCTATACGAAGCTGATCGATGCGGAATATGCAGAGGACGGAACCGCGAGCTTCAGCGGTTTTGTCCGGGAGAATGATGACATCAACAGCTCCTCGGAGGACATCGGCATTACCACGGAGGAGGAATTCAAGGCACTGTTCACAGCCATGGAGAACGCAGAGCCGATTCACTTCTGGAAGGCGGAATATGCCTCCTATGACGAGGCAATTGCAGGCCTGCAGTCCGGCAACGGGTATGCGTATCTGACGATTGACGGGTATGACGGCGAGGTTCTGGCACTCACGGACTTCACCTACACCTGGGACAACGGCGAGAACGCGGCCATCACAGCATATCTGTACGTACAGAACGGGGAGAAGACAGAGTTCCTGGCAACGGTCCTGGACGGCGGTACCAATTATCCGATCCGTGTGGAGAACGGTGTGCTCTATGCGACGGGTCATGCGGAGTACGGCGAGATGACGATCACGCAGGATGAGAACGGCAGGAACCAGCTCACCTATACCAAGCACGCCGTGCTGAGCTACGATACGGATCAGAAGGCGACCATTGAGACAGAAGGGGATGTGAGTGCATCCACAGAGGATGAGTTCTACGCACTCTACGACACGGTTGCGGATATGGCACCGGTGGATTTCCAGGTCGTTGCGGCGAAGTAAACGCCTCTGAGCCGGAGAGACAGCCCGGCATCGTAAAAACAAAACAGGACAGCAGTTCAGCGCCTCCGGCCTTCCGGCCGGGGGCGCATTTTGCGTCGGCCGCCTGTCATTCTGCAGACAGGAGAAGTATACTGATGGAGTGTGCACTTCAATACCGGCACCGAGGCAGCGGATGCAATGCGGTGCCCGCTCCGCTGCCGGCGCGCGGAAACCAGATGAGAATCTGCAGAGGATGACAGACGATGAAAATTGTATTGGAAGAGCTGACCAAGAAATTTCCGAACCGTGACCGCAGAAAGGGCGAGGTCACAGCGGTGGAGCATTTGAGCTTTGAGATTCCGGACGGGAAGCTCGTGAGTCTTCTGGGCCCCTCGGGCTGCGGCAAGAGCACCGTCCTCAACATGATCTGTGGCCTGGAGGCACCCACCGGGGGACGGATCCTCTTCGGAGAGGAGGATGTCACCAACGTTCCCGCGGAGCATCGCGGCGTCGGCATGGTGTTCCAGAGCTATGCGCTGTACCCGCATCTTTGCGTGCGGGACAACATTCTCTTTCCGCTGCAGAATTTGAAGGGAGCGCAGAAGCTCTCCGGGGAAGAGATGAACCGCCGCGTGCAGGAGGCCGCGGCGCTCGTGCAGATTGAAGATTATCTGGATCGGCGCCCGAAGGAGCTCTCGGGCGGCCAGCAGCAGCGGGTCGCCATCGCCAGAGCCCTGGTGAAGCGGCCGCGCGTTCTGCTGCTGGATGAGCCGCTTTCGAACCTGGATGCGAGACTCCGCATTCAGACCAGAGCGGAGATAAGGAGAATTCAGCAGGAAACCGGGATCACCATGGTATTCGTCACGCATGACCAGGAGGAGGCCATGAGCATCTCGGACCGCATGGTGGTCATGAAGAACGGGATCCTGCAGCAGACCGGAAAGCCGCAGGAAATCTACGATCAGCCGGCCAATCTCTTCGTGGCGAAGTTCCTGGGGAATCCGCCGATCAACCTCTTTCACGGTGAGCTTCGGGAGAACGGCATCTATGTGGGAGAGGACCGCATTGGAGAAGCGCAGCCTGCGGTCTGCGGCGCGGCTGGAAACGCCGCAGGCGGCAGCGGGAAGCAGACGGCCGGATCGGAGAGCACGGCAGCAGGCACAGGGAACCGTCCCGTGGTGGTGGGGATCCGCCCGGAGGGGTTCCGCCTGGCCGGAAAGGAAACGGAAGAGAATGGCACCGCGGTGAACGCACAATCCGGGGAGATCACAGCACCCGGGGCCGGAGGGAGCAGGACGCTGCCGGGCCGCCTTCACTGCATGCAAAAATCCGTAGAGATCATGGGAAGAGATACCACGATTGTAGCCTCGCACCCGGCGGCGACGGAGGGAACCCTGCGCGCCATCGTTCCGGGAGACAGCCGGCTTTCGGACCATGCGGAAGAGCTGTCGCTGGAGATTCGCTCGGACAAGGTTTTCGTTTTCGACGCGGAAAGCGGACAGCGGCTTGACGGAAAGGAGCGGCAATGAAGGGAACGAAGAACGTAAGACCCTGGCTGTATCTCCTGCCCTCTTTGCTGTTCCTGGGTCTTTTCATGATTTATCCTCTCTTCGATGTGGTGGTCTATTCCCTGGAGGAGGGGTACAATTCCGCGTCCCAGACCTATTGGGGGGTGGGAGCCTATAATTTTCGCTATGTGCTGCGGGATCCCTATTTTCTGCAGGCACTGCAGAATACCTTTATCCTGGTGATCGTGACGGTGCCGGTTTCGACGGGACTGGCGCTGCTGATTTCACTGGCACTCAATTCCATTCACAGGCTGAAGGATCTCTTTCAGACCATCACCTTCCTGCCCTACGTCACCAATACGCTGGCAGTGGGCCTGGTCTTCTCCATTCTGTTCAAGAAAACCCCCTATTCCGATGGCTTTGTCAATCTGCTGATTCAGGCAGTCGGCGGGACGGCAGTGGACTTCATCGAGGGGCCGTACTGGGCCAAGCTGCTGGTCATGTGCATCTATACGGTGTGGGTAGTGCTGCCCTTCAAGATTCTGATCCTGACCAGTGCGCTCGCGGGCGTGAATCCGGATTACTATAAGGCAGCCCGGGTGGACGGTACCTCCTCCTGCCGTATTTTCTTCCGGATTACCCTGCCGATGATCGCTCCCATGATTTCTTATCTCGTGATCACCGGCTTTATCGGTGCCTTCAAGGCCTACAGCGATGAGGTGGCGATTTTCGGGACGGACCTGAATGCAGCGGGAATGAATACCATCGTGGGCTATGTGTACGACATGCTCTACGGTGAGAGCGGCGGATATCCCTCCTATGCAGCGGCGGCGGCACTGATCCTGTTCGCCATCGTCTTCACCATTACGGTGATCAATCTGATGGTATCGAGCCGCGACAGATAGCGGGAGGGCACCGGGCGTCGGATTTCCGGGACAACACGGATCGTGTGCGGGAAAACACCGCGGCGGAGGTAAAGGCAGTGCAGCCGGGAAAACGCGATGCGGAAGGAAACGGAGAGGAACATGGAGACACAGGCAGAGTATCGGGAAATTGAGAAAAGGAGCGCACGCAGACGGCGGATTACGAAGGGGCTGACCTATGCATTCCTGACATTGTGCGCGCTCGGCGTGCTCTTTCCCTTTTACTGGATGGTGCTGACCTCGCTGAAGAGCTACAGCGCCTACAATCAGGAGTACATCCCAAGGCTGTTTACGACGAGCCCGACGCTGCAGAACTACGCGGACGCGTTCACCCAGGTGCCGCTGGGACGGTATTTTGTCAATTCCATCGTGTTCACGGCGGTGACCACAGCCCTGATGCTCGTCGTGACGGTGCTCGCCGCGTATGCCTTTGCGCGGCTCTCCTTCCGGGGGAAGAATCTGGTGTTCACGCTCTACCTTTCCCTCATGATGATCCCAAGCGAGCTGGTGGTGATCACCAACTACGTCACCATCACCGACTGGAATCTGCGGAACACCTATCTGGGATTGATCCTGCCCAGTGTCACCTCGGTGTTCTATATCTACCTTCTGAAGGAAAATTTTGAACAGATTCCGGAGGATCTCTACAAGGCGGCCAAGGTGGACGGCACGTCGGACCTGCGCTATCTGCGGAAGGTCATGATTCCGATCTGTCAGCCGACGATCGTGACGATCACCATCCTCAAGGTCATTGAGTGCTGGAATTCCTACGTGTGGCCGAGGCTGATCACAGACGATGCGGATTATTATCTGGTGTCCAACGGAATACAGGAGCTGCGGGAGAACGGCCTCGGGCGCGAGAACATTCCGGCGATGATGGCGGCGGTGGTGGTGATTTCCGTGCCGCTGATCGTTCTGTTCCTTGTTTTCCATAAGAAAATCATGGACGGCGTGGCAAGAGGAGGGACCAAGGGATGAGACGAGGATGCAGGGGCATCATTGCGCTGGCGGCGTGCCTTCTGGGAGCAGGGCTTTCCGGGTGTCACGGCAGCAGGGGCCGGGCGGCCTTTACGGTTCCGGAGGGTCTGGACGAGGGGAAAACATACGAAATCACCTTCTGGGCCAAAAATGACACGAACAAGAAGCAGACGGCCGTGTACCAGGAGGCCATTGAGGATTTCGAGCAGCTCTATCCGAACATCACCGTCAATCTGAAGCTCTACACGGATTATACGAAGATCTACAACGATGTCATCACGAACATCGCAACGGACACGACGCCCAACGTCTGCATCACGTATCCGGACCACATCGCAACCTACCTGACCGGAGACAACGAGGTGGCGGCACTGGATGAGCTGATGGCGGATCCGGCATACGGACTGGGGGGCAGCGCGCTTCTGTACGACGGCCCTTCTCCGGAGGAGATGATTCCGCAGTTCATGGAGGAGTGCAGGCTGGAGGGCGCGCAGTATGCCATTCCCTTCATGCGCTCGACGGAGGCCCTCTATGTGAATGAGGACATGGTGGAGGCGCTGGGCTTTTCGATGCCGGAGATTGTGACCTGGGATTTCATGTTCGAGGTGGCGGAGAAGGCCATGGAGCAGAATCCGGACGGCACATACAAGATCAACGGACAGAATGTGCTGATTCCGATCATCTACAAGTCCACGGACAACATGATGATCCAGATGCTGCAGCAGAAGGGTGCCGGATACTCCACGGAGGACGGAGAAATTCAGATATTCAACGACACAACGACCGGGCTGCTGCAGACCGTTGCAGAGCACGCATCCACCGGCGCCTTTTCCACCTTCAAGATCTCCGGGTATCCGGCGAATTTTCTCAATGCGGGGCAGTGTATTTTCGCCATTGATTCCACGGCGGGCTCCACCTGGATGGGAACGGATGCGCCGCTTTCCGACATCAGCGAGGATGCCGTGCAGCATTTTACCACCCGGGTCTGCATGGCACCGCAGTTTGATCCGGAGAATCCGCAGATGATCTCCCAGGGACCGTCCATCTGCATCTTCAACAAGGAGGATGCCGGCGAGGTGCTGGCCTCGTGGCTGTTCGCCCAGTACCTTCTGACCGATAAGGTGCAGCTGGGATACGCAGAGACAGAGGGGTATGTGCCGGTCACGGCAAAGGCGCAGAATTCACAGGAATATCAGACCTATCTTGCAGCCCGGGGGAGTGATGAGGAGCATTATTCCGTGAAAATCGATGCCGCAAGGCTCCTTCTGGACCATGTGCAGGATACCTTTACCGCACCGGTGTTCAACGGCTCCGCATCCCTGAGGATGGCGGCAGGCTCCCTGATCGAATCCGTGACAAAATCGGTTCGAAGGCATCAGACGGTGGACGAGGCCTACATCACGCAGCTGTACGAGGACACCGCCAGCATGTACAAGCTGGATCAGATCGCAGCGGGAGCACAGGGGGGAGAGAGCGATCTGGGACCTCTGCCTGCGGGGGCGAAGGCACTGCTGGGAACCCTGGCCGGTGCCTGGGTGCTCATCGGCATCGCCGCGGCAGGAAGGCTTCGGAGGAGAAAGGGCCGCAGCGATTCCCGGGATGCTGCAGGCATGGTTTGAACTATTGCCGGGTTCGTGGTATAAGAACTCTTGGAACTGCAGCGATCCTTGCGTGCAGGACCCGGGTCGGCACGTCATCTGTGCTGCTGTGTGGCCGATCCGAATAGCACAAGCGGCGCAGAAGTGGAGAGAAGTATTATGAAGAAGAGACTGGTAATGGTGCTGACATCTGCGATGGTCCTGGGACTGGCAGGCTGCGGATCCGACGATGCAGCCGGATCCTCTGCGGAAACGGAGGCTGCAGAGGAGACGCAGGATGCCGCGGAGGAGACCGAAACGACAGAGGAGACAGCCGATGCCGCGGAGGAGACAGCCGATGAGGAGACATCGGTTATGACCTACGAGGAATACCTTGCGGCCGATACGGACAGCGAGGTTGTCGTGGAGACCTACATCCAGGCGAAGCAGGGATGGTGGGAGAACGAAGGACAGGGCGTTGCAAGCTTCTACACGCAGAGCGAGGACGGCGGCTATTTCCTCTACAATATGCCCTGCACAGAGGAGGACTACAACGATGTCCTTACCGTGGGCACGAAGATCAAGGTGACCGGTTATAAGGCCGAGTGGTCCGGTGAGGTGGAGATCATCGATGCCGTCTATGAGGTAGAGGACGGCAGCTATGTGGCTGAGCCCGTGGATGTTACAGATCTTGTCGGAACGGACGAGCTCGCGGATTACATGAATCAGTACGTTGTATTCAAGGGTCTGACGGTTGCGGCCAGCACTGATGCGGACGGAAAGGAAGCAGCGTTCCTGTACAACTGGGACGGCTCCGGTACACAGGGCGACGATCTGTATTTCAACACCAAGGCAGGCGATGCAGACCTGACGCTGACGGTGGAGTCCTATCTCTGCGGACAGGACACGGATGTGTACAAGGCTGTGGAGGGCCTGCAGGTCGGCGATACGATTGATGTGGAGGGCTTCCTGTACTGGTATGAGGGCGCACAGCCCCACGTCACCAGCGTAACGGTGAAGTGACTCCGAACCGAACACGAAACAACAGAGAGAAATTTGCAAGGGCCGCAGGGAGATTTCCCTGCGGCTTTTTTCCGGGTTCCGGGCGTGCGCGTGCCGGAATACTTCACAGATTGTTTATAAAAAACTGTTTGTGACCGGCGGTCATATTTTATATAATGGCGTCAATCGAAGCGAGGACGGGAGCGAAGATGCCCGAAGCGGAGAGTGCAGCAGTCGGAAAATGACAGGAGATACAGCAGACAACGGTGGAGGTAACTGTATATGTATTATTCCAGCGGAAATTATGAAGCATTCGTTCGCCCCCTGAAGCCGGAGGGCGTGGATCAGAAATCGGCCTATATCGTAGGGTCCGGCCTGGCCGCTCTGGCGGCAGCCTGCTACCTGGTACGGGACGGTCAGATGAAGGGCGAGAGCGTGCACGTTCTGGAGAAGGAGCCGGTGCCCGGCGGAGCCTGCGACGGGCTGTATTACAACAATGTGGGCTACGTCATGCGGGGCGGCCGGGAGATGGACAACCATTTCGAGTGCATGTGGGACCTGTTCCGTTCCATCCCTTCGATCGAGACCCCGGGGCTGAGCGTTCTGGATGAATATTATTATCTGAACAAGAAGGACCCCAACTACTCCCTGTGCCGCGCCACGCATAAGAGAGGCCAGGATGCGCACACGGATAAGAAATTCGGCCTTTCGGACAAGGGCTGCATGGAGATCCTGAAGCTGTATATGACGCAGGATGAGGATCTCTACAACAAGCGGATCAACGAGATCTTCGATGATGAGGTCTTCAGCTCCAATTTCTGGATGTACTGGCGCACCATGTTCGCCTTTGAGAACTGGCACTCCGCACTGGAGATGAAGCGGTATCTGCAGAGGTATGTGCACCACATCGGCGGTCTGCCGGATTTCACGGCGCTGCGCTTTACCAAATACAATCAATATGAATCCATGATTCTTCCGATGGTGCAGTACCTGAAGGATCACGGCGTGAGCTTCGAGTACGGCGTCAAGGTGGACAACGTGCGCTTCCGGATCGAGGAGGGCGTCAAGACCGCCGTCGGCATCGAGGTGACACGGAAGGGAGTACAGGAGACCATTCCGCTTACGAAGGACGATCTGGTCTTCATCACCAACGGCGGCTGCGTTGAGAACGCGACGATGGGAAGTCAGAATGAGCCGGCTGTTTATGATCCTGATCTGAAGGAAGGCGGCGGCTGGGATATGTGGCACCGCATTGCCGTGCAGGATCCGTCCTTCGGACATCCTGAGAAATTCGATTACGATCCGGAACAGACCAACTGGATGAGTGCCACCGTCACAACGCTGGACGACAAGGTGATCCCGTATATCAAGAACATCTGCCATCGTGATCCCTTCAGCGGCGGCGTAGTTACCGGCGGCATCGTGACGGCGCAGGATTCCTCCTGGCTGCTGTCATGGACCATCAACCGGCAGCCGCAGTTCCGCAGCCAGCCCAAGGACCAGTGCCTGGTGTGGGTATATGCGCTGTTCAGCGATAAGCCCGGCGATTACGTGAACAAGCCGATGCGTGAGTGCACCGGCAAGGAGATCTGTGAGGAATGGCTGTATCATCTGGGTGTTCCGATGGAGGAGATTGAGGAGCTGGCTGAGAACAGCTGCAATACCGTTCCGGTGATGATGCCCTATATCACAGCGTTTTTCATGCCCCGTGAGGCAGGAGACCGGCCGGATGTCGTTCCGGAGGGAGCCGTGAACTTTGCCTTCCTCGGACAGTTCGCTGAGACGCCCCGCGACACCATTTTCACGACAGAGTATTCCATCCGTACCGGCATGGAGGCCGTGTATACGCTGCTGAACATTGACCGGGGCGTTCCGGAAGTCTGGGGCAGCACCTATGACGTACGGGATCTGCTGCACGCGACCGTGGCGCTTCGGGACGGACGGCCGCTGAATGACGGCTCCATGGGGCCGGTGGCCGATGCGGCTCTGAAGCTGGCGATGCCGAAGCTCAAGGGTACGGAGATCGAGAAGCTGCTGAAGCGTTATCATGTCATTGAAGAGAAGGAAGACAAGTCCCTGCAGGAGATGCTCGCAGACGGAACCAGGAAGGTAAAGGAAGGCCTCGGGGCTGCAGCGGAAAAGCTCCCGAAGAATGCTGAGGAGGCGAAGGAGTTCGCAGCAGACAATAAGACGGCTCTGGCCGCCGGTGCGGCAGCGGCCGTCGGTGCGCTGGGCGTTCTCGCCGGACTCACCCATCACAAAAAGTGATCCGCGGCCTGAGAGAAGAGCGCATCACACACCGAGGCAGCACAGAAACAGAATACTGACAGCAGAGATGTTTCGCAGCTGTCAGCGCAGAAGATCCGCCCCGTAAGGGGCGGATCTTCTGCGTCGTGCAGGCGTTGACGGTGAGCGTGCCGCAAGCCGGTTCACACGGAAATGAGGCGGCTGCAGGAGCTCCTGTGCCGGCTCACGCAGCTGAGCAGACGCTGCCAGGGATCCTGAGGCAGCAGACAGGACGGCAGGTCAGTCGGCCTCCAGCAGACGGTAGCCGACGCCGGCCTCGGTGAAAATGTATTCCGGCTCAGCGGGATTCTTCTCAATTTTGCGGCGGATGTTGGCCATGTTCACGCGCAGGATCTTGTTGTCCGATTTCATGTTGGGACCCCAGATTTCCTTCATGATGGCATCGTAGGTGATGACACGGCCGGAGAATTTAGCCAGGAGCGAGAGAATGCGGTATTCGTTCTGCGTAAGGTGCACATCCTCTTCGCCGACATAGACCTTGTGCTTGCCGAAATCGATGTGCAGCTGGCCGGCGCGGAAC
>CAVKMX010000012.1:0-29231 GCA_963657295.1 Clostridium sp. CAG:302
AAGAGCTTAAGGCACAGAAAAGCCTTATGGATGTCCTCCGCTCCGGCAATGAGATCCTGAAGGGAACAACAGCAAACGGGGCAGATGTAAAAAAGATCGCAAGACAGATCAAAGCGCAATACGGCAGCAGGATCAGTGTGGACGAGCTGTCAGATACTCTGACTAAGGTCTTTGCTTACGCGCAGAATCAGGACTACATCAACTATGATGACCTGGCTACGGTGATATCCGAGGTGACATCTCCTGTTATCGATGCTTCTGTAAACAGGGTGGGCGCGGAGAGCTCAAAGACTTTAAGAATAAGCTCCAGGAATACACGTTCAGCCTTGATGACAGGCAGCAGAAAGAGGTGGTCCGCGCCTTTGGCTCCTGGGGTGCCTTTCGTAAGGCCCTGCCCGGCGTCAAGTTTACACGCGACGGCTCTGGCATATCGCTTGACAGCGTATGGGACACTCTCTGTGAAGAAAGCGGTTATGTTTTGGAGCAGGGGATTACATCATCCGATGAGCCTCTGGCCTCGTGGATGCTCGACAGTCACCGGGATGGGGCAGGTGATGCAAGGCAGGAACTTCAGTTCCTGCTTTTTATATTGCGGAAGAAAGAAAAGGACGAATATAATGATGCATGGAGGAAGCAAGCTGATGAAGTTGTACATAGACGATACGGATCTAAGACGTCTGATAGAAGAGAAAAGAGACTACATCGGCAGAAAATCGCAGTAGGTCGAAATATTGGACGCGGTAGTGCTCCTGATCTCTGCATTTACAGGAGACTACAAAGACCTATGGATTCCGCCGGCGGCTATAAGAGCAGGATTCTGCCTGGTGGCACTGATAAATATTATTGTGATCCTGAAGGAAATCAGAACTCTGCCGAAATACAGTAAGGAACAGATGATAAAGGATATCGAGGCATTGGATATGAAAGACAGACGCAGCTCTATCGTTGCAATTCAGAAGAAAGACAACAACAGAAAATATCTCGTATACGATAATCCTGCATGGGGCTTCCGCATGTTCCCGAACTTTAAGACACAGGACTACGAGAATGAAAAGAGCATAGCAGAGCACCTGGCTAGGGAATTAAACGTAAGAGAATCTGATATCTCCATACGGCATAAGGGAACAGGAAACGAGCAGAAGTATGCCACGGCCCACAACGAAGTAAGGGCCTATGATTACAGCTTTTACAGCGCGGATCTGGGGACAGATCTTCCATCAGAAGACTTCGAGATCGACGGAAGACATTACCATTGGATGACAATACAGGAAATGTTAAGCGACAGTGCAATCAGGGAACACAACGAGTATATTGTTGAGAGAGTTAACGACCTGACATAAGCTCTTTCTTAACGCACGGACTACGGTTCGAATTCTGTTGGCCCATGATGTAAAAGGAGGAGTGCCAAAGGCACTCCTCCTTTTACATCATGGGCTCATGTGTGACACGGAAGGCCCAAATTAAAAGGTGGAAAACCGCTCCGGCATGCGGCCCGTTTTTGCCTTGCTCTGGTCCTGCAACGTGTGAGTATAAATCTGCTGCAGCGTGTTTATTATAGAATGGCCAGATCTCGGCAGCAGATTGTTCAGCAGACTGCTGCAAAAGTATGTGGATGCATACCATAGTGAAACCGGCAAGACAGATGCGGATATCGATAAGGAGATGGCAAACCTTCGGAACTACGAAGAGCTTCAGAATGCCATCGTTAAATCCATTGCAAATGCAGAGCAGGCCTACAGCGATGCGAAGGCGGCAAGAGCAGAGGTACAGCAGGGCAACGCAGGGCTCGATGCTGCCGGCACTCCTCGAAAGTCTGTGGAGGTTGCAAACATCGGCACCGACTCCACGGGGAAGGAGCTTACGAGAGAACAGCAGGATTGGGCGGCAGACAGCGTGATCCGCGACAGCAAAGGCAGACTGAAGGTTATGTACCATGGTACACAGAATGCTGGCTTTACTGTGTTTGATGTCGGCAAATCCAAGGGATCTAATCTCTACGGGAGAGGGATATACTTCAGCGACTCTCACTCCATGGCAGGCGACTACGGCGATACCTATGAGGTTTATCTGAACGTAACGAATCCGATCCAGGCAGGGAACAAAACCATTACCAAGGGACAGCTGCGCAAGCTGGTAAATGAGATTGCGGAGAACGAGGATTACGGCATCGAGAACTACGGCTACGGTACGACGGTAGACGGCGTAGTTAATTCTGTATGGGGCAAGGACGATTTCCAGATGCTGCAGGATTTGAATGCAACCTGCGTGGGCGACTTCGTAGAAACCGTAAAGATGTTCAATGAACTGAACGGAACGGACTACGACGGCATTGTCGATGATACACAGACGGTCGTATGGCATCCCTACCAGATCAAGGCAACAACAAACCAGGCACCGACCTCCTCGGATGACATCCGCAAGTCCATCAATATCGCCAAGGACACAGACAAGCTGACCGGAAACGGCGAGAGTGAGAAGACGAAGGACCTTGTCGCAATCCACAACTTGACGATGGAGCAGCTTGCTGCCGATATTGCACTGGGGGGATTCCCTTCTCCTTCCATCGCTATCGTTAAAAGCTCCATGGACCATTACCGGTACGGCGATGTGTCTGTCGTGTTCAACCGCGAGACCATCGATCCGGAATTCATGAAAAAGAACAAGGTGTATGGCGGCGATGCATGGACTCCGACATTCCCCGGCATCGAGTACGATGTGGACACGGACAAGTTCTATTCCGCTGCAGACCAGCTCAAAAAGGTGATGGACGGGAAGTCTCCGGATTATCTCATTGAACGGATGGAACGGTTTAACCACGTGGAGGCCGGCGGCGATCATGTTACAAGGGACGGGATATCTGCGCTTGTCGAGGCGGCGAAAAATGATTACGGAATGAAGGCTGCCTATCTGAACACTCGCGGAATCACCGTCAAGGACAACACGGAAGCAGTACAGGTTGGCCAGTTCGATGAGAGCAAAACGAAGAAGTGGGACGCAATGAAGCCTGCTCTTACGGATATCGCGGAAGGATTTAAGGAGGATTATTCAAAGATCAGCTCTGAAGAGCTCATAGACAAATATGCTGGGCCCCTGCAGGCGGCATACAACGACTATGCAAAGACGCTGCCGGAGGAGTCACGCAAGAAATATAACAACATGATCTCCCATGCGAAGAAATTCCCTAAGTACGGACGGTTCATCGCAAATGACATCTACCAGGCACTGACATACTACAAAGAAGGGAATCCTACTCACGAAGAAATTAAGAGAGATGAGTCTGCCATAAACAGCGGGATCGACAAACAGATCAACGAGGAGAAGTTTAAGAAGTGGATTGAAAAGACCTATGACGGGCTTATCACAGGGCGCGGCATCCGCAACAATAAGGACATGTTCACGGCCTCCGGCAACAGACGCAGCTTCAGGCAGCTGCACTACGATGTGACACTGGAAAACCTTGTCAAAGCCATGAACGAGCAGGATGCGAAGGGGGCGGACGGATTCTTCGCGCAGTCCGCGATCCAGGCTGTCGCAACAAAGGATTTCAGGTCGATTGACGAGATCCACCGGCACGAAGGCATGCTCAGGACGATGACCGATGAGGAGTATTCTGCCCTCAAGGAGGAACACGGCGACCGCTTCATGGAAATAACGGGGCGGCTGGCAAGAGAAGACGGGAATTCGTTCATCGCTCGCGAAGATGCTGCGAATGCAATACTGGACGCCGTAAAGAGCAGAAAGACTGCGGCCGGCATTGAGAGCGTTCTGCGTAAGTATTCCGGAATGCACGTGTACGAAGGAATCGGACAGGACATTCTCGATCTGATGAACGACATCGGAACCATGCCTACCCAGTATTTTGAAGCCAAGCCGCAGCGTGCAGTCTATCTCGATGAGATCGCCATGGTTGTTGCGCCGGACAGCATCTCTGACTTCGAGAAGGAAACTCTGCAGGGAGCCGGCATTCCCTTCACGATGTATGAGGCCGGCAACGAGGATGCACGGCATGAGGCTATCGAAGCATTGGAGGGAGTACGGTTTTCGAAGCAAATAAGCGAAGATGACAAAGCGATAAAGGATATCGAGCTGTCTGCCGATGACATGAACAAGAATGCCCACACTGTTCATGCAATGAAGCCGATTGGGACATTTAAGTTTAATAACAGCGAAATCAGAAAGGGCCTACATAAGAACGCAGAAGATCTGATGAAGATGTTTATGGATGGGCGCGATTCTAATGTTATACAGAGCAAAGCCACTGGATCGTTTAAGGTGAGCATTGGAGGCATTAAAGAAACATTATCTCATTCAAACTGGGAGGCCAGGCAGAAATTCTTCCCAGCCATCATTGCGACTATTGAAAACGGCGAAATCGTTGCTGCAGACCAGAATCACAAATCTAAAGGATACAACACTGTTGTTCTAGCTGCTCAGGTTACGATGGTGGGAGATTCTGGAATCGATAGAGTGCCTGCAGGCGATTACTATCTCGCGGTTTCCTTAAAACGCAAGGTGGTAGACGGTAGGATGACACAGGGATTGCACGTAGATGACTTTCTTGCGATAAATAAAAACGAGGGAAGCTACGCAGTTCTTGGCAACCTTGCTGATATCAACAAAGGCTTCCCGAGCTCTTACGCTTCCCTCGATTTACATGGAATTTTAGAGAACATAAGAAACGATGTCAACATTTATGAGAATGATTCAGAAAAATATCATTTCTCTCGCAACATCGACCCCGAAGACAGAGAGCTCACCTCCGGCCAGCAGAAATACTCCGCCTCCTCCGAGCTGCGTGACGCAGACGGCAAGCAGACCATTTCGGATCTTCGCCGCGCCATCGGCATTGACGATACCTGGACCAATGACTACGACCGGACGGATGAAGAGCTTAAGGCACAGAAAAGCCTTATGGATGTCCTCCGCTCCGGCAATGAGATTTTGAAGGGAACAGGAAACGAGCTGGGAGCAAAGAAAAACAACGGCAGATGCCGCAAGGTGACAGATTTTTCAGAGACGGATATAATGGTTAGATGTTCATGCAGCACAGCCGTTGCGTGACGGCCTCTTGAGCCACGGAAGGAGACAACACGGCGAATGGAGAATAATCTGACATCCGGGAGCGTTTTCCGCAATATTGTGCAGTTCTCTCTCCCTTATCTTCTGTCCTATCTGCTGCAGACCCTGTACGGGCTGGCGGACCTGTTCATCATCGGCCAGTTTGACAGCGTGACGGGGACAACGGCAGTTTCGATCGGTTCGCAGGTGATGCATATGCTGACCGTCATGATCGTGGGACTGGCCATGGGAACCACCGTGAACATCGGCCAGGCGGTAGGAAAGAGGGACGACAAGGATGCGGAGCAGTGCATCGGCAATTCGGTCACACTCTTCATGCTTCTCTCCGTTGTGCTCATGATCCTCCTGATCTTTCTGGTAAGGCCCATCATCTCCGTGATGTCCACGCCGGAGGAGGCGGCAGACGGGACGGCGGCTTACCTGATCATCTGCTTTGCCGGCATTCCGTTTATTACGGCATACAACATCATCAGCTCCATTTTCCGGGGGCTGGGGGATTCCAGGCACCCCATGTATTTCATTGCCGTTGCCTGTGCGGCGAACATTGCACTGGACTACCTCTTCATGGGTGCTCTGCAGCTGGGACCTGCGGGAGCGGCGCTGGGGACAACGCTGGCCCAGGCCATCAGCGTGGCGGTTGCTCTGCTGGCGGCACGCCGGTTCCATCTGATTGAGCTGCACAGGGAGGACCTGCGGCCGTCGTCGGCGATGCTGCACCGGATTGTGCGGATCGGACTGCCGATCGCACTGCAGGACGGGCTGATCCAGGTGGCGTTCCTTCTGATCACGATCATTGCCAACCGGCGCGGTCTGGTGGACTCTGCGGCAGTCGGCA
This sequence comes from Clostridium sp. CAG:302, assembly GCA_963657295.1. Lineage (GTDB taxonomy): Bacteria > Bacillota > Clostridia > Lachnospirales > Lachnospiraceae > CAG-791. The sequence goes on from CAVKMX010000012.1 coordinate 5,915, forward strand.
TCGTGGAGAAGATCATCAGCTTCCTGTTCCTGGTTCCGTCCTCAATGCTCTCGACGGTTTCGGCCCTGGGAGCACAGAGCATCGGAGCCGGGCAGAAGGAGAGGGCCCGCAGGACCCTGCTCTATGCCGTTATGCTGGCGGCAGGCTTCGGCACGGCAGTCTCCGTCATCATGCAGTTCCTTGCGCCCTCGGCAGTGGGTCTGTTTACGAACGATGCAGCGGTGACGGCTGCCGGAGGAGAGTATCTGAGGGGATATATTTTCGACTGCATCTTTGCAGGCATCCACTTCAGCTTCAGCGGGTATTTCTGCGCCATCGGGCGCTCGGGGCTTTCCTTCCTGCACAACATCATCGCCATTGCGCTGGTGCGTGTGCCGGGTGTGTATCTGACGTCCGTGCTGTTCCCGGAAAGCCTGCTGCCCATGGGGCTTGCCACGGCAGCAGGCTCGCTGGTATCTGTTGTCATCTGCTGTCTTGCCTTTGCACTGCTGTGCAGGAAGGAGCGCGGCGGCGCGGTCTGATGCGGAGAATCTTATGACGCGTGCGGTGATCGGAGAAAATCGGATACAGTTTCTTTTAAAGAAAGCCAGGAGGCTGCAGCCCGTGATGGAAAACGTGCTTTTCCCCGTCCTGCTCTTCCTCTGGCCCCTGTGGGGCGCGGGGAGCGGCGTGGACGTTACGGACGCAGGCTTCAGCCTCGGCAACTATGAGTTCCTGCAGGAGGGCATGTGGTTCTATGCCACCTTCCTGGCCAACCGGGCCGGGCGTCTTCTCATGGCACTGCCGGGAGGCGGAGGGCTTCTTGCCATGAATCTGAAGGCGGCGCTGCTGCTCTCTGCAGCGGCGCTGTTCTCCTATTACACGCTGAAGCGCCTGATGCCGGGATGGATGGTTTTCCTCGGAGAGTGGATTGCCGTCTCGGTATTCTGGTGCCCTGCGGTGATCCTGTACAATTCCCTTTCCTATGTCCTGCTGGCGCTTGCCTGCCTGTGCCTGTTCCGGGCGGTCAACCGTGTTCCGCACGGAGGAAAATGGTACCTGGCGGCGGGGGTGCTCCTGGGCCTGAACCTGTTCGTCCGTTTCTCGAATGCGCTGCAGGTGCTGCTGATCCTGGCGGTATGGATGGAGGAGCGGCTCTCCGGCCGGCGGCTTTCCAGAGCGGTGGAGGACACGGCCATGTGTCTGGCGGGATACATTCTGGGAGCAGGAAGCGTTCTGGTCTGGATTGTATTCCGCTGCGGGATAGACGATTATATCGCAGGGATCCGTGAGCTGTTCTCCATGGGCGGAGATTATACGCTGTCGGAAATGATGACCGTTACCCTGGAGGCCTACGGTACGGCGATGATGTGGATGGCCTTCATGGCGGCCTGGGTGGTGGCCGGCGTGATCCTGCGCAAACTCCCGGTTCTGAAGGGGCGCCGCGGGCTCCGGCACGGCTGCTATTTGGCGGGAATCCTCGTTCTGCTGCGGTTTTACTGGGGACGAGGAATGTTCACCGTCAATTACCAGGACTACTGGTGCATGTTTCAATGGCTGATGCTGTTCGTGATTGCGGCAATCGGACTGGACGTCATCTGCCTTACGGGGGAATACCGGGCGTCAACGGATGAGAGATTTCTGGCTGCAGTGTCGCTGATTCTGATCCTGATCCTGCCGTTCGGATCCAACAATTACACCTTTCCGATTCTGCTCGAGCTCTTTGTCATTGCACCCTTTGCACTCTGGATGCTCCGCAGGATCTGGCAGGAGCACCGGAGAGAGAAAGGTCATTTTCCATGGTATAGTATGAGTGTCGTGCTGGTGCTCGCCGTGCTGGTGCAGGGTACGCTGTTCCATGTACAGTATTCCTTCCGGGACGGCACGGACGGAACGGCGCGAACCGCTGTCATTACGACGATTCCGTCTGCGGCCGGCATGAGAACCACGCCGGAGAACCGGGAAGAGCTGGAGAGCATCTATGGCTGCCTGCAGGAGGGCGGACTCCTGGATCGGTCTCTTGTGACCTACGGAGAGGCGCCGGGTCTGAATTATCTTTTCAATATGCGGCCGGGGCTCTCGAGCACATGGCCGGATCTTGCCAGCTTCCTGTCGGAGGAAAGATTTGCCAAGGAGCTCCGGGAGCTCTCGGGCGTTGCGCTCACGGGACATACGGAGGCGCTGCCCGTGGTGATCCTGCGCCGTGCGAATCGGTGGGCGGCGGAAATTACTGTTGACCCAACAAGTCAGGAGGGGAGAAAGGGCGGACTTCTTGCGGATTACCTCGAGAAGACCGGTTATGTCTCCATCCTTGAGACAGAGCACTATGTGGTAAAGCTGGTGCAGTGAGGGATGCTGCGGGGACGGCCCCCGGGATCAGGCACCTCGAAAATCTATCGGAGAATCCGTCTGCACGGAATTCTCCCTATGCAGCCGCAGGACAGCTGCGGCAGAGAGTTGAGAGAGAAGATGGATTATCGGATTCCTTTTAACATTCCGCCCTATGTCGGAACAGAAATGAAGAAGCTTCGGATTGCCTGTGAGAGAAACCGGAAGATCTGCGGAGACGGCCCTTTCACAAAGGAATGCAAGGCGTGGATTGAGGAAAGGACGGGGACGGCGGAATGCCTCCTGACCACCAGCGGGACAGATGCACTGGAGATGGCGGCCCACTTATCTCACGTCGGGCCGGGCGATGAGGTGATCATGCCGAGCTACACGTTCTGCTCCACGGCGGATGCCTTCGTCCTGCGGGGAGCGGTGCCGGTTTTCGTGGACATCCGGCCGGACACCATGAACCTGGATGAGAAGAAAATCGAGGACGCCGTCACGGACCGCACCAGGGCCATCGTTGCGGTGCACTATGCAGGGGTCGCCTGCGAGATGGACACCATCATGGACATCGCCGCGCGGCATCATCTGATGGTGATCGAGGACGCGGCGCAGGGCGTGATGAGCAGCTACAAGGGGAAAGCCCTCGGCACCATCGGTGATTTCGGGTGCTACTCCTTCCATGAGACCAAGAATTACTCGATGGGAGAGGGCGGCGCCATCCTGATCCGCGACCGCAGCAGGACAGATGAGGCAGAGATTCTGCGGGAGAAGGGAACCAACCGGAGCCAGTACTTCCGCGGGCAGATCGACAAATATACCTGGGTGGATTACGGCAGCTCCTTCCTGCCCAGCGAGCTGAATGCGGCCTACCTGTCTGCACAGCTGGAGAAGGCGGATGAAATCAACAGGGCGCGGCTGGAGCGCTGGGAGCAGTACTACGAGGCATTGGAGCCGCTTGGTCGGGAGGGAAGAATTGAGCTCCCGGTGATTCCCGAGGGCTGCGAGCACAATGCACATATGTTCTACATCAAAACCAGGGACATGGAAGAGCGGCAGAGGCTGATCGACGCCCTGAAGGCGGCGAGAATCCTGGCAGTATTTCATTACATCCCGCTGCATTCAAGCCCCGCCGGTCTGAAATTCGGCCGCTTTCACGGAGAGGACGTCTATACAACCCGGGAGAGCGAGAGACTCCTCCGGCTGCCGATGTACTATTCACTGACGGAACAGGATGTGCAGGAGGTTGTGTCGGTGATCCGGAATTTTTACGGTGAGTGACGCTGCGGACTGTTCTGCAGACGACATACCGGCAAAACGACGAAAAATGCCGAAAAACGCTGATGCAGACGGCAGGGACAGAAAGAGCAGCAGGACGGGAGCGGCAGGCGGAGCAGCGAGTGAGACAGCAGGGAGAACAGCAGATAAATCGGGAGAAAGGACGCCGGGCGGGAGTGCGGAAACAGAGCCTGCTGCCGAGAGCCCTGACGGCGGCGGCTGTCTTTGTCCTTGCCTGGTGTGCGGGACAGTGTTGGACGATCTACTACGATCTGAACGATGATTCCCTGATGGCGGAGATTCTGTCCGGAAGTTATACGGGGACGCCGTCGGCACGCAATATTCAGAGCGCCTATCCGCTGACGGCAGCAGAGGCGCTTCTGTACCGATGGAATGCGTCGGTCGACTGGCACGGCGTGCTCCTGCTCTTTCTCCAGTACGGGTGCCTCGCGCTCATTGCCTGGAGGCTGGAGCGATGCCTGGCCGGGAAGAGACGGGGGTGCCGGGCGGCAGCGCTTCTCCTGGAGGGAGCAGCCTGCGCAGGACTCCTGCTGGAGCATTTCGTTTATGTCCAGTATTCCGTGACAGTCGGCATCCTGGGGGGCACGGTATGCTTCCTTTTCCTGACCATGGATCCGGAGGAGGGAAGCCTTTCACAGTGGCTCCGCGAGCTGAGCATGCCGGTGCTGCTGATCCTGATCGGCTTCCTGCTGCGCTCGGAAATGATGCTCTTCGTCGGGCCGTTTACGGCACTGGCCTTCCTCGTGCGGGCGGGGCGGCAGTACCTTTGGAAGGAGAGAGGCAGGAGAGAGGCTCTGCGCTTCCTGCAGGTGTGCGGCATCACCCTGCTGCTGGTACTGGGCGGAATGGGGCTTTGCCGGCTGGGAGACCGGCTCGGATACGGGAGTACGGAGTGGAAGGCCTTCTATGCGCTGTTCGATGCCAGGACCGAGCTGTATGATTTTCAGAAGCTTCCGCCCTATGAGGGAAACGAAGCCTTCTATGAGAGCATCGGCCTGGACCGGACGCAGGTGCAGCTGATTCAGAATTACAATTACGGGCTCGATGAGCGGATTGACGCCGGGGTGCTGGAGGCGACTGCAGAGTATGCGCGTGCGAAGGCGGCAGCCGAAAAGAGCGTCGGACAGAGGCTGAAGGAGGCACTCTGGGACTATCGCGCTGCGGTGAGAGGAGAGGGAGAGAACGCGGGAGAGCCGTACCCTGCCATGGCAATGGTCCTGTATCTCTCGGCACTTGTGTCTGCGGCATACGGCGGATGGAGGCATCGGCCGAAGGGCCGGCGGCGGTTCGGTGCGCAGTGCCTGCTGCTGGCGGTGCTGCTGGCGGTGCGCAGTGCACTGCTCCTGTATCTGTATTACAACCACCGTCCGGTGGTTCGGCTGACGCACAGCGTATATGCGTGCGAGGCGGTCTTCCTCCTGTGGCTGGCGGGACGGAACGCGGAATGGAGCATGCAGCAGAAGGCAGCAGGGAGAACGGAAGGCGCGGCTCCGCTGCCCCTCGGACATCGGAGCCGCGGCGTGCTGCCGGTGCTTCCGGCAGCTGCAATGGGAGGGGCGCTTGTCCTTGGAGCCGTGTGGCAGCTGCAGACGGTCACTGCCGGTCAGGCAGTGCGGCAGGAGAACAATGCGAGGTACCGGGAGCTGCAGGAGTATGCGGCAGAGCATGCGGAGAACATCTATCTCGTGGATGTCTATTCGACCGTAGCGTTTTCAGACAAGGTGGGAGAGGCAGGGAGTGTTCCCGTGAATCTGGATCTTCTGGGCGGCTGGGCCTGCAAGAGTCCGCTGGAAAGGGAGAAGCTGACGGCCCTTGGCGCGGAGGGGGAGCTTCTTGGAAGCCTTGAGGATGCGGAAGGCACCGGGACGGCGGAGCTCCTCCGAACCGGAGACAATGTGTATGCGGCAGCGGAGGCAGACGAGGATATGACGTGGCTTGCGGAATATTACGCCTTCCGCGGGGAAGAGGTCACGATTTCAGAGGCAGACCGCATCGGCGATGACTGGGTCATCTATGCGGTACAATAGCTGCCGATGGGAGTGTGTCATCGGAGGTATTTTCAGAGAAGGGAGAGGGAGAGCGATGGTAACCGGCAGCACAGGCGGCAGACTGGAAGATGAGAAACTGCTCCTTCGTCCGCTCACCCTGGAGGACAGCGGGCAGATCGTGCGGTGGCGCAACAATCCGCGGGTGATGTGCCGGTACATCTACCGGCGCCCGTTTACGCTGGAGGGGCAGCGGCGCTACTATCGTGAAATGGTCGCAGCGGGCCTGGCGGTGCAGTTCATTGCCGTGGAGAAGGAGACGGGGCAGCCCATCGGCTGCGTTGTTCTTGATGACCTGCATCCGCAGTATGCGGAGTGCGGCAACTGGATCGGCGAGGATACGGCGATCGGAAAGGGCTACAGCCCGCGCATGATCCGTCTGGCCTGTGCCTACGCCTTCCGCGAGCTGGGACTTACGGATATCGTTGCGCGGATTTTCATCAGCAATCCGGCATCGATCCGCAGCTATGAACGGGCGGGTTTTGCGGCCGTCGGCGTTCTGCCGCAGGTGGAGAGCACGGACGGAGAGCGGGAGGATATGCTGCTCCTTCGCTGCCGCGCACAGGATCTGACGGCAGAATCATCGCTTCGGTCCGCTGCTGCGGGCGCGGAGCCGTGCAGCAGCGGACAACAGGAATGAAAGCTCATGGAAATTGCAAATCAGGAAGAACAAAGACAGCAGAAGAGGACACGGATCAGCTTCGTCATTCCCTGTTATCATTCGGAAAAGACGTTGGCGGCGGTGGTGTCGGAAATTGATGGTGCCATGCGCACCCTTGCGTCCTATGACCATGAAATTGTGATGGTCAACGACGGCTCCGGGCGGGAGACCTGGGAGGAAATCCGAAGGCTCTGCCGGGAGAGTGAGGGGAGGAAGGGCTATGACCTTGCCCGGAATTTCGGACAGCATGCAGCCCTGATGACCGGAATCCGCCACACGGAGGGCGAGGTGGTTGTGTGTCTCGACGATGACGGGCAGACACCGGCCGATGAGGTCGGAAAGCTTCTGGATGCGCTTCGGGAGGGAGCGGACGTCGCCTATGCCAGCTATGCGCATAAGGAACACTCCGCCTTCCGCAATTTCGGCAGCTGGGTCAATGAAAAGATGCTGGAGAAGCTTCTGAATAAGCCGAAGGAGCTGTATGTCAGCAGCTATTTTGCCATGAAGCGGTTCGTTGCGGATGAGGTGATGCGCTACGAGAATTCCTACCCCTATCTGCTGGGGCTGGTGCTGCGCTCCACCGACCGCATCGTCAATGTTCCGGTGCACCACAGAAGACGTGAGGTCGGCAGCAGCGGCTACACACTGACCAAGCTCCTTTCGCTGTGGATGAACGGATTTACCGCGTTTTCCATCAAGCCGCTGCGGATCGGAACGGGCGTCGGCGCGGCCTGCGCGGCGGGGGCCTTCCTGTACGGGATTTTTACCATCGTGAAGAAGCTGGTCAATCCGCTGGTCCCGGTGGGCTTCTCGGCGCTGATGACCGCGGTGGTGTTCTTCGGCGGGATGATTCTGCTGATGCTGGGCCTTGTGGGAGAGTATGTGGGGCGTACCTACATCAGTGCGAACAACGCTCCCCAGGCGGTGATACGTGAGGAAGCCTGAATGATGCTGCTGGATCGAGTGATATACAAGAAAAATGCGGTCATGGCCGTGATTCTGTGCTGCCTTGCGGCGGCGCTCGCGACCGTCTGGCCCATGCGCCTGTATCGTGAGGAGCATGCCTATGCCTCAGGCCTCAGCCCGGTCGGCGTGACGGAGGTGATCACAGAGGAGCAGGACGCGGGAGAATATTTTACCGCACAGTACCGGCATCTGCAGACGCTGAAGTTCTACGTGGAATACGTGAAGGACGGAGAAAAGGCTGCATTTCAGCTCTTTCACGTCGGCGGGAACGGCGCCATGGAGCTTGTGGCCGAGGAGGTGGTGGAGCTGCCTTCGGAGATCCCGGCCTATGCGGCGGTATCGGTGGATGCGGACATGGTGGTGGGCGATACGTACGTTTACACCATAAGGGGAATGGAAGGGAGCCGCTTTACGGTCGGCTGCGAGTCCCAGTCCGAGGCACTGGCAACGGGAAAGGCACCTCTCTACGTGCAGGGATTCTACAATGACACCGGGGTGGACGACATGGCGGTGAAGACCAGCATGCTGTACCGCGTTCCGGAGAACAAGCAGCGCTGTGCAGTCAGGGCTCTGGGTTATCTGGCTCTGGGACTTCTGGCGCTGCTCATCAGCCATGGAAGCTTCGCCTTCTGGGAGCGAAGGAGGCGGGCGGCAGGCCTGGACGGTGCGGCCGTTGTTTCGGTGCGAAGAGCCCTGCGGGTGACGGCAACTCCCATCCTTGCGGGCCTGTTCCTGCTCTCCTTCGCCGCTGTCTGGCCCTTGAAGCTCTTCGACAGCCGCATTCCGGACCTTCTCATCTATGAAGCGGGAATTCTCCTGGGAACGGGCTGGTGCCTGTACGGTCTGTGGCATGGGCAGGCGTCTGCCTGCGAAGGAAGGGACGGGGCACCGCTGCAGGCCTGCAGGGCGGAGGCGCCGCAGCAGGACAAGGCGCTGCGCGGTGCATCGGCGGCGCTTTCTGTACAGGGCTTTGACTTCACATCTCTTTGTCACGGCGGGATCATTCTGTGCATTGCGCTTCTGATGGACCGCAGTGCAGCCTACATGAACGCCACGAACGATTATATTCACAATGCGTCAGAGGGATGGATTGTCGTGCTGCTCGCTGTCATGACGATGCTGATGGCAGAGCTCCCCTCCCTTCTGAATGCAGCGACAATGACGACCTTTATGGCGTCTCTGATCGGCGGAATTGCCTACTATGCGGGACATGCAGTCACGGGAGAGGATCCGGAGGCGGCATGGAAGAATGCGGCTGCTCTGGCGGTAAGTGCGGCCATTGTCTTCGGGTGCACGGCGGCCGTCTCGATTCTGTGGACGGCGGCGGACGCCGTGCGGAACAGACAAAAGCCCCGGAACCGGGTGCTGTGCGGCCTGACCGCGGTGCTGGCAGTGCTCGCGGTGTGGATGCTGGTTTTCCGCAACACGAGATGGTGGATTCCGCTCTTTGTCACCGTATGGGTGCTGTTCTATCTGAGGTATCGGTTCTGGAAGGGGCGTCTGCGCTTCCTGGAGGACCTGTGCCGGGGCGTGCTGCTGGATTTTGCCGTGAAGGTGGCATACAGCATGCTGCACCGTTATTATCTGGCCTATATTTACAGCCGATTTTCCATGCATTTCCATACGCCGACGGTGACAGCGTACTATCTGCTGATCGTTTCGGCGGCGGCACTGACGCTCTTCCTTCGAAAGGCAGAAGGCGTGAGAGGCCTTTCCCTGCGCGGGCAGCTGCGCGTGCTGTGGAAGGAGGCCTTCGCACTCGGAATGGCCTTCTCGTACATGGTGATGAGCCTTACGCGGTCCGGCATCGGTGTGCTGGCCGTGCTGGTGATACTGGCGGCATTTCTGGCAGCAGGCTCTGCCGGAAAAGGAGGCTGCGGGAAGGAGCACGGCATCGGAAGGCTTCGGAAGCGGCTGCAGGCGGCGGCAGGGACCCTGCTGGCAATGTTCCTGATCCTGTGCCTTACCTTCCCGGTGGCCTTCACCGGGCAGCGTCTGATTTCCACGGTGTACGGACAGCCGCGGCGCTTTGAAACCCTGGAGCCCTACGACGATTGGGTGCTGCGCAACGTGGAGTGGAACTGCACGGCCTTTATGAACATCGAGATCTTCATCCGCGATTTCGGCGACCGGATTCTCGGCGGAGAGATCGGCTCCAGAATTTATTACGAGAACGAGTGGTATGTGCCGCAGGGCTATCGGACGGCGGATGCGGGCAGCAGCGGGATCTGTGCGGTGGAGCAGCTGGCATCGGAGGGAGAGCTCTCCGGGGGAGCGCTTGCAAAGCTTTCCGATGCGCTGGACCGTGTGCTCCTGGAGCGGCTGAATCTGGAGGAGCTGGAAACCGGCTCCATTGACAACGGCGATGTATCCAACGGGCGTCTCGGCCTGTATCTGGCCTACATCCGGCAGCTGAACTGGACGGGACACGATGAGATGGGCGTGCAGCTTGCCAGCGGAGAGATTGCGGTCCATGCACACAATATTTTCCTGCAGGCCGCCTATGACTGCGGGATCCCCGGCGGGCTCCTTCTCCTTCTGGCGGTGTTGTCTGCATTTGCGGCAGCGTTTCGCTATGCACGCGCTGCACTCCTGCAGGAGAAGAGTACCGTACAGAGGGGATGTGCACTGCTGCCGCTGCTCCTGCTCACAGGGTTTTTCATAATGGGGATGGTGGAATGGATTTTCCAGTTCAGCAATCCTTATACCATAGCAGTGATGCTGGCGCTGGCACCGGTTCTCGTGCAGGAGACTGCGGAAGAGGAACAGATACGAGAAATGAAGCTATGAAATTACGCTGCAGGCGCCGGCGGGACGCTGTCCTTGCCGGCCTATATGGTATTTCGGTGTCTCTGGCGCTGCTGGCCGGGGACATGCTGGAGAAGGAAGGAACCCTGGTCCGCCCATCGGGCGGAAGGACTGCGCTGTTCGTTCTGCGTTCCCTTCTCCTTGCGGCCGCGGTGCTGCTCTTCTGGCGTGTAATGGACCGGCGGAGGGTGCATCGGCGGGAAGGCATGGATCCGGCTTCGGCAGGAGCGGACCGCCCGGGAAAAGGGCGGGGACGGAGAGAACGGCGGGAGAGCCGTCGGCCGTTCGGGGAGAAATTCTGCGGGCTGCGGCACCGCAGGCTCCTCCTGTGGACTCTTTTTATGGCTGTGCAGCTGATCTCTCTGCTGGCCGTGTATCCGGGGTTCTTTGTCTATGATGCGGCCGAAGAGCTGAGCATGGTGCAGACAAGGGCCTTTACAACACACCATCCCCTTTTGCATGTGCTCCTTCTGGGCGGCAGCATTCTTGCTGTGCATAAGGTGACAAATTCCTACAACCTTGGAATTTTCTGCTATCTTCTGTTCCAGATGGCAGTCATGGACGGTATCTTCGTCCTTCTGACAGAGGAAATTGCACTGCCGTTCTCCGCACGGAGGCTGCAGCCGGATCGGGAGAGACCGGACGGCGCAGCCGGAGAGCGGGACGGTCATGAGCCGCAGACTGCGCCGGAGAACGGAAGGCAGAGCGGCTCGCGGGGAGCTGCCGCAGCAGCGGCTCTGTGGCTGCTGCTGTGCCCTGTGGTCACAATGTTCACCCTGTGCACCTGCAAGGACGGCCTGTTCGCGGCAACGCTGCTCGGCATGATCCTTTTCCTGCGGCGCCTGCCGGAGAACGGCCTGTCGTGGAGAGAGCCGTCTGTGAGAGGCTTTGTTCTGTTCGCCGTGCTGATGATGCTGCTGCGCAACAACGGCAGTTATGCATATGCGGCCTTCGTGCTGCTCCTTGCGGCCGCCGCGGGCTTCCGCCGCCTTTTCGGCAGAGGACGAGAGGAAAAACATGCGGAACCGGACGCTGCAGAGCCGGAAAGCACGGGGGAGAGATGCTACAGAAAAGAACTGACCGGAGTAGTCAATAAAGCGGTGCTGTACCTGCTGCCGCTCTTTCTCTACGCGCTGCTCTCAGAAGGGCTGGTCCTTGCAACGGGCGCTTCGCACGCGGAGAGCCAGGAGATCCTGACCGTGCCGATCATGCAGCTGGCCCGCGTGTGGAATGCCGATCCGTCCGCCTTTGATGAGGACGAAAGGCAGCTGATGCTGCAGCTGATGGAGGAGGACGGGGATTCATCGTCAGCATCCGGACAGGAAGAGAATACACAGGAGGATACGCAGGAGGAGAACACGGCGGACGCACAGCTGCAGACGCAGAGCGGCTGGGATTACTACAATCCGGTGCTCTCGGATCAGGTGAAGCTCCGCTTCCGAAGTGATTACTACCGGTCGCATCGGGGTGACTTCTGGAGGCTGTGGCTTTCCAAGGGCCTGGAGCATCCCATGAGCTATCTGAATGCCTGGCTCATGACGAGCTATGGCTTCTGGACTCCCGGAGCGGTCATCGACTGCTACAGGGGGAATACGGTGTTCACCTTCACCTATGAGGACAGCTCCTATTTTGGCTACGAGACGGAGCTGCCGGGAGTCCGCAGGAGCCGGATTCCGGCTCTGGATGCCTGGTTCCGCTTCCTGTCGCTGGATCCTGCCGCGCAGAAGCTGCCGGTGCTGGGCTGGATCCTTTCGCCCGGCGTAATGTTCTGGGCCCTTGCGGGGTGCCTGCTCACGCTCCTTCGCAACGGCAGGAGGCGGGAGCTTTGGTGCTATGCGCCGCTTCTGCTGGTGTGGCTGACGGTTCTCCTCGGACCGTGTACATTGCCGCGCTATGTTGTATACTTATGGTTTGGAATGCCGCTGGCCGCGGCAGATGTGTTGAGAGATTCCCGAGGTATGTATGTCCCAGTCGACGAATAAACGGCCGTCTGCCGAGAACGGATTCAATTATGCCAAGTTCTGGCGGCGCGCCATTTTGATCCTGTACGATATTGTGAGCGTGGTCCTTTCGAGCTACCTGGCTCTTCTGGTGCGCTACGAATTTCAGAGCACAGCGATTCCGGATTATTTCTATCTGCCTGTGCTGGAGGCCCTGCCGATCACCATTGCCGCCACGCTGGTGCTGTTCTATGTGTTCCGGCTGTACGACTCGCTCTGGGCCTTCGCGGGGGAGACCGAGCTGCAGAATCTGGTCTTTGCCAATGCGGTGGGGGCGCTCCTGGATGTGGGGATCCTCCATCTGAACCGCCATGAAACACAGGCAGTGCCGAAGAGTTTCTATTTTCTGTATCTGTTCTTCATGATTTCCTTCTCCTTCGTGAGCCGTTTCTCTTACCGGTTCCTGCGGGGGCTCAAGCACAAGAACGCCAACCGCAGCAACGCGATCAACGTGATGATCGTGGGTGCGGGAGAAGCAGGCAACATCATCGTCAAGGAGATCCTGAATTCACATTATTCCACCATGAACCTGAAGTGTCTCATCGACGATGCGGAGGGGAAATGGGGCAAATATGTGCAGGGCGTCAAGGTGGTGGGCGGCCGTTATGAGATTCCGGAGGCGGTGGATGCCTATGGAATCGACGAGATCATCATTGCCATTCCTTCCCTGTCCAGAGCAGAGCTGAAGGGCATTCTGGATATCTGCAAGGAGACCAAGTGCAAGATGCGCACGCTCCCCGGCATCTACCAGCTGGTAAACGGAGAGGTCAGCGTTTCCAAGCTGCATGATGTGGAGGTGGAGGATCTGCTCGGACGGGACCCGGTTCGCGTCGACATAGATTCCATCATCGGCTATGTGCAGGGAAAGGTGGTCTGTGTCACCGGAGGAGGCGGATCCATCGGCTCGGAGCTGTGCCGGCAGATTGCGGGGCATAGGCCCAGACAGCTGGTGATCATTGATATCTATGAGAACAGCGCCTATGATGTTCAGCAGGAGCTGAAGATCAAATATCCCGAGCTCGATCTGGTGGTTCTGGTCGCCTCGGTCCGGAATGTGCAGCGGATCAACTGGATTTTCGAGCATTACCGCCCGGATATTGTCTATCATGCCGCGGCCCACAAGCATGTGCCGCTCATGGAGACGAGCCCCTGCGAGGCCATTAAGAACAATGTCTACGGGACCTTCAATACGGCGATGGCGGCGGCCTCGTGCGGAACGGAGCGCTTTGTCATGATTTCCACGGACAAGGCGGTGAATCCGACCAACATCATGGGAGCCTCCAAGCGCATCTGCGAGATGATCATTCAGGTGTTCAACCGGCATTATGACTGCAATTTTGTCGCCGTCCGGTTCGGCAACGTCCTGGGCTCCAACGGCAGCGTGATCCCGCTGTTCAAGCGTCAGATTGCGGCGGGAGGTCCGGTGACGGTGACGGACCCCAATATCATCCGCTATTTCATGACCATTCCGGAGGCAGTGTCCCTGGTGCTGCAGGCGGGCGCCTATGCGAAGGGGGGAGAAATCTTCATTCTGGACATGGGAGAGCCGGTTCGGATCCTGGATCTTGCGGAAAACCTCATCAAGCTCTCCGGCTATAAGGTGGGAGAGGACATCCGGATCGAATTCACAGGCCTTCGCCCCGGCGAGAAGCTGTATGAAGAGATGCTCATGAATGAGGAGGGCATGAAGGATACCGCCAATCGTCAGATTCACATCGGAAAGCCGCTGGAAATCGATGAAGAGCAGTTCTTCGTGCAGCTGCAGCGGCTCAAGGAGGCGGCCTACGAGGAATCCCCCGCCATCCGGGAGCTGGTGAAGGAGATCGTTCCGACGTACCGCAAGAACACAGATGTGAACCGTGAGAGAATCCACGAGGAAATTGAAAGACAGCAGAAGCGTGAGGCGTCCGGCTCCGCGGGAGCGGAGCACGAGGCGGAGGTAATCCGCACGCAGCGATGAGGAAGGATGCATGAGCAAGAAAATTTATCTGTCCAGTCCGACCATGCACGGCGACGAGCAGCGCTTTGTGCAGGAGGCCTTTGACACCAACTGGGTGGCGCCCCTGGGGCCGAACGTGGATGCCTTTGAAAAAGAGATGGCAGCTTATGTCGGAAGAGGGCATGCCGCCGCTCTTTCCGCCGGCACGGCCGCTATCCATCTGGCGGTCCGACTGCTGGGCATTCAGCCCGGGGATGTCGTGTTCTGTACGTCCATGACCTTTGCGGCGACCTGCAACCCGGTGGCCTATGAGAGAGGACAGCTGGTTTTCATTGATTCGGAAAAGGAGACCTGGAACATGTCTCCCGCCGCACTGCGGCGCGCGTTTGCCAGATATCCGAAGGTGAAGGCGGTGATCTGCGCGGATCTGTACGGGACACCGGCGAAGCTGGATGAAATCGCAGAGATCTGCCGGGAGCATGAGACGCCGCTGATTGAGGATGCGGCCGAGGCGCTCGGCAGCAGCTGGAAGGGGAGAAGGTGCGGCTCCTACGGGCAGTTCGGCATCCTTTCCTTCAACGGCAACAAGATCATCACGACCTCCGGGGGCGGCATGCTGCTGTCCGAGGATGAGGAGGCAATCCGGCATGCCAGGTTCCTCGCCACGCAGGCCAGAGAGCCGGCCCCCTATTATCTTCATAAGGAGATCGGCTACAATTACCGGATGAGCAATCTTCTGGCAGGGGTAGGCCGCGGGCAGATGCTGCACCTGGCGGAGCACATCGCAGCCAAGCAGGCAATTTACCGGTATTATCAGGAGGCATTTGCGGACATAGACGCCATTTCCATGAATCCTCTGGGAGGAGAGGCTGCCGTATGCAACAACTGGCTCTCCTGCATTACCCTGCGGGAGGATGCCGGTGTGCGGCCGATGGACATCTTCCGTGCGCTGCAGGAGGAGAACATTGATTCCCGTCCCATCTGGAATCCGATGAACAACCAGCCGGTCTACGCAGGCTGTGATTTCATCGCCGATCCGGAGGGAGAGGAGAATGCGAAGGGCTCGGTGTGCATGGACATTTTCGACCGGGGCCTGTGCCTTCCCTCCGACAACAAGAACACGCGGGAGGATATGGAACGGATCGTTTCGATCATTAAGGGCCTGTTTTAGTACGGCAGCCGGCTTCTGAATCCCCGCGGCCGCGGTCCGGACGTTCCGGGTGAAAAGCTATGATCTATCGCAAAATTGTCAAACGGATTCTGGATTTCATACTGGCTTTGATCGGACTCATTGTATTGAGTCCGGTCTTTGTCGTTCTGATTCTTCTCGTGCGGACCAGACTGGGAAGCCCTGTTTTCTTCCATCAGGACCGTCCGGGATACCGGCAGAGGATTTTCCGGCTGCTGAAGTTCCGGACGATGACAGAGGAACGCGGGGCGGACGGGGAGCTCCTGCCGGATGCGGTGCGCCTCACGGACTTTGGTAAATTCCTGCGCAGGACCAGCCTGGACGAGCTGCCGGAGCTGCTGAATATCCTGAAGGGAGATATGAGCTTCATCGGGCCAAGGCCTCTCCTGGTTTCCTATCTCCCGTACTATACCGAGCGGGAGCAGCTGCGCCATGCGGTGCGGCCGGGGCTGACGGGGCTCGCCCAGGTGAGCGGCCGCAATATGCTGGACTGGGATCGGCGCATGGACAAGGATGTGGAGTATGTGGAGAATCTTTCCTTCGGATTGGATCTTCGCATCATCGGCATGACGGTCCGGACCGTGCTGGGGCATTCGGAGCAGGTTGCAGAGGACACCAATGCAGCGGAGGGCAATTTCGCGCAGATCCGCGCCGAACGGCTGCAGGAAACCGGAAGGCTGCGGCCGGAGGAAGGAACGGGCGAAGGAGAGAAGGCAACGGTATGAACGAGGGGCAGGGAACGAACATTCTGATTCTGAGCGCTGGCACCAGGAACAAGGTGGTGCAGGCCTTCCGGGAGGCAGAGAGGAAGGAGGGGCGCGGCGGACGCGTGGTGGCAACGGATGCCTCTGCGTTGGCTCCTGCCCTGTACGATGCGGATAAGGCGTATGTGGTGCCGCGGATCACGGCCCCGGACTACCTGGAGCGCATTCTGGAAATCTGTGAGAGGGAAGAGATCCGCGGCGTTTTGTCCCTGATTGATCCGGAGCTCTCTCTTCTGGCCGGAGAAAGGAAGCGGTTCGAGGCGGTCGGTGCCGTGCCGGTGGTCTCCTCGTATGAGCTGTGCGAGACCTGCCTGGACAAATACCGGATGTACCGCCTGCTGCAGGAGAAGGGAATCCGGACGGCGGACTGCTGGATTACGGAGGCGTCCTTTGCGGAGGCACGGTCGGCCGGCAGGGTTTCGTATCCGGTCTTTGTCAAGCCGCAGAAGGGGAGCGCGAGCCTGAACATCAATCTCGCGGAGAACGACGAGACCGTGCACACACTGTTCGGCAATTACGGGGATCTCATGGTGCAGGAGCTGATGCGCGGCCAGGAATACGGGTGCGACCTGTATGTGGATCTCATCTCCGGCCGCTGCACCTCGCTGTTCCTCAAGAAGAAGCTCCGGATGCGGGCCGGCGAAACGGACAAGTCGGTCTCCGTGCAGGTGCCGGAGCTCTTCCGGAAGCTGGCGTCCTTTGCGGAGGCGTGCGGCTTCCGCGGCATGATCGACATCGATCTGTTCCACGATGAGCACGGAAGAGAGAACGAGGGTGCGCTCGTCCCGGAGGGAGAGTGGTATCTCTCGGAGGTGAATCCCCGGTTCGGCGGCGGATATCCGCACGCCTATGCCTGCGGCGTGGATTTCCCGTCCATGGTGCTGCGGAATTTAAGGGGAGAGGAAAATCCCGTGACCATCGGCGATTATGAGAGCGGCATCTATATGATGAAGTACAATGAAACAGCCATCTGCAGGGAGAATGAGCTGGTGCATCGTTCACCGTGCAGCGGGACCTGACAGGTACCGATCGGACGGAGGCAGACGGAACGGAGGCAGACCGAATGGAAGCAGACCGCAGAAAAACAATATTGATTCTGGCCAATTCCTCGGGAGGCCTGTATGACTTCCGCAATGAGCTGATCCAGAAGCTCCTGAAGGAATATCGGGTGGTGGCGAGTCTTCCCGACAATGTCAAGACGGAGCTGCTGCAGGAGGAGGGCGTTGTCGTGGAGCATACGCCCATCAACCGCAGAGGCATGAATCCGCTGCAGGACCTGAGGCTCCTGCGGAGCTATCGGCGGCTTCTTGCCAAATACCGGCCGGCGCTGGTGCTGACCTACACCATCAAGCCGAACGTCTACGGAGGATATGCCTGCCGGAGGGCAGGGGTTCCCTATCTTCCGACGATCACAGGGCTTGGCAGCACCTTCCAGAAGAGCGGTCCGCTCCTGTTCCTGGTGGAGAGAATGTACTACCTCGGAATGAAGGGGGCGTCCTGCGTGTTCTTTCAGAACGAGGAGAACCGTCAGATCTTCCGGAGGGGCGGGCTCGTGAGCGGCCGCGACCGGCTGGTGGCAGGCTCCGGCGTCAACACGAAGGTCTGGAGACCGATTCCGTATCCGGAGGGAGAGAAGACCAATTTCCTCTACGTGGGGCGGGTCATGAAGGAGAAGGGCATTGAGGAGTTCTTCCGCGCGGCGGAGGTGATGCACTCCGATCAGGTAACCTTTGCCATCTGCGGCTACTGCGATGAGGACTACCAGTCGGAGCTGAAGGAAAGAAGCTCGCGCGGGGAAATCCTGCAGCTGGGCTTTCATCCGGACATGCACGAATATTACGCGGGCTGCTCCGCCGTGGTCCTTCCCACCTGGCACGAGGGCATGTCCAACGTGCTGATGGAGGCCTCCGCGTGCGCGAGGCCGGTGATCGCCTCCAACATTTCGGGCTGCCGTGAGATCTATGAAGACGGTGTGACGGGATACGGCTTTGCACCTCATTCGGCCAACGAGCTGATCCGCACGCTCCGCCATTTCCTGACGCTGAACCGGAGCCAGAGGGCAGCGATGGGAGCGGCAGCCAGACAGAAGATGGTGGAGGAATTCGACCGGGAGCAGGTGGCGGCGGCGTATCTTGAAGAAATTCACAGGGCCATTTACCCGGAAAGCGCAGCGGAGCAGCACATGGAGATGAGAGCGAACGCATGAAGAAAATTGCATTTCACCTGAACTGCCTGGTGCACGGCGGCTGTGAACGCGTGGTGTCCAACCTTGCGAACAAATTCGCTGCGGAAGGGTATGACGTCTACGTCACCGTGGAGTGGATTGACAAGGATGAGTTCCGTCTGGATCCGAGGGTACACCACGTCAACGTCGGCTTAAGGCCGGAGGATGAGCACAAGGGGCGGTGGACGAAATTCCTGCTCCGGATCCGGTATCTGCGTAATTTTCTCAAGGAGGTGCAGCCGGACATTCTGTGTGCATACATGCACCGGCCGAATTTCCGCGCGCTGGCGGCCGCCCTCGGGCTGAAGACGCCGGTGGTCATCTCGATCCGGAACAATCCGGAGCCGTTCTACGGACATTGGACGGACAAGCTGCAGATCCGGCTCCTCTTCCCGCGCGCCAACGGGTGCGTGTATCAGACGGCGGAGCAGAAAGCATATTTCAGGCCGTATCTGCAGGAAAATTCCCGGATCATTCTGAACCCGATTCATGATAAATATCTGCAGCTGCCGGATCCGGATTATGAGCACCAGGAAAAAACGGTGGTGCAGAGCTCCCGGCTCGTCGGCTTCAAGAACCAGGCGATGCTGCTGCGGGCCTTTGTCCGCGTGCACAGAGAGCATCCGGACTGGTCCCTTCAGATCTACGGCCCGGATGCGGAGGACGGCACGAGGGAGGAGCTGGAGAAGATCATCCGGGAGAACCGGGCGGAGGAATGGATCCGGCTGATGGGCGGAACGGACGATCTGGAGCACCTGATCCCGAGGGCAGCCATCTACGCCCTGCCGTCCGATTATGAGGGCATGCCCAATGCCCTGATGGAGGCCATGGCCATGGGGATGCCCTGCGTTTCAACGGACTGCCCTGCAGGAGCACCGGGCGTTCTCATTCAGGACGGCGTCAACGGCCTTCTGGTGCCGGTGGGCGACGAGACGGCCATGGCAGCGGCCCTGACAAGGCTCATCGAGGATCCTGCACTTCGTGCGCGCCTTGGCCGGGAGGCCAGGAGGATTCGGGAGATTGCGAGCACGGAGAAGATTTACGGGGAGTGGAAGGACTATCTGGAGCAGGTGATTGAAGCGTCAGAATGAAGCCAGCGCCGCGCAGACGCCTGCGGGATACGTGCGGGGCAAAGGCGGATCATCGGAGCCGTGTTCTGCTTTCCCGGATGTCAAGACAGGGCAGAATGCACAGGAAGGATCGGGGAACGTTGCAGGAAGAAGAGAAGAGACAACCGCATATCTGCCTCTACATCGGTTCCCTGCAGCGGGGCGGTGCGGAGCGGGTCATGTCGAACCTTGCCGAGCATCTGTATGCGGAGGGGTGGAGCGTCACGCTGGTGACCACCTATTTCCGGCCGCCGGAGTATGTTCTCCCGCACGGGCTGTGGGATGCACAGACGGGAGAGTGCTACGGAAGAGAGACGGAGACGGTTTCCTGGGGAAGGGAGCGTTCGGTCCGGGAGAAGCCTGCGGGAATCCGCAGAATCTACTCCGATCCGGGAGAGGAGGAGCTGTCCGGGGGACATCTGCGGGGGTTTCTTGCCCGCTACCGGAAGCTCCGCGGCATCTGGCGGGAGGAGCGGCCGGATCTCATTCTCTCCTTCATCGGGTACAACAATCTTTTCGCCCTTCTGACCGCGCAGGGACTGCAGATCCCGGTGGCCGTCAGCGTTCGTTCCAATCCCTCCAGGGAGTATGCGCAGGCGAAGCTGCGCCTGCCGGCCTTTGTCCTCTTCCGGCGGGCGGCGGGCGTCATCCTGCAGACAAGGGAGGCGGCTGCCTTTTTCCCGAAGGCCGTACAGCGAAAGGCAGTCATTCTGCCCAACGCCGTCCATCCGGACTTCGTCCGTCCGCGGTACGAGGGAGAACGGCGGAGGGAGATCGTCAGTGTAGGACGTCTGGATGCCAACAAGAATCAGGCGATGCTGCTGCGGGCCTTCGCATCGGCAAGACGGCAGGGGGAGCAGCAGGCGCAGATACAGGGGTATACGGTACATTTCTACGGAGACGGCCCCCTGCGGGGCGAGCTGGAGTCCCTTGCGGGGGAGCTGGGCATTGCGGATGCAGTGATCTTTCACGGGACGACGGAGGACATCCGCCGCCGGATTGAGAGGAGCCGTATCTTCGTCCTGACCTCAAGGCAGGAGGGAATGCCCAATGCGCTGCTGGAGGCGATGAGCGCAGGACTTGCCTGCATTTCAACGGACTGCCCCTGCGGAGGACCGCGGGAGCTGATCGCAGACGGAAGGAACGGCTTTCTGGTGCCGGTGGATGATACCGGGGCATTGACGGAGCGTCTGCTGCAGCTGGCAGAGGATGACGGCCTTATTGACCGAATGGGTCGTGAGGCCTCCCGCGTACAGGAGGTCTATAATCTGGAAGCGGTGAACGGCAGATGGGAAAGCTACTTGAAGGGTCTCGTGGACGTCGATGCAGTTTAATTCACTTTATTTTCTCTTATTCTTCCTCCCGCCGGTGCTGGCGGGATATTACGGCCTTGCCGGCAGGGGGCGAAGGGATCTGGCAGACTGGCTGCTGATCCTTGCCTCCTTCCTTTTCTATGGGAGCACGAATCTGTGGTATGTGCCGATGCTGGGAATCCTGCTGGCACTGAACTGGGGCATTGCACGGCAGATTCAAGGGTGCAGACAGGAGGCGGCGCGGGAGAAGGCGGCCGGAGGCTGGATGACGGCGGGCATTGTTCTGAACGTCGGGTTTCTTGGCTTTTTCAAATACACCAATTTCCTTCTGGAGAATCTGAATGTGCTCCTGCGGCAGGATTGGCCGATGGTGCATCTGATTCTCCCTCTGGGCATCAGCTTCCTCATTTTCTCACAGATCTCCTTTCTTGCGGATGTCCGCCGCGGCACGATTCCGGGAACGCGGCAGGAGGAGGGCGGAGAGAGGATCTGCCTGCGGGAATATGTGCTGTATTCGGTGTTCTTCCCCAAACTCACGCAGGGGCCCATTGCCTCGATGCGGGAGTTCCTGCCGGAGCTGCGAAGGGAAAAGCGCGGCAGCTTCTCTTCGGAGGAGGTGTCCTGCGCCGTGCAGATGTTCATCTGCGGTCTGTTCAAAAAGACGGTGCTGGCCGATCCCCTCGGCAGTATGGTGAGCCAATATTACAGTCAGTTCTCCTATCGCTCCAACGTGGACAGTCTTCTGGTGATGCTGGCCTATACCCTTCAGATTTATCTGGATTTCTCCGGTTATTCCGACATGGCAATCGGCCTTGCAGGAATGCTGGGCATAAGGCTCCGGCCGAATTTCAATTCTCCCTATAAGGCCTGCTCCGTCACGGATTTCTGGCGCAGGTGGCATATGAGTCTCACCTCCTTCCTGCGGGAATACATTTATTTTCCGCTGGGAGGCAGCCGGAAGGGACGGATCCGGACCTATCGGAACATTCTGCTGGTCTATCTGGTGAGCGGCATCTGGCACGGTGCGAACTGGACGTTTGTTCTGTGGGGACTGCTCCACGGGCTGGCCCAGGTGGCGGAGCGGCTGCTGGGCAGATTCTATCAGCGGGTGTGGCGGCCGGTCCGCTGGACGATCACCTTCGGGGCGGTGAGCCTTCTGTGGATGCTGTTCCGCAGTGATTCCGTGGCGGAGTTCCGGAGATTCTGGTGGCACCTTCGGGTGGATCGGTCCTGGTATTTTTCCGATGACCTTGCTTCGTGCCTGCACATCACGGGAGTGCGCGCGGTGCTGTCCTTCCTGCAGCTGCCCTGCTCGGAGCAGGCGGTGGGAGGAGTGTGCGCAGCAGTGTTCCTGGGCGGGTGTCTTCTGTTGTGCCTTGCGGCGCCCAACAACCAGGAGCGAAGGTACCGGACAACGCCCGTTACGCTGGCGGCTGCGGTGGGGATGCTCCTCTGGTGCCTTCTGTCCATGAGCGGCGTTTCGAGCTTCATCTACAATGACTTCTGATCAGGCATTCGGTTCTGCCGAAGAAAGCGGTGCGTTCATGAAACCGGGAAAATGGCTGCGGGCCTTTGTCATCTGCATATTGACGGCACTCCTGGTGCTGGGGGGACTGGTGATCTTCCTGGATCCCTTTTTCCACTATCACGGGCCGGTGGCCGGCTGGTATTACGAGCTTTCGGATCAGAGGAGTCAGAACGACGGCATCACCCGGCATTTCACGTATGACGCGGTTATTACCGGGACCAGCATGACGGAGAATTTCCGCACGACAGAGTTTGATGCGCTGATGGGAACCGGCGCCTGCATAAAGCTCCCCTATCCGGGGGCCACCTTTAAGGAAATCAACGACAATCTGAAGGTGGCCTTCGCCACGGACAATGTGATCCGCTATGTGCTGCGGCCGCTGGATTATTCCCACCTCGTGGAGGACAAGGACGCGATGCGGGAGGATATGGGAGAATACCCTTCCTATCTGTATGATCGGAATTTTTTCAACGATGTGAAATATCTCTTCAACAAGGATGTGCTGCTGTATTACCTCCTCCCGATGCTGCAGAAGAGGCTCCGCGGAGAGGAGGGCGGGATCACCTCCTTTGATGACTACGGAAATTCCCGACAGGATGCCTGCTCGAAGGAGCTGGCTCTGGAGGGCATAGAGAGCTTCGGCACGGCGCCGGAGCAGGCGAGCCTTACCGAAGAGGAGATCGAGGTGCTCCGGGCCAATGTGGAGCAGAACGTCATTGCCGTCGCCAGAGAGAATCCGGAAACCACCTTCCTTTACTATTTTCCGCCGTATTCTGCGGCATGGTGGGGGACGCTCAAGGCGGACGGGACTCTCTCGCGCCAGGTGCAGGCGGAGAAGCTCGCCACGCAGATGATGCTGGAGGAGACGGACAACATCCAGGTGTACAACTTCAATCTGGATCAGACGGAAGTGATTTTCAATCTGGACAATTACAAGGACACCGGGCACTACAGCCCGGAGGTGAATTCCAGGATCCTCACCTGGATCGCGGACGGAGAGAGCAGGATCACGAAGGAGAACCTGGAGGACTATTACCGCGAAGAGGAGGCCTGGTATCTGGCCTATGACTACAATCAGCTCCTGCAGTGACGGCGGCGGTCACGGCGCGTTACTGTACAGACGCCCGCCGGTGACGGGTCCTGGCGGAGCTGTCCGTCCTGG
>CAVKMX010000013.1:0-14515 GCA_963657295.1 Clostridium sp. CAG:302
ATGCGTGGCACCTTTCAATGCCTTCCTGCAAGGCAGGTCGTTGCTCTCTTGTGAGGCGCAACTCTGATAGAATAACTTGGATCGTTTCTTTTGTCAACAGCTTTTTTCATCTTTTTGAAAATCTTTTTCAAACCGATGTTTCAAAGGTTTGAGCTGGTTTTCAAAGGATGCTCCGGATGATCTCTCACCGGAGATGCTGCCGGCCGTTTCGCGACCTCGTTCTTTCGAACAGCGAAGTGTATGTTATCACCGCTGTTTTCTTTTTGCAAGCAGTTTTTTAAAAATTTTGAATCCACTCCTCGTAGCTTTCCTTGTCGGCGGCTCCCACCTTCGGGCGGCCGACAATGTTGCCGTTCTGATCCACCAGATAGCTGGTGGGCGTTCCGGTGATCGGGAAGATGGCATCCAGCTCCTCTGATCCCAGCAGAACCGGGAGCGTTACGTTCTGCGCCGCCATAATGTCATGTGCCTCATCGATGCCGTCTTCGTCCTCCGTATCCCGCACATCCACCAGAATGGTGATGACCTGAACGTTTTCCATTTCATCGTTCAGTTCCTGCAGGGCCGGCATCTCCTGAATGCAGTAGGAGCAGGTGGTTGCCCAGATGTTCACCATCGTCAGCTCCGCATTCCGGAACACCTCTTCGTTCACCGCATTGCCGTCGTAATCCACTGTCTGAAACGAGATGCCGGAAGCCGCCTGATATTCCAGGTAATCCAGCTGCGCGCGCTGCTGCTCCCAGTCCTTCTGCATGGCTTCCAGCGCCGTCTTCGATTCCTCCGAGGCACACGCCGCCAGCGTCTCCCCTGTATCAACGGCTGCAGAATCCACCTGATACATGGTAAGACCGCTTTCCGTCACAAACGGCGTCAGAGTGTAATCCGTGTCAACCACCGCCGAATCCAGAACGCTCCGCAGCTCCTCCTCCGTGATGTCCTGCTGCGCGGAAAACACCACCGCAGGAAACAGGCACTCGGAATAGTACTGATGCAGGTCCTCATACGACGTTACGGAGGACACGTCAAAGTCCTCCGGCAAATCCGTCATCACCGCCGTGAGCTCCCAATAGGAAACACCGCTTGTGTCGTCCAGCACGCAGCTGCCCGGCACCAGGAAGCCCGTCTCGCTGTTCTGACAGTCCGCAAAGGCTCCGATCCACTGCCGCACCGCAAAGCCCGTCCCGTCGTCCACCTCCGCGTAATCCGCGGCTGCAGCCGACGCCGGCGCCTGTGTTTCCGCCGCCGTCTGCTCTGCTGCGGTGTCCGTTTGATCTTCCTGCGCCTTCCCGCTGCTGCCGCACGCCGTCAAGACCCCGGCCAGTACCGTTGTCAGCAGGATGCTCCAGACTCTTCTGCTCTTCATGTTCCTTGTCCCCCTCTTTCCGGTTCGTGTCCTCACGGCATCACAGACACCGTCAATGTGCCGCAGCGTCCGGACTTGTATCCGGCTCCCCCGCGCGTCTGCCGACGTTAAAGTGCAGAGCTCCCGCAGGGCAGACACTCGTGCAGGCACCGCACCGAATGCATTCCGCGCTGTTCGGATTGTGCACCACGTCGACGTTCATTCTGCATTGTCTGCTGCAGGCACCGCAGCCTGTGCATTTCGCGTTGTCCACCTTCAGCTGCAGGAAGCTGACGCGCTGGAACAGCCCGTAAAAGGCGCCCAGCGGGCAGATGTATTTGCAGAACGGACGATGGATCACCGTTGACAGCACCAGGATCAGAATCAGGATCAGCAGCTTCCAATGGAACAGGAAACCCAGCTGCCCGCGGACTCCCTCATCCAACACTGCCAGCGGAATCGCGCCCTCCAGAATTCCCACCGGGCACACCAGCTTGCAGAAATACGGTACCGACGACAGGCCGTTGTTCACCTTCCAGAACGCCGGCAGTGCCAGAACGAATACAAAAAGGAAAACATATTTCAGCCGGCGCAGCGCCCCATCCAGCCGCTTCGGGACCGTCAGCTTCGGGACCGGAATTTTATACAGCAGCTCCTGAAGGAGCCCGAACACACACAGCCATCCGCAGACGAAGCGTCCCAGCAGAACGCCGATCAGTGCAAGATATCCCGCCACATAAAAAGGGAACTTCTTCCTGCTGCCCACCACCGCCTGCAGTGCACCGATGGGGCAGGCCCCGATCGCCGCAGGACAGCTGTAGCAGTTCATACCGGGGACACAGAAATTCTTCAGTGCCCCGGTATAAATCAGGCTCTTCCCCCAGCCGGTCCACCGGCAATTCTGCAGGAGGGCCGCAGCGGTCTGTACCAGCTTGCGCCGGAGGCTGTGCTGCCGAGCTGTGTTCTTCATTTTCTCACCCGATTCCAATGCATTCAAAACAGATGTTGGCCGCCTTCCGCAGCACAACCCGCGGTTCTCTTCTGGCAATTCCCAGCACGATGCCGGCAACCGCCGCAGCAAGAAGGAGGTATCGGATGGTGTTCTGTCCAAACTGTCTGCGCTTCATTCCTGCCCTTTCAAAACTTACTTTCCATACTGCGTGCTGGAGAATGCTTCCTCCTTCGGAAGCGAGACCAGTGCATAGCTTTCCAGGGTATCTCCCTGGATATAGGAGGATCCATCCAGCCAGGATCTGACCTCATCGGACAGCTCATTCAGCGGCGTTCCCGGGAGATAGAGCCGGAGCTCCTCAGCATCATCCAGTCCGTAGGCCGTTTCATAGCAATATCTCCAGCCATCCTTGATTTCCTCTGTTCCCGGCTCATTCTCGTAGGAAATCTCCTTGATTTTCAGCGAATAGGTCCGGTCGTCGATCTTCACCAGATCCGTAAATTTCCCGTCAAAGGAGCTCCAGTCCATGGTCCCCTCCGGATACTTGTCCGGATCCGAGACGCCCATGTCCGCATCCTGGTAGGCTCCGGAGAAGCTCCCGTCCGCCTCCACGCGAAGGAAGGTTCCCCAGCCTCCCACGCCGCTTGAGAAGTCGAACTCGTATCCCGCCAGATCTGCGAAGGAAAAGTCCTCCGACGTCTTCTCCGCGGATGCTGTCGTCACTGCCGCCGAAGCCGGCTGGCTCTGTGCCGCATTGCTCTCTGTGCTGGCACAGCCCGCGAGGAGAACAGACAGCAAGAGTGTTCCCGCCGCGCAGGAGAACAGCCGCCTGCCCCAACGATATTTTACCGCATTTCCGTTTTTCCTGTTCATTTCGTGATTCTTTTTCATGTCTGCCTCGTCCTCTGCCTTTCTAACAGTATGGATTGCTGTACTTCCCGGTACCCGCTCAGCGCCCGCTGAACAGATCCGTCATTTCATAAGTCTTCCGTCTCTGTTATATACGCAGCGGCAGGAGCATATGTTGCACCGCATAACAGCCGCAGGCGAAAAAACTGCGGCTGTCACTCCTATGCCGGCAGAGCCGCTCCCCGGTGCAGCTCCTTTGACGCGGCAGGTTATCTCGGCCACCGCTCCTCTGCCGGGGGCAGGATCGGGAAGGCTGCGTGCGGATGGGTCTGATACCAGTAGGCTACGCTGGCAACGTCGTCCTGCCGCTCGAACAGCCCGCGATATCCCACGCCGATCTGCTGAAGGGTCACCCGCAGGTCCTCTTCGAAGCAGATCGGATCCTGGATATGCCACCGGTAGAACCCTCTCTGCGGCAGAGTATCATCGTTGTGGTAGAAATTATGGATTGCATCATCGTGGCGGGAGTAATACGGATATCCGAGGTACGGCGTGCAGTAATTCTGCTCCACCGTCTTCCCGTTCACCTGCTGTGCGAAACTCCAGGATCCCCCGAAGTAATCCTCGGTCCCTGTGCTGCAGATGGTGGGATATTCCACATCGCCGTCCAGGTAAAACTTCATCTCTCCCTCGCCGTACCAGTAGCGCTCCAATGCAGTCAGCGCCAGATAGGTCCCGACATAGTGTCCTCTTCCCTTCACACCGTCCAGAATGGTGTAATCCTTCCCCTTTTGGGTCAGACGTTCTCTCCTCCACTGGGCATGAAAATAGGAAAGGTCCTCCGGAAGCTCATCCGTCAGGCAATAATTGATCTGATAGAAGACGGCCGGAATGGCATTCGCGTGCTGGTTTTCCAATGTGATCCGTGCATGCGTCCGGAACGGCATCTTGAAATACACGTTCAGACCCCTGGAGGGCACCGCCACGATCGGAACAGAATTCACAATGCATTCTCTGCCGAAACCGCAGCAGAAGAAATCCCCCAGCGGAACCTCCACAGAAGGATCGGATTCATCATCCCAATAGCATCGCAGCACCAGATCCCGCAGAACGAAGCAGTCCGCCTCTGTGGTTCGATCCGGTACCGTGAACCACATATGCTGAATCATGCCGCTCCCCTGCACATCCGCCAGCACGACCGTTTCTCCCGCCGGAACATCCTGCAGCGCAGGACTCCCCTTTCTTGAAGGGCCGAGGGCACTCGCCGACATGGCCGCCCTCCCCTTTTCTCCGGTCGGATTCTCCGCATTGATGGCCCGGCTCTGCATGTGATGATTCTGAATCAAATCCGATAACGATCCCACTGCACTCATGTGTTTTCTCCTTTTCACGGTTTTTATACACAAAAACTGCCTGTATTCCTACAGGCAGTTCCATGGTCGGTCCTTTGTTCCTCTGTCCTGCCGTCTCTGCGCAAAGTCCGCGCACAGGCCGGCCGTCGCTGTCCTTCTGCAGACCGGAAATGGGTTTGCCGTTCGGCGTGCTGCTCCGCTCCTCTCCAACCCAGTATGTCCCGATCTGCCGTAAAATTCAACAGCTGGTTCTACAGTGTTCTACAACCGGTAAATCCTCCGCGCATTTTCTGACAGAATCTTGGCCTTGTCCTCTTCCCGCAGATCGCAGCCGCGCACGTATTCCGGTCCCCCGAGCATCCAGGCCTTCTTCACCGGATAGGAAGAGCCGTACAGGATATGGTCAGCCCCAAGAGTCTCTACCGCCGCCTTCAGGATCGGTCTGCTCCACGGCTGGGCATGCGAGAGCTCATAGTAAATGTTGTTCTGCAGCCACTGCCGGACCTTGTCTGTGTTGACATCGAACCTGCCGTTTCCGGAATCCCTCGGCATCAGCATATCCTTAAAGGCAAAATACCCTCCGCCCAGCATCGAATGAACCATGACAAGCTCCGGGAGCTCCGCGAACATGCCGCTGAACAGTTCCCTTCCGATGGCCGTAATCTGATCCTGGCAGCGGCCGAAGGAACGCCGCACATTGTTGTAGGCAAGCAGCGCACTGCAGTCCACCGGCACCGGCGTGTGATGCACATAAACAGGCACCCTGCGCGCATGCACGGCACGGAAAAAATCCCGGAACATCGGGTCATCCAGATAGTGATTTCCATAGTGTGCCGAGACCTGCACTCCCTTCATTCCCAGCTGCTCCAGACACCGGTCCAGCTCCTGAATACAACCGCTGTCTCCGTAGGGAGGAACCACGGCAAGGGCCGCCAGCCTTCCGCCGCTCCTCTTCACCTGCTCCGCCATGGCATCGTTGATCCTGCGGCAGAGCTCCAGCGTCAGCCACTCCTGACATCCCGGGAGCTTCAGCAGCGCACGGTCCACTCCGGCAGCATCCATGTCCGCCAGCTGGCGCTCCAGCTCGTAATCCCTTTCAAAATAGTCAAGATTCGGACAATTCAGCGGCTTCTCAATCACGAACGACCAGGTCCCGTCCTCCAGCTGCGCTGCTCTTGCATGCACATCATATTCTCTCGGAACTGCCCTTATGAATTCCTCCCGAAAGCCCGCATCGGTGAAAAGCTCCCCCGGCAGCCAATATACATTTGCATCAATCGTCATAGCTTCCCTCCTGTGTCCCAATTTGCCGGAACTCTGTCACCCCATGTACAATCCGCCAGAGAGATTGAACACATGCCCCGTCACGTAATCCGACTCCTCGCCGGCGATATACTGAACCAGTGCGCCGAACTCCTCCGCCGTTCCGATGTGCCCCAGCGGAATCTGATATGCAATGGCAGCGACATCATAGTCCTCTGCACTCTTCGGCGCATGATCGTTGATCATTCCGCTCCGCGCAATGCAGTTCACCGTGATTTTCCGGACCGCCAGCGACCGCGCCAGCGAATAGGTCATGGAGATCACGCCTCCTCTTGCAATATTGTCGGCGATGTTCTCTCCCATGCATCCGTCCAGCGCTCCGATGCTCGAGGCCAGGATAACGCGGGCGTGCCTGCTCCTCTCCAGATAAGGCAGCGCGTCCCGCACCATCCGGTAGACCTCCGTCACCTGGTGATGGAGCTTTTCATCCAGCAGTTCGTCCGAAATGTCCTCCGGCCTTGCCACCTTTCGCATACCCCCGGTCGTACTGATGACCACATCCACTGAGCCGAAGGCGCCTTCCATTTTCCGGAAGATCTCCTCATTGCCGGTGTCATTGCTGATCGCCACGACCTGCCCCGGCAGGTCCTTGTATTCCGCTACAATATTCCCGGCCTGCTCCGGATTATGCGTAACCATGACGACATTCATCCCCTGCTCGGCCAGCGCGCGCACCGCGCCCTTCCCGATTTCGCCGGTAGCCCCGGCGAACACGCATGTTCTGCCCTTTAACGTCAGCATAGGATCCTTCCTTCCGTTTCTTCTGTCCCGCGTCCCCCACAGGTGCTGAACAGATGCATCATACAAACCTTT
Organism: Clostridium sp. CAG:302; assembly: GCA_963657295.1. Lineage (GTDB taxonomy): Bacteria > Bacillota > Clostridia > Lachnospirales > Lachnospiraceae > CAG-791. The sequence goes on from CAVKMX010000013.1 coordinate 6,632, forward strand.
GTGCAATCCACTGATCCGTGCAGTCAAATGTGCTCTTCACCGTATCACCGAACTCTCCCGGATACTGCTCTGCATCCGCTGCCGGCGTAAAGTTATGTCCTGCTCCCTCCACAAATGCAAGCGTCTTATCCGCGCACCTCTGCGCTCTTCGATAGAGGTGCTCTGCCGCAATGTATTCGTAGCTTCCTGTCATGCCAAGGAGCAGCATCGGTGCCTCGATGTGAAGCACATTCCCCGGCCCTGTGCAGTAGCTCGAATCCCAGTCGATGCCATGAATCCTTGTCTCGTCGTAATACAGATCCTCCTCCGTCCGCACGGCATTGGAGTTCAGAAAATTGCGCACCGTTGTACACAGTGTTCCGTTGTGGTAGCTCTGTGTTCCCTCCAGAGGACTTCTCCGGGCTCTGCGGCATGGAACGATTTCTCTTCTGATCTTCCCGTCCCTGCAGATCAGATCCCAGGCTCCTTCCGTATGTGCAAAGAATCGCTGCGGGAACATCGGGAAAATCTTGTTGTACGGAGCAATCTGCGTGCCGCCGGGGATGATCATCGGCTCGTCATCCTCAAATCTTCCCCTGCCGTTCTCAATGGCCCTCACGCGCTCCATCGCATAATCAATGAGCTGGTTCATGCGCTTTCCCTGAGCCCGGACATAGGTCCGTATAAAGTCATCGGAATAGGAGCTGTTCTCCGCATCATACCCGTTCTCAGGGTTGAACAGATCCAGGGAGGCATTTCTTTGCCGCCCGTTCTCCTCGTCCGCCACCGCAGGATCCAGGGAAAGGAGCGTCATCACCCCGTTCCCCAGGTTCGCATCAAGGAAAATCACACCGTCCGCCTTCGGCAGGGGAGCGATATCGGTGAGCGGAAGGATCTTCTCGGCACCCTGGAACACGGCATTCCCGTTCTCGGCCACTGCCTGATATGCACTCATCAGCGTGGCGCCGCCGCTGTGCCCCAGCAGCAGCACGCGGTCGATGCCGGGATAATTCTTCAGATAGGCCGTCACCTTTCCTACATGCTCCAGCTTGCGGTCCAGCGCAATCCGGTGGTCCGGAAAATAAGAAACCGCCACCACATATCCCCTTTTCGCCAGCTCCAGAGCCGGCGTAAATTCAAAATAGCAGTCATCCGAATGCTGCAGCACAATTCCCACATGGTTTCTGGCCCCCGGATGAAGCGGTTCATACATCATCACGGGAACGGCATTCGCGAGCATGCCGTCAATCACTGCATATGTCCTCTTGATCTCATTCATGGTACTGGGCCTTTCGATCCTCTTTGCATCTGTTTCGCATCGGTTTCATCTCTGTGTTTTCCACGTTCGCGGCACGTCCGCAGCGGACGCATGCCTCCAATTCAGGCATCTCTCAGTTTCCGGCTCTGCAGCACGCAACGTAGTGGTTCGGAGCAACCTCTCTCAGCTCCTGCGGCTGCCGGCACTGCTCCGAGGCATAGGGGCACCTGGGCGCAAAGCGGCAGCCCGGCTCCGGATTAATCGGCGACGTGATCTCTCCCTTGAGCTTCACCCGCTGCATCGGATGGAAAATATCCGTAGAGGGGATCGCGGAGAGCAGCGCCCTGGTATAGGGATGCACCGTTTCCCGGAACAGCTCCTCCGTAGGCGCTTTTTCCACCATCTGCCCCAGGTACATGACGCAGATATGGTCAGAAATGTGGCGAACCACGGACAGATCGTGGGTGACGAACATGTAGGCTACCCCGGTCTGCTCCTGCAGATCCATCAGAAGGTTCAGAACCTGTGCCTGAATGGAAACATCCAGCGCCGATACCGGCTCGTCGCAGACAACGAACTCCGGATTCAGGGCAAGTGCTCTGGCGATTCCGACCCGCTGCCTGCGTCCGCCGTCCAGCTCATGCGGATACGACCTGCGCAGTCTCTCGTCGATTCCGACCAGCTCCATCAGGCGGTTTGCCTCATCGAAGAGCTCCTGTTTCGTCCGGAATCTTCCGGAATTCTTCAGCGGCTCCAGAATGGTGTCCTCCACACGAAACCGCGGATTCAGGCTGGAATAAGGATCCTGGAAGACGATCTGCATCTTCTCCCGCACCTCCCGCAGTTCCCTTCCCTTTACGTGTGTGATGTCTCTTCCGTTCAGGAGAACCCTTCCGTCCGTGGCATCCTGCAGCCGGATCATCGTCCTTCCGAGTGTACTCTTCCCGCAGCCGGATTCCCCCACAACCCCCAGGGTCTCCCCCTTCTCAATCGTAAAGGAGACATCGTCCACCGCGTGATTGATTCCCGCAGGAACCTTGAAATATTTTTTCAAATGTTGTACTTCCATCAATGACATGGCATTCCTCATTTCTCCGGATTGCAGCACCTGCAAAGGTGACCGGCTGAAATCTCGACCATCGATACCGCTCCCTCCCTGCAGGCATCCGTCGCCCGAGGACACCTTGGTGCGAATCTGCACCCCTTCGGAAGATTCGTCGGATCCGGAACGGAGCCCGCAATCGGCTTCAGCCGCTTCTCGCCGCCGTTCATGCCCGGGAGTGACCCGAACAGTCCCTTTGTATACGGATGCGCAGGGGAAAGGAACAGCTGTTCCTTCGATGCATATTCAATGATTTCTCCGGCATATACCACGGCAACCCGGTCCGCCGTTTCCGCCACCACCCCCAGATCGTGCGTGATCAGGATCATCGATGTCCCGTACCGGTTCTTCAGATCCTTGATCAGGTCCAGGACCTGCGCCTGAATGGTGACATCCAGGGCGGTTGTCGGCTCATCCGCCAGGAGCAGCGCCGGGCTGCAGGCAAGCGCCATGGCAATAACCACCCGCTGCTTCATTCCTCCGGAGAATTCAAAGGGATATTCCGTCGCTCGTTCCGAAGGGATTCCCACCAGCTCCAGCATTTCCCTTGCCTTCTGCTCCGCCTGTTCTCCGGAGATCTCGCTGTGCAGCCGGATGCCCTCCACGATCTGCTCTCCGACCGTCATGATCGGATTCAGGGCCGTCATGGGATCCTGAAAAATCATGGCGATCCTTCCGCCCCGGATTCCTCTCATTTTCTCCTTCGGCATTCCGATCAGCTCTTCCCCCTCCAGCCAGACCTTTCCGCTCAGAACCTTTGCGGGAGGATCCGGCAGAATTCCCAGAATTGCCTTTGCAATCGTCGTTTTGCCCGCACCGGTTTCGCCGACAAGAGCCAGGGTCTCTCCCTTTTGAAGCTCAAAAGAAACGTTGCTGACCGCCTGAACGATTTTCTTCCCGGAGGTGTAAATGATGTTCAGTCCCTCCACCTTCAGAAACGTATTTGCTGTGCTCATATTCTCTTATCCTCTGTTGTATCTGCCCGCAGACCTCTTATTTTCTGAGCTTCGGATCCATTGCATCACGGAGCCCGTCGCCGATCAGATTGATGGCAAGGACGGTGACCGCTATGACAATTCCCGGGAACATAATCAAATAGGGATAGTTCAGAATGTGTGCTCTGGCATCCGCCAGAAGCGCTCCCCACTCCGGCGTCGGAGGCTGAACGCCCAGCCCGATGTAGGACAGGGCCGCTGCCATCGTAATGTTCATCCCGATTCCCATGGTGGCATCTACAATGATCGGAGAAATGACATTCGGGAGCAGATGACGGAACATAATGCTCAGCTTCGAGCAGTTGATCGACTCTGCCGCCTCCAGATATTCCTTCGACCGCTCCGAGAGGATCTGCCCTCGGATCAGCCGTACGCCCGTAGGCACATTTCCCACCGCCAGTGCGATGACGGTATTGGCAAAGCCGGCACCCAGGGTGGCCGAGATGAGAATGCACAGCAGAATGCTGGGAAGAGAGGACCAGATATCTATGAGACGCATGATGATCGTCTCCGTCTTCCCGCCGAAATACCCGGCAAAGCTGCCGATGACGGTCCCGACAATCGAGCCGACCGCTGCTGCGCAGACACCCAGCGCCAGGGAATATCTCCCGCCGTACAAGATGCGGGTCAGCTGATCCCTCCCCATTCCGTCCGTTCCGAACGGGTGAGACAGACTCGGACTCTGATAGATGTGCTGCAGATCCATGTCATTGACGCCGTACGGTGCAAAGACGGGGGCCATGACACAGACAACTGCAATCGCAGCCAGCAGGATCACGCCCGCTCTGGACCCTGAATTCTCCCAGATCCTTTCCCAGGTTTCCCTGGTTATGGAGGTATTCTGAAGAGCTGCTTCTCTTGCTTTCTTGCGTTGGAGCCATGTATTCTTCATTTCTTTGCCGCCTTCTTCTTTCTGCCGGAGTACTGTCCGCGAATTCTGGGATCAACAAATGCATAGGCCAGATCAACAAGGAGCATCGCCAGCGCCGTAAAGAGAGCAAAAAAGATGACACAGGCCCGCACCACGGGATAATCCCGCGTGTTGATCGCCGTCAGGAGGTACAGCCCCAGTCCCGGCACGGAGAACACGCTTTCGATGACAGGCGTTCCCGCTACAATTCTGGCAAAGCCGTTTCCGATGGAGGTGATGATCGGCATCATCGCATTCGGGAGCATATGCTTCCAGACAACCTTCCGCTCCGTCTGCCCCTTTGCTCTGGCCGTCGTGATATAGTCCTCCCTGAAGACGCCGAGAATGCTGGCTCTCGTCTGCCTGGCATTTACCGCAATTCCGCCCAGAGCACTGCAGACGATGGGGAGGATGTAATATTGCGGTCCCCCGATTCCATATGCCGGCAGAAGGTGCAGCCTGGCGGAGAACAGGAGGATCAGCATCAGCGCCACCCAGAAGTCAGGACACGAAATGAAGACCATGGCAATTGTCATGGAAACGGAATCCTGCCATTTTCCCTCATGCGTTGCCGCAAAAATACCCAGGAGAAGCCCTGCCGCAAGGTTCAGCACCATTGCGCAGATTCCGATCAGAAGCGTTCTCGGCAGACGTACCAGCATCTCATCCAGAACCGGTTTGTTGTAGATCCAGGAATCCCCTAAGTCAAATTTGATGAAGGTGTCGTAGAAAAAGCTCCCCAGCTGTGCCCAGTAGGACCGATCCAGTCCCAGCATATGCCGGACGTTCTCAACCTCGGCTGCCGTTGCGCTGCCGCCTGCAACAACTCTCGCCGGATCGCCGGGGGTAAAATACAGAATGGTGAAAATGATGAAGGATGTCCCCAGTACAATGACGATCATCCACAGCAGTCTGTTTAAAATGTATTTAGCCATGATTGCTCCTTGCCGCATCCCTCGCTCGGCCTCCGAAGACGGAACCCGGGTATGTGACGAAATGATGCACATCCCCGGGCAACGTACCGCTGTTAAACATCAGTCAAGGTAGTACTCACATGCACCGGGGCGAAGGAACTCGTTCTCATGCAGTGCGATGGTTGCAAAGACATCGCTGTACACCGCATTGATCTTCGGTGAGCAGACGGCATAGAAATATCCGTTTTCCTGAACATAGTTGACAAAATCCGTCATGCCCTCTTCGGTATGTCCTTCCAGCGACGCTGCCGTCTCATAGAGCTCCTGCAGCCTGTCATCATGAAAGAACGACATATTCAGGTCCGTTCCGAACTCGTTGTAACTCGTAAAGCGATTCCATTCACCGACCTGCGATCCTCCGCCGCAGTCCTTGTAGAGGATGTCCCAGTTGGCCGGATCCAGCATATCGTTCTCGAACAGATTTCCCTCTTCCGTCTTGATCTCCGTATTGATGCCGACATTCAGTAGAAGGGACTGCACCATGGTAAGCGCCGTCTTGGTGGCCTCATCACTCATGCCGAACAGAACGAGCTTCTCTCCGTTGTAATCGGTTTTCTCCAGATATTCCTTCGCTTTTTCCACATCCATGACGGAGTGATAGTTTCCGTCCGCCGTCTCCCATGATTCGTAATAATCCGAGAAGAACGGTGTGCCGAACGCTTTGGACGGAAGATAGGTGCCGACCGCAGTCGCAATGGCATTGTTGTCCAGCGCATACCACATAGCCATCCGGAAGTTCGGATCCGCCGTGATTTTCCCTTCGGTCTCATTGCCCATCATGACCTCCAGGGAGCTTCCCTGCGTAATATAGACCTCATGCCCTTCGGCATACTGTCCGCCCTCCTCAAAGTCACTGACGTTCTCACTCGGTACATACTGGGAATACTGGATTTCATCCGAGCTGAGTGCGATGACGTGCTGCGAGGTTTCCGCAATGACATCGTACTGAATGGTGTCTACGTTCGCCCTGTGGTCCGGATCCCGAAGCTCGTCCGTCTGCCAGTAATTCTCATTTCTTGTCAGGACCACCTTCGAGCCGGCAACATACTCCTCCACCTTATAGGCGCCGGTTCCGATGGGATTCGAGGTGAAATTGCCTTCCTCGTAGGATTTCTGAGAAATGATGAAGGTACGGCACCACGGCCACTCCAGTGCGCCGACGGAATCAATCGGCTTGGTCCAGGTAAAGCGCACCGTGTAATCATCGATGGCCTCCGCGCTTTCAAAATAGTCGTACTTCACCGCATGGCCGCTCTCCTGCAGAACCTGAATCGAGAAAACCACATCGCTCGCGGTAATCGGATTGCCGTTGGAATCCTTGATGTAATCGTACAGATGCACATCCCAGTGCAGATCATCCACCTGCTCATAATCCTTCGCGAGGATCGGCTTGTAGTCGTTGTCCTCCAGATCGAACAGCGTCTCGTAATAGTTCGGTGCAACGATCATGAAGCTGGACGCCCCATAGCCGCCAGGCCCGAGATCCTTGGGATCATCGGAGAGTCCGATGGTGATCCTGTCATAGGTTTCCTCCGTGTTCGCCGTAGATTTCCTCTCGGCATTCAGCTCCGGCACCGCACTTGCGGATTCCTGCGCCGCCTCTGCCGCTGCAGCCGTCTCCGTGCTGTTCGCTGAGGACGTATCCGATCCTCCGCAGCCTGCCAGGGCAGATGCCAGGATCCCTGCTGCTGCCAGAACCGCAAAGCCTCTCATTTTCTTCTTCATATGTACCCTCCGTCCGTATCGAAATCCGATCCTTTCTCCTTGTCTTACTGCATCAATGCATTGATTCCCTTTGCTTATTCGCATTATATTGAGCAATCTGCACATGAAACAAATCGTATTGCGCCGCCATTGTTTCCAAAAGAGAAAATATTGTGCATGACTTAAAAAGAACCGCACCGGTTTTTCAGCATTGTGCCGATAAACCGGTGCGGTTCTTTTTATTATCGTTTCTGTTGGTGTCAAAAGCACTGCGGGATATCACGGTTGCCCTGCCGGATTCCCGATCCCGGGGTGATTCTCCGATTCACATTTCGGGCAGGTCGTCCTCCGCCTTGCCGCGCATGAACTCCTGAAATTTCCTGGCATTTTCCGACAGCGGCCGGCCCTTCAGCCAGCAGATTTCCACACTGGCTTCCTTAACGGGGATCAGCGGAATAACGCGCAGCTCCTCCAGCATGATGGGCCGAAGCGCTTTCTCCCACAGGATGCCGACACCGGCGTCCTCTGCGATCAGCTTGGCAATGGTACTGCCCACCGTAGCCGTAATCGCGATCCTTGGCTGATAGCCTGCCCCGGAAAATCCGTCAAAGATCAGCTTGGCCAGCGGATTCTGGTCCGTTTTCGGAAAGGCGACAAAATACTCATTCCGGATATCCTGAAAGCTCACCTCCTGCCGATTGGCCAGAGGATGCTCCTTATTGCACACGAAAACCATCCGTTCTCTGCGATACGGGAAGGTCTCCAGTCTCCCGTCGTTTCTGTCTGGATTCACCAGCACCGCAATCTCGCAGCTCCCGTCCTCCAGGAGTCCTACCGCATCATGGAATTCGCTGATAATGACGTTGATGTTCTCCTTTTTGCGGAATTCCAGCGCTTCCTCAAATAAGCGGTAGTGAGCCACCACGTTCAGCGACTGCCGCTGCTCCTTCCTCCGGTAATCG
>CAVKMX010000013.1:14525-28030 GCA_963657295.1 Clostridium sp. CAG:302
CAGATCATCGTATTTTCCGACAATCTCCCTGGCATACGGCACCAGCAGCTCCCCGTTCTCATTCATCACGGAATTCCGGTGCACCTTCTTGAAAAGAGGCACCCCCAGTTCCTCCTCCAGAGCCCGCATGTGCTTTGACAAGGAGGACGAGGTTGTATACAGCTCATCCGCCGCCTCACTGAGGGTTTCGGTGCCGATGATCGTCAGAAATTCTCTCAGATATCCGATGTCCATTTTCCGTCCCCTTGCTGTTCCCGTCCCATTCCCGTTCTATTCCCGCTCTGCCTGCTCATACAGCCGGATGGCACAGGCCATGTCCTCCACGGCCATGCCGACCGCATCGAACACCGTTACATCCTGCGGGCTCCGGCGCCCGGGAAGCCTTCCGAGCAGCACATCGCCCACCGCTCCCAGAAGCTGAGACTCGCCGTACCGTCCCTCCTGCAGCGGGATCAGGAAATCACCGCTCTCATGTACGATGGACTCCCTGTTGTCACAATAAACAAGGCTGCGCGCCATCAGCTCCGAATCCAGCTCGCGCGACGTCGGCGCGCAGGCACCCACCGCATTGATGTGTGCGCCGTCCCGGACCCAGGAGCTGCACAGAATCGGCTCTCTGGAGGGCGTTAAGGTGCAGATGATGTCCGCATCCCTCACCGCCTCCGCCACGTTTCCGCAGGCCTCGGCCTCCAGCCCCTTCTCCCGGGCGGCAGCCGCCAGACGCTCCGCCGCCGCAGGAACCAGATCCCAGCAGCAGACCCTCTGCAGAGGGAACACCTCTGCCATGGCCGCCAGGTGGGACCGTCCCTGCTCCCCGCAGCCGAGAATGGCCAGCGTCTCCGCGTCCGGATTGGCCAGGGCGCGGCTCGCCGCCGCACTGACAGCTCCCGTGCGGATCCGCGTAATGCTCATGGCATCCAGCACCGCCAGCACCTCTCCGTGCTCTGCGCCGAAGAGGACGATCTGCCCCTGATGGGACGGATATCCGTCTCTGCCGTTGCCCGGGTACACACTGATCACCTTGGTGCCGAAATAACCCCTGCCGGAATATCCCGGCATCAGCCCGAGTACATTCCCGTTCGGCAGCGTGACGGCCGTGCGCAGATACTGCACGCACTCCCCCTTCCGCTCCTCCATCAGCACCTCCCGCATCAGATCGATGCAAAGCCCTGTGGTAAGGTGCTGTTCGATATAGGCGGCATCCAATGTCAGCATATTGATTTCTCTCCTTTATTATATGTAACTGCTCAGCACCTGCCGATTTCAATAGGAATCGGCCGTTTACGGCCGGATTCATGATTGAAATCAGCAGGCGGCCAAGGCGCGAAGCGCCTCTGGCCAGCCACATCGAGGTTTTCCGAGGGAAAATCGAGATGGGTGCTGAGCAGTTACTATTATATATGCAAGAGCAGCAGATCCGGAAGGATCGACACCAGCAGGATCCCGATGCCCGTCAGAAGCGCCGTATAAGGGCGCGGCGCCGCCTGATACAGATGCAGCGGCGCCGGCGGATGCTCCTCCGGCGGGAGGTCCTTCTTCGTCCGAAAACGAAAGGCCTCCTCCGGGAGATTCCCGCCCTTTATCAGCAGAATCGCCGCAAAGAAAAGCGTTCCTCCTCCTGCCAGCAGGAGCACCGAGCGCGCCGCGGACGCGCCGGAACGAAGACTCCCTCCGCTCACTGCTCCGATGATCTCGGCCAGAAGGCACAGGGCCGCGCCGATTCCCAGACCGACGGCCAGTGCCAGGAGCAGATCTCTTACATATTGCTGCAGCTTTTTCATATCATTCCACCAGATGACAGGCGACGTAGTGTCCGGTCTCAACCTCACGCAGAACAGGTGCCTCCTCCCGGCAGCGGGGGCAGGCCCGGCGGCACCGACCGGCAAAGCGGCACCCGGCCGGCGGATCCACGGGGCTCGGAATGTCCCCCTCGAGCTTGATGCGCTCCCGGCCCAGCTCAATATCCGGATCCGGAATCGGAATCGAGGACAGCAGCGCCTGCGTATACGGATGGAGCGGCCTCTCATAGAGCGACGCCGAGGCAGTCAGCTCCACCATGGTGCCGAGGTACATGACCGCGATTCTGTCTGAGATATGCTTGATCATGGCAAGATCGTGGGCAATGAACAGATAGGTCACGCTTTTTTCTCTCTGCAGGCGCACCAGCAGATTGACAACCTGCGCCTGGATGGAGACATCCAGCGCCGAAATCGGCTCATCACACATGACGAATTCCGGATTGACGGCAAAGGCCCGCGCGATCCCGATGCGCTGGCGCTGTCCTCCGGAGAATTCATGGGCGAAGCGGCTGGCATGCTCGCGGTTCAGGCCCACCATTTCCAGCAGCTCATAGATCCGCTCGGTCCGCTCCGTTCTGCTGCGGCACAGCCCGTGAATGTCCAGGCCCTCCGCAATGAGATCGGCCACCGTCATGCGCGGATCCAGGGAGGCATAGGGATCCTGGAAAATAATCTGGGCCCGTCGGCTGAATTCCCGTTTCTCCGCTCCGCGCAGGCGGTGTACGTCCTTTCCGTCAAAGAGCACTTCCCCGCTCGTCTTATCGTACAGCCCCATGGCGGTCCGGCCGCAGGTGGTCTTGCCGCAGCCGGATTCGCCGACCATGCCGAGCGTCTCTCCCCGGTAAATGGTGAAGGACACGTCGTCCACAGCCTTCACCGTCCCTCCGGAGGCCGGAAAATATTTACACAGATGATTGACCTGCAGAAGAGGTGTTCTGGTATCCGTCATTGATCAGCCTCCTTTTGTCCGTACAGGGGCGCCTCCGTACGCGGTGCCCGTGCATCGTGCAGCCAGCAGGAGGCGTAATGTCCCCCGCCGAAATCCGTCTCTCCGGGCATTTCCTCCCGGCAGACGGGCATGCAGTACCTGCAGCGCGTACAGAACGGACAGCCGGCCGGCGGCTGCAGAAGATCCGGCGGCGTTCCCTCGATGGTGACGAGCTCCTGCTTATTCTCCAGATCCAGGCGCGGAACCGAGGACAGCAGGGCCAGGGTATAGGGATGATGCGGGCGATAGAAAATATCGCGGGCACTGCCGGACTCCACAATCTTGCCGGAGTACATCACGCAGATGCGCTTTGCAATGTCCGCCACAACCCCCAGGTCATGCGTGATCAGAATGATGGCTGTGCCGGTCCGGCGCTGCAGTTCCTTCATAAGATCAATGATCTGCGCCTGAATGGTCACGTCCAGAGCCGTCGTCGGCTCGTCGGCGATCAGGAGCTTCGGGGAACAGGCCAGTGCCGTTGCGATCATGGCGCGCTGACGCATTCCGCCGGAGAACTGATGCGGGTACTCCCTCGCGCGCTGCTCCGGATTCGGTATCCCGACCTCCCGCAGCAGCTCCACGGCCCGCTTCGCCGCCTCCCTTCCGCGGGCCTTTCCGTGAATCTGCAGGACCTCCGCGATCTGCCTGCCGACCCGCATCGTGGGGTCGAGGCTCGTCAGTGCATCCTGAAAAATCATGGCACAGTCGTTCCCGCGGTAGCTGCGCAGCTCCCACCCGTTCATGGCCAGCACATCTCTCCCGCCAAATACAATTGACGAGCCCTCCTTGATTTTCCCGGGACTCGCGATCAGCCGCATGATGGATTTGGCCGTGACGCTCTTGCCGCAGCCGGATTCTCCGACAATGGCCAGCGTCTCCCCCTTTTCAACATCAAAGGAAACGCCCCGGACCGACTGCACCTCTCCGGCATATGTGTAATAGGAAACGCGAAGATCCCTGACCTCTAAAATCGTATTCATCCCATGGTCCCTCACTTTCTCAGTCTCGGATCCAGCGCATCCCGCAGCCCGTCGCCGAGCAGGTTGAAGGACAGGACGATCAGCACCAGGACGGCCGCAGGGAAGACCAGCTGCAGCGGATAGAACTCCATGGCCGACTGCCCGAGCGAAATGATGACGCCCAGCGACGTGTCCGGCGGCTGCAGGCCGATTCCCAGGAAGCTTAAGGTCGACTCCTGAAAGATGTAGTTCGGGATCGATGTTGCCGTGTTGAGGATCAGAATTCCCATGGTATTGGGCAGGAGGTGCCGCAGAATGATGCGGCCGGCGGGTGCGCCGAGGGTCTTCGCCGCCATCACGTATTCCGATTCCTTCAGCTGCAGGATCATGCCCCGAACGGCGCGCGCCGTATTGCACCACGACGTAACGCACAGGGCCGCAAGAAGGCTCGGCACGCTGTTGCCGAGCACCAGCATCACCAGAATGACCACCAGGAGATACGGCAGCGACATGAAGATCTCGATCACGCGCATCATCAGGCTGTCCACCCAGCCGCCGAAATATGCCATCACGCCGCCGTAGATGCAGCCGATGACCACCTGCACGCAGGTGCAGACCAGCGCGATCAGAAGGCTCACCCGCGCTCCCACACAGACCCTGGCGAACAGGTCCCGTCCCAGCATATCCGTGCCGAACCAATGCTCCGCACTCGGATTCTGATTCTTAAGCGTCGGCTCCATATAGGTATAATCCTGACCGCACAGCGCAGGACCCAGCAATGCCATGAGAACCAGAAGGATCAGCACCGCCAGAGAAACCATCGCGACCGGATTCCTGCGGAGGCGCCGCCACGCATCCTGTGCATAGGTGATCGGCGGTCTCGCGATCACCTCCTTATCCGCATTCCTGCAGCCCTCGATGACAAAACGCGGGGACGCTGCTGAATTTGCCATATTGTTCACCTCTTTCCGGATACACGGATTCTCGGATCGACCAGCGTATAGAGAATATCGACCAGGAATACCACGACAATGTACAGGGCCGCCATCAGCACCGTCTGTCCCATGACAATCGACAGATCCCGGGCCTGAATGGCCTCAATGAAATATCGCCCGAACCCCGGAATGGAATAGATCTTTTCGATAAAGAAGGATCCGGTCAGTGCGAACGCAATGCTCATGGGCAGCACCGTGATGATCGGAATGAAGGCGTTGCGCAGGATGTGCCTCCGCACGATCTGCGGCTCGCTCAGTCCCTTTGCCCGGGCCGCCAGGACATAATCCTGGTTGATGACATCGAGCATGGACGTTTTCAGCAGCCGCGAATAGGTCGCAATGTAGCTGAAGCAGCCGCTCAGCGTCGGCAGCACCGTATATTCCCAGCCGCCAAACCAAAGATCGTCTCCCTTTGGCCAGCCGATGATCGGAAACCACCCCAGCTCGCCCGCCACATATTTCTGCAGCAGCAGTCCGAAGATCAGGGTCGGCACCGAGATCATCAGGACGGAGAAGAACACGATCAGGTAATCGAGCCAGGTGCCCTTGAACATGGCCGCCAGAATCCCCAGCAGCAGTCCTATGCTGATGCCCACCAGAATGCACTGCAGTCCCAGCCGGGCCGACGGGGCCAGCGTCTCCTCGAGCAGCTTGTGGATGTCGTAGCCGGGCATCCGCACCGATTCTCCGAAATCCCCCTTCAGCATGCCCTTCATGGTGATGACATACCGCTCCATCGTCGGCTTATCCAGTCCGTATTTGTGATACAGATTCTCCGCCACCGATGCCGGCAGACGCTCCACCCGCTCGGACAGCGGATCCCCGGGGACCGCCTCCAGCATGAAGAACGTCGCCGTCGCGATGATGAATAAGGTCAGTAGCATTTCCAAAAAACGACGTACGATGTATTTGAGCATATCGTCTTCTCATTTCTCACGCACAGGGCCCCGCTCTCTCGATGCGTGCCCCTGCGAGCACTGCAGGCCGCAATCCGCGCCGCCGTCCCGCCTGCCCATTTCCGCAGGCACCGGCCGGATCCTCTGCCGCAGCAGATACCGCCCGTTGCAGAAAACCTGCAGCGGTCGCTGCAGGTTTTCTGTCTCCGGCTTTATGATGGATCTATGATGGATCATCTTTCCGTGTTCATCCGGGACAAGGCTGCTCACTCCACGACACTGGCGTGCGTAAAGTCAAAATACGGTCCGATGAACGGGCAGACAACGCCCTGCACCTTATTGCTGATGCACAGGATATTGTCCGTGTACATATACGGAATTGCCGCGACCTCGTCGCACACAATCCACTTTTCCATTTCCGCATAGGTTTCCAGACGGCTCTGGGAATCGACCTCTCCGTTGAGCTCCTCAATAAACTGATCGAACTCCGCCGCCTTTTCCTCGCTCCAGCCGGAGTAACGCACCGAGGTGCCGTAGCTGGTCCACATCTCCAGGAAGGCAATCGGATCGTCATAATCGCCGTTCCAGCCGGCCTGTGCAATGTCATAACGGCCGGCATTGCGCTCCTCGCTCAGAAGCGAGCTGTCGCCGAGGACGTTGACAACGACCTGAATGCCCAGCGTGGTCTCCCAGAGGTTCTTCCAGTATTCCTGCTGCTGGCGCTTGATGGCGGTGTCGCCGCGGCAGATGTAGGTGATGGTAACCTCGGACAGGTCGCGGTCATCGCCCAGCTCCTCCATGCCTTCCTTGAAGAGTGCCTGGAGCTTCTCCGGCGTGTCATACTCTGCGGCCAGCTCCTTCAGCGGCTCCTCCACATTGTCGCGGTAGTTCAGATCTCCGACGGTAATGCCGTACGGCACAAAGCCGTAGGCCGGCGTATAGCGGTTGAAGATCACCTCGGTGAACTCCTCCCGGTTCGCGGCAAGGGACAGCGCCAGACGAACCTTGCGGCTCTCCATCAGGCCGGACAGAGAATTGCCCTGCCGGTTGAAATAGAAATAGGTGACATTCGGTGCGTAATTCTCAACATAGGCGTACTCACCGCTTTCCGCACCGTCCCGATAGGGCTGGACGTAGTCCGAGGTCGGCGCCAGAACCGCGAGCTCGCCGTTCTTGAACATCGTGCTCTGCGTCGAGGTCTCGCTGATGTCCAGGAAGGTGATCTGCTCCAGCTTGACGTTCTCCGCATCCCAGTAGCTGTCGTTCTTGACGAGAACGATGCTGTTGTCCTTCACGTACTCCGAAACGGCAAAGGGGCCGCACCAGACATGGGTGGTGAAGTCGGTATCATACATGTCACCGGCAGCCTCGATGACATCCAGGCGGACCGGAGCCATCCAGGTGCAGCTGACCTTGGAGAGGAACTGCGGTGCAGGAACCTTCAGCGTGATCTCCAGCGTGGTGTCATCCACAGCCCTGACGCCCAGTGCCTCCTTGGCCGCCTCGATTTCCTCATCCGAAGCCTCTGCGGCATCCATCGTATAGAGTTCCTCTCCGCCGACGATGTCGCCCACAAAGGAGGCGAAGTCAAAGCCGTTGCGCGGATCTGCAAGACGCCGGAAGGAATCCACGAAATGCTGCGCCGTCACCTGCTCGCCGTCGCTCCAATAGTATTCACGGAGGTGGAAGGTCCAGACGAGACCGTCATCGGAGGTCTCCCAGCTCTCGGCGCCGGCCGGCAGATAGGTCTGGTTGCCGTCCTCATCCATGGAAGCGCGGACGAGGCCCTCCAGCACATGGGACTGGATCTGAATCTCCTCTGCGGCATAATTCTTGTTGTTGTCAAACGAGTAGAAATTGCTGGCCGCCCAGGGTACCTGAATGTTCTGGTCTGCCGAGGATGCCTCTCCGCCTTCTGCGGTCTCCTCTGCCGTGTCCTGCGAGGCCGAAGCTTCCGACGATGCTTCGCCGGAGGACTTGCCGCCGCACCCTGCCAGTGCGCCGATCGCAAGGACAGACGCCAGCAGGAGTGTGCAAATACGCTTTTTCATAAATACTCTCTCCCTTTTCGTGCGTTAATGCAGCTGTTCTATCGAATCCGGACGGTTCCCCGCTCCGGCATTCGCTCTGAAAAATAGGCGGGCAGGCGCCGGTCAGCGGCGGGTCTCCTCTCCCGCATCCGATGCGGCAGATTTCCAGTCCCTCATGCCCTGCACCAGCCGGTCGATGTCCGATGCATCCGTAAACGGAGCCACGCTGATGCGGACATGGTCTGTATTGCCGCTGCTGACGTAAATCCCGCGCTCCGCCAGGAACTGTGTCAGCTCGCCCTTCCGCTCCGTGCGCAGCAGCAGGCTGGCGCATCGGTGCTCCGGCTCCTGCGGGTTTGCGAACTCGTATCCCAATGCCGTAAGCTCGCGGTACACCCGCTCCCGGCAGTCCGACACATGCGCCGCAATCTCCGGCATTCCGATGGACCGGAGCCGCTCCAGTGCGGCACGCAGCACATAGATGCTCATGAACGGCAGGGTTCCGGCCTCAAGCTTCCTGGCCTGCAGCGGATCCCGGCACGTCACCTCTCCGGTCTGCCGGTTGAAGGACATCGCCTCGCTCCAGCACAGGAACACCGGCTCAAGGCACTGCAGCATTGCGGGCGCACAATACAGGAATCCGACTCCTTCCGTTCCGAGCATTCCCTTATAGGGCGACCCCGCCAGCGCGTCCACGCCGAGCTCCTGTACGTCCACCTCGGTAAAGCCAAGGGCCTGAATGGCATCCGTCACAACGAAGATTCCCCGCTTATGGGCCTCCTGTGTCAGCCGCCGCAGGTCGATGCGGTAGCCGCTGCAGGACTGAACGAGGCTCACCGCGATCACCCGCGTATGCTCGTCCGCGGCAGCCAGAAGCTCCTCCTCCGTAACCCACAGATCCGATCCGTTCCCCACGACGCGGCATTCGACTCCCTGCCTCCGCAGGTGCAGACAGGGCATCAGCACCGAGACATGCTCCATTGCGCCGACCACCACGTTGTCTCCCGGCCGGTAGGACAATCCCTGCAGCGCCAGGCTGATGCTCTGGCACGTGTTCGCGGTGAAGGCAATGCTCTCCGCTCCGGGTGCATGCAGGAACGCAGCAAGGGCTGCGCGCGTTTCCGCAATGACATCAACCGTCCGGCCCTTTCCGCCGCCGCCCATTTTCTCCATGCCGGGCAGGAGGTCCGCCTTGTCCTCCCAATAACGGTCCAGCGCCTCCCGCATATAGGCGGCGCCGCAGTTCTCATAGGCGATATCAAAAAAGGCCTGCGTCTGCGTCACCGGGAAGCTGCGCCGCAGCGCCTCAAGCCAGTCTCCTTCTCCGCGGCTCATCCGATGAGCCCGCCTGTTCTCGTCACCTCGAGGCCTGCCTCCTCC
Organism: Clostridium sp. CAG:302; assembly: GCA_963657295.1. Lineage (GTDB taxonomy): Bacteria > Bacillota > Clostridia > Lachnospirales > Lachnospiraceae > CAG-791. The sequence goes on from CAVKMX010000013.1 coordinate 23,573, forward strand.
CACGCGGCGATCACGCGGTTGAAGCCGATCGAATCACTGCCCATGTGGCCGGCAATGATGACGTTCCCCTTGTTGTGCTCCTGCACCGCCTTGATGTCGTCCTCCGACATATGCATGACGATCAGGGTTCCGACGCCGTAGTCAAAAAACGTATTGTAGACACCGGCGCCGCCGTCGGTCACCCCGGCATACAGCACACAGATTCGCCCGGCATAGCTGCCCGCCTCTCCGGCGCGGATGGCCGGCTCCTGCAGGGCGTTCCGGATCTCCGGGAACTCATTCAGGGCATCCACCACATCCTGCAGCGTGGCAAACGGGTTCGCCGCATTCAGCGCATCCATCCGCTTCTGTACGATTGCCTGCCCGATCAGATCCGCCGGCGTATGGAGCCCGATGTAAGGCATCTGGAGGAATCTGGCGAACTCGGCCTGACGGTTCAGATTCTTGGAGTGCATGCGCCGGCTCTCCTGTCTTGCGCGCTTCTCGATGGCCTTCTGCGCGACATTGATCGGAACGCCGAACCGATACATCAGCATCATCTGATCCTTGAGCATCTGGTCGCCGATGTGTACGGCCTTGCCCATGATCCCATGGTGCTCCGCAATGCAGTCGTAGCCCTTCTGCTGCGCGGCCAGCATCACCGCATCCGAAACATCAATGCCGGCGAGGACGCGGTGCACATCCGCTCCCTCGCAGCCGATCTCGGTGTCCACCGTATCCTCCTCGAGGCCGGCAAGCTTTAATGCAATATCAACCATCTGTCGTGTTGTCACTGAATTCCACCTCTCTGTCTTCTCTGCTGCAGGTGCTGAACAAACACGAATTATACCATGTGCCTCTCTATCTTTCTATATTTTCATGATATAGTATTGCAAGATCATATAAATAATCAGAAAAGGCCCGCTATCGGGCAGCCTGCGGACGACAGGAAACGGTTCTGCCGTGCTCCCGGCACTCCGATTCACCTTTGATTCACCTTTGATGGGCCTTTGGCTGACCTTTGATTGACGAACTTTGGCTGACCTTTAGGAAACTGACGCGGGGCGCACAGACAGGGCGTGCAGGAGGGAAGGAAGATGCGCAGCAACATTTCGGATCGTTTATCCGGGCAGTACGATGCGGTTGTCCGGTTTATCAAGGCAGGCAGCACGGTGTGTTTCTCCGATCCGGAGCTCCGGGAGGCCTATGCCGCCGTTTATTCCGGCGATCCCCTGACACTCGGGCACAGAGAGCTCCGGGTGCTTCGTCTGCCGCTGCGCGGCCGCTTCGCGGATGTGCTGCTGATCGGCTTTGACAATGCCGTTTCCGCGCCGTTCGATGCCTTCCGCGCTGCGGTCGCTGCGGTCGGCACACAGCTGAATGAGCGGAAGGCCGTCCGTGCGGTCATCGACCGCATGGACGCTCTCACCTTCGCTGCAGAAAGTGTGCTCGCCGGTCAGCTGACCGGTACGCTGGCACTGAGCGAATATCATTTCGACTGCTACCGTTCCAAAAAGGAGGGATCTGTCGATCGGGATCTGACGCTGCTCACCTCCGGGGACTGTAACGATGCAATAAAGAGTGCAATGGAGGAGGGATTGGTTCTCGCGCAGAGCATCGCCGCCGCACGGGATCTGGTCAATGAGCTGGCCGATGTGCTCACGCCCGAAGAACTGGCACTGCGCGCCGCCGCCTGCGGACAGCAGTACGGCTTCGCCGTCGAAAGCTATGATCGGAAGGCCTGTGAAGAGCTGGGAATGGGCTTATTCCTGGCCGTTGCCAAGGGAAGCCCTCTGCCGCCCCGCCTGATCGTCATGCGCTGGGACGGCGGTGCTCCCGATGAGCCGCCCATCGGCCTTGTCGGCAAGGGGATCACCTACGACAGCGGCGGACTCTCCATCAAGACGAGCAGCATGGAATCCATGCGCTTTGATATGAACGGCGCCGCCGCCGTGATCGGTGCGATGTGCGCCATCGCGCGGCAGAAGCTCCCGCACAACGTTGTTGCCGTCGTTGCCGCCTGCGAGAATGCGGTGGACGGCCGCAGCTACCGGAACGGCGACGTGCTGCGCTCCATGAACGGAAAGACGGTCTTCGTACAGAATACGGACGCCGAGGGGCGGCTCTCCATGGCCGATGCCATGACCTACTGCATCCGCACCTTTCATCCCTCGGAGCTCCTGGAGGCCGCCGGCCTCACCGGCAGCGTGTGCAGCTTCTACGGCAGCGTGTGCGCCGCCGCGCTGACCAATACGCCGGCCATGTTCGAGCGGATCCACGAGGACACCCCCCTGACCGGCGAAAAGTATGCCGCCATGCCCTTCTACCCGGAATACCGGGAGCAGCTGTCCTCCCCCTACGCCGATCTCAACAATGCCCCTAAGGGCGGTCCCGGCGGCATTCTGGCCGGCTTCTTCCTGGAGGCCTTCTGCGAGGACACGCCGTTCCTCCACATCGACTTCGGCGCCATGCCCTTTACCGGCAAGCGCTCCGACGGCCAGCCCGAGGGCGGCACCGGCTTCGGTGTGAAAACCCTGTACTACTACGTAAAGGGCCGGCGCGAAACTCCCTGATCCACGAAATCACGAGTTAGGGAAACGCTGATTAAAGCGTTTCCCACGCCGGATTTGCGCTGCGAAGCAGCAAATTCCTTTGCAAATCCGTGCGATCCGCCGGCTCTCTCCCCCATTTCCCCTGCTGCATCTTTTGGTCAGTGCTGCGCCTTTTCCATGGTCTTATCCATCCCGGCAGCGAAAATCGGCGCATAGACGGGCACATAGTGCTCCAGCAGTGCGTGGTCATGATTGGGCCGGACCTCCCACCCCGGCCCGTTGATCACCATGGTATTCTCCGTGTCGGGAGTGCAGCCGGGCCAGGAGGGAATGCCGGAATGCCCCGGGCGTCCGGTGCGGGCGAAGCTCATGAGCATCTCGAACATATTCCTCTCCAGCTCATCCGCGCAGGAATCCTGGGTCGTCTGCACCATGGCGGTGTTGTGGAAAACATACGGAATGTCGGAGCAGTGCCAGGGAGCCCGGCCGCCGTCGATTGCCATGTCATGGTTGAAAAGGTAAACATAGGTTTCCGGATTGACGGCCGCGCGGAGCTTCACGTATTCGATGATGGCCGGGCGGAACATGATATCGATCTGCAGAAGGTCAATGATCGGCCGCTCCGGGTAAGCCTGCCGCATCAGCGGAACGAGCACTGCGGCGTTGTCCTCTCCCAGCACATCTGCGAGCATCCTCGTCTGCTCTGCCTCAGAGAGCGCATGCTTGTCGAAGTCGGATTCGCTGAAGGACGGAAATTCCGAATAGACGCTGCCGATCAGCATCGGAATGCCGGCCGTCTCCCTGCGGAAGCCGACGTCGAAGGGATCTCCGACATAGTACTCATTTGCAAACGGGCTGTCTCCGCAGTTCTTGCCCTCAGCGAGCAGGATCGGCTTCCATTTCCTGTAGGCCTGCGCGAGGAAATAGAAGGGCACCTGCTGCAGCTCCTCAATGCTCTTCACGCCGCACTCCGCCATCAGGTGCTCGCCCATTTCGCAGCCGCTCCCGTGCAGAGCCGGGATGGAATCATGCGGCTTGAAGATGCCGGACATGTTGAACGCCTTGGCATAGAGGCCGTCGGCAGCAGGCGTCTGCAGGAGCGTCGTCACCTTTCCGCCGCCGCCGGACTGACCGAAAATGGTCACGTTGTCCGGATCTCCGCCGAATTTTGCAATGTTTTCATGGATCCATTTGAGTGCAGCGACAAGATCGTCGCCGCCGCAGTTCCCGGAATCGGCAAATCGCTCGCCGAAATCCGAAAGATCCAGATAGCCGAGGACATTGAGGCGGTGATTCACTGAAATGGAGACGACATCGCCGAGGCGTGCCATGTTCTCACCCTCATAGGCCTGATGCTCGATGGCCGACCCGGATTCGTATCCGCCGCCGTGCAGCCACACCAGCACCGGACGCTTTGCATCGTCCAGCCCCGGCGTCCAGAGGTTCAGGTTCTGGCAGTTCTCATCCATCGGCCAGTAGCGATGCGCAACCAGCAGCTCGCCGCTGGGGACCGGGAACTCAAGGAGCGGCGCGCAATAGCCGAAGCTGGTGCAGTCCCGCACGCCCTCCCAGGCATCGACAGGCTCCGGCGCCTCGAAGCGCCGCGCCTGCGCATAAGGGATGCCCTTGAAGATATACACGTCCTTCTGCCAATACCCGCGAATCAAGCCGCGGACGGTTTTCACGATGGCTGTTTCCTTATCACACCGAAAGCTGTACATGGATACCTCTTTTCTGATTTTCAGCGTCAACGGCACTCCTCCATTGAGCAGAGAAGGCCTCTCCAAACGATAGAGAGCAGGGGCATCACCCCTTAACGGATCCGATCATTACGCCTTTCACAAAATACTTCTGAACAAAGGGATACAGACAAAAAATCGGCAATGTACCGACTACAATGACAGCATAGTTGATAACACGTGTCAAC
>CAVKMX010000014.1:0-27400 GCA_963657295.1 Clostridium sp. CAG:302
TCAGCAATTATTGGAAGAATTGGAAACCTTAAAGGATGCAAAGCAGATTATTGAAAACTACAAGAAGGACTATCAGCAGTATTTGGGAGATGTGCCGGATTTCATCATGAAAAATGATGAGTCCGGATTCTACAGTCGTCTGGGATTTGCCAATGTAGATGAGAGCGTTCTCACGGTGGAGTATAAATTCTCATATACATCGAATGGAGGACTGGCACAAAGGTCTTTCACTGTTCCTATGACCGAGGAAACCATTGTGGAACTCATCCAGACGCTTCAGAGTAAGCTGACAGCAAGCGCCTTTGCAAAAGAACAGCGCACTCTTATGACGAGAAAATTGAGGGAGAAGATCAAAAAACGAGACAATTTTACTTGCTGCATTTGTGGGAATTCCACACACGCGGAACCAAATTTATTGCTGGAAATTGATCACATTACTCCGGTGGCAAAAGGCGGTTGTACAGTGGAAGAGAATCTGCAGACGTTATGCTGGAAATGCAACCGGGCAAAGAGCGATAAGATTACAGCGTAGGCCATTGGTTGAATTTTGCGGTTGGAATGAGTACGCCATCGTGCGCAGCATTCCAGCCGCTTGCTTCAGATATACGTCATGCTTCTGAGGTATGATGGATAAATAAGGAGGGCGGCATGAACTTTTCCAATCAAAGAGAGACGACACAGGTGTGGCTGGACGGCATTTTCGGCCTGGCAACGGGGGATGCGCTGGGGTGTCCGGTGCAGTTCAACAGCAGGGAAGAGATGGATGCGAATCCGGTCACGGATATGATCGGTCACGGGACCTTTGATATGCCGGCGGGGAGCTGGACCGATGACACCAGCCTTGCGCTGGCTACGATGGACAGCATTCTGCGCTACGGACGGCTGGATCCGGTGGCGGTGATGAAGTGCTACGGCCAATGGCTTCTGAAGGGGGAATATACACCGTTTGGAAAGGCCTATGACATCGGCCGCGGGACAATGGATGCGATCCTGTGCTTCCTCAGCAACGATTTTGATGTGACAACCTGCGGCGGTGCAGAGGCCGGGAACAACGGGAACGGGTCCCTGATGCGCATTCTGCCGACCTGTCTGTATCTGCTGGGAACCGGGACGGCGGAGGAAGAGGCGGTACGGACGGTCGAGCAGATTTCCGCATTGACGCATGCGCATCCGAGGGCGAAGCTGGCCTGCGGAATTTACTATTATCTTGTGAAGGCGGTCCTGGAAGCGGAGCCGTCCGCGGACGCGTCTCTGACGGAGGTTCTGCAGAGGGGCATCAACGAAGCGATGCTGCACTACGAAAAGGAGACGGAATATCAGCACGATCTTCTCTTTTATGAGAGATGCCGGGATCTGTCGGCGCTGCAGGGAGTGAAGAGAGAGAACATCCGCAGCTCAGGATATGTCGTAGACTCTCTGGAGGCAGCGCTTTGGTGTGCGATTACGACGGGCTCCTATGAAGAGGCCATGCTGCGGTGCATCAATCTGGGGGAGGACACGGACACCATCGCGGCCATCAGCGGCGGACTGTGCGGTCTTTATTACGGCCTGGATGCCATTCCGGTGAGCTGGAGGCAGCAGCTGGCCCGCAAAATTTACATCAAGGATCTGTGTGAAAGAATGGCACAGCTGCAGACAGGAAGAACTGAATGAAGGACATTGAAATTGTCGATCGGCTGATCCGGCAGCTCGGAGGCGCGGACAATATTGCATACGTGACGAACTGTATGACAAGGCTGCGCATTATCGTGCGGGAGGAGGCGTATGTACGGGAGGAGGAGCTGAGGAGCACGGAAAAGGTGCTCGGCCTCGTGCACGATCGTCCGAATTCCTATGAGATCGTGGTGGGCCCGGGCAGCAGCCGCAAGTTCGCCGACCTCTGTCACAGCAGGGGGCTGGGCATGTCTGCGTCCTTCTCCGGGGACTGGAAGCAGAATAAGGCATCCCTTGCCGCGAACGGGACAGGCAATCCGGTGAAGAACGGGCTGAAGGTTCTCGGCGACATCTTTGTCCCTCTCATCCCCGGTGTGATTGTGGCCGGACTCTGCGCGGGCTTTGCCTCCCTGATGACACAGCTGATTCCGGATTATAAGGACAGCACCGGCTGGTATCTGCTGTGGCAGCTGCTGATGCTGATCAACATTTCCTTCATGACATATATTACGGCCTGGACCGGATATCGGGCGGCAGAGCGCTTCGCGGCGACGCCGATTCTGGGCGGCATGCTGGGGATGATGACCTCGCTGCAGAACATCAGCGAAATTTCCCGGCTTCTGGGACTGTACAATGAGGACTCTCCGCTCAGCTCCATCCTGCAGGCAGGAAAGGGCGGTATTCTGGCCGTGATCTGCGGCGTGTTCATCATGTCGCATGTCGAGAGGTTCATTCGCAGGAGAATGCCGGCGAATCTGGACGTCGTATTCACACCTCTCCTGACGATGTTCCTCTGCGTCGTACCGCACGTCCTCATCGTCATGCCTGCGGTCGGCCTCGTTTCGGCCGGCATTTCATGGACCATCGGTGAGGCCTGCGTATCGGACAATATTGTGGTAAGGGCGGTTGTGGGGTACGTGGCCTCCGCCGTGTTCCTGCCCCTGGTGGCCTGCGGCATGCATCACGGCATGATTGCGCTGTACACGGTGCAGCTGCAGGAGCTGGGCCGCGTGCTGCTCTACCCTGCTCTGGCCATGGCAGGCGCCGGGCAGGTCGGCGCCGCCCTGGCCCTGTATGTGAAGGCGAAGCGTCTGGGGCATCGGAAGCTCTGCGCAGTGATCGGGGGCGCTCTGCCGGCGGGGGTGCTGGGCGTCGGTGAACCGCTGATTTACGGCGTTACGCTTCCCATGGGGCGTCCGTTTCTGACGGCCGGCCTGGGCGCAGGCTTCGGCGGAGCCTTTGTCACGGTGTGCGAGGTTGCCTCCACGACCTGGGGGCCGTCGGGCCTGCTGGGCGTGTTCGTCATGACGGCCGGCCGGGGAGGGGCACTGCAAAGTGCTGCGAGATATGTGACGGGACTGGGCATCAGCTGCGTGATGGCGTTTCTCATTACCATGGTCCGGATCCAGGATGAGACGGTGGCCGATGCCCTGGGAGGAATGGAAATCCATGCACAGCAGGGGCATGCAGAGCAGGAGCAGGAAGAGTACCATGCTCCGTCGGCCGCTCCGCGCAGAATGGTCCGGCACGGGGAGAGCATTCTGCTCGAGGAGATTCCGTTCGAAAATATTCCGTCTGAGGGTCTTCCATTCAGGAATGTTCCGTCTGAGAGCCGTCCGTTCAGGGACCTTCCGCCTGAGAGCCTTCCGCACGGAGCGCAGGAGGAATGCTGGTTTTCCTATACCGTGAAGGATCCGGTCGGAATGCATGCCCGGCCGGCCGGTGCACTGGCCGGAACGGCGGCCGGCTTCCGCGCAGAGATCACGATCCGAAACGGAGAGCGCACGGCCTCTGCAAAGAGCATCCTTGAGCTGATGGAGCTCGAGGCGACAAAGGGCTGCAGGCTGGAGGTTCGTGCGTCCGGAGAGGATGCGGCAGCGGCGGCACAGGCGGTACAGCAGTTTCTGAGCGAGAATCTGTAGGAGGAGCCGGATGGAAACCTTTATTTGCAGCGTGGCGCAAAAGGGCTTTTTTGCAGGACCGGTGTATTTCCTTTTGCAGGACACCAGGGAGGAGGAACCGGCATCGGACGCTGCGGCGGAGCTGAACAGACTTCGTACGGCAGTGCGCTCCCTGCAGCAGAGAATTCAGAAAGGCGACAGGGCGGCGGAGGAGAAGGACGAGGAGACTCCGGGAGGAATCCGGAGGAGCGGCGGAGCAGGCAGAGAGGATGCGGCAATGGGAGAGGTTGTGCTGTCGATTCTCTCGGATGACGCCTTTCTCTCAAAGGCAGAGCGTGGAATCCGGGAGAAGCATCTGCGCGCCTCTGCCGCAGTCCGCAGGGCGGCCGAGGAGGAAGCAAGGGCTTTTAGCGGAATGCAGTCGGAATATCTGCGCTCGCGGCAGGATGACGTCCGGGGCGTTGCAAGGGAGCTGATTGCCGTTCTGGATGGAGCAGGGACGGCGCCGGCACAGCGGTCCGCCCTTGCTGCCTTTGAGATCAGTCCCGCGGAGCTGATCGCGGCCGACAGCACACGGATCGGTGGGCTGCTGACAGAAAAAGGATCTGCAGGCTCTCACGCAGCGATTCTGGCGGAGAGTATGGGAATTCCCTATCTGTATGGGAACCGGGAGGCGGTTGTAAGGGCGCAGAGCGCCGCCTTCGTGATCCTTGATGCACAGACGGGCAGAGTGATCCTGGATCCGGACCCGGAGACCCGCAGGGCCGCAGAGGCCCGCATGGCAGAGGCTGAGAAGGAGCGGGAGGCAGGGCAGGAGAATACGGAACCGGTTTCATGCCGAACCGGAATCTGCGCCAATATCGCAGATCTGCGTGAGGTTCCGGCCCTGCTCGCGTCAGGAGCGGACGGTGTCGGACTGTTCCGGACAGAGTTCATGTTCATGGAAAGAGATACGCCGCCCGGCGAAGAGGAGCAGTACGCCGTATACCGGTCTGTCCTGGAAGCCATGGGCAAGAAGCCGGTGGTGATCCGCGCCATGGATCTGGGATCGGACAAAAGGGCGCCGTGGCTTTCTCTGGGAGAGGAGAACAACCCGGCGCTTGGCCTGCGCGGGGTGCGTGTCCTTCTGGAGAGGGAGGACGTGCTGCGCCCGCAGCTGCGGGCGTTGCTGCGTGCGGGGGTCGTCGGGAACCTGAAGGTCATGTTCCCGATGATCACCTCCGGATGGGAGATTGATGAACTCCGAAGGAAGATCCGGGAAGCACAGCAGGCACTGGAGCGGGAGGTCATTCCCTTCCGGCCGTTTGCACTCGGCATCATGGTGGAAACACCGGCAGCCGCCGTTTGCGCAGAGGAGCTCGCCGAAAAGGTGGATTTCTTCAGCATCGGAACGAACGATCTGACACAGTATACGCTGGCCGTCGACCGGGAGGCGAAGGGGCTGGAGCGGTACGGCAATCCCTTTCACGAGGCCGTGTTCAGAATGATCGCCATGACGGCTGCGGCGGGACACCGGCACGGCGTGAGAACCTGTGTGTGCGGAAAACTTGGCAGCGAGCCGGAGGCCGTAGAGCGTCTGATCCGGATCGGCGTCGACGAACTGTCGGTTCCCCTTTGCAGGATAAGCGAAACGAGAAAGGCAGCTGCCGCAGCAGAGAAGAGGCAGGCGGATGGAAAAGGATGCTCCCCGGGCAAAGAGACGGCCGCAGAAAGGAAAACCGTAAGGGGAGCCTTCACCAAACGGGAAATAGCCGCCCCTGCAGACGGGGAATGGGTGCCGATGGAGGCCATACCGGATGCAGCCTTCTCCGGCGGGAAAATGGGGAGGTGCTTTGGCATCCTGCCCTCAGACGGCAGGATCTACGCGCCGGCTGCGGGGACGGTGTCGAATATCGCAGAGGCCCGGCATGCGGTGCTGATCGCGGCCGATGACGGCGGCAGCATCCTCGTACATATCGGCATCGGCACGGTGCAGCTGCGGGGAGAACCGTTCCGCCTGCACGTTCAGCAGGGCGAGCATGTGGAACGGGACCAGCTCCTCATGGAGGCGGATCTGGCCTCCATCCAACGCGCCGGTCTGTCTGCCATGGTCATTGCGGCAGTGCTTCCTCAGGACATCGATCTTTAAATAACCGGTCGAATAAACCTGCCCTTTTTTCTGATTGCACGTGTCAAAAATTCTCAGCGCAGCCCGCTGCGCCTGCGTTTTATCACGAAATACAGACGGTTTTCATGAGATTATCCGTTCTGCCGGGGTTCACGGCAGGCCTTTGCGTTGACACACCAACGCGTTTGCGCTTTAATGTAGTAAAATATTTCGTCCGCGCAGCGCAGGGTGGTGCGGGACGGAAGGCAACCATGAATCAGGGAGGACAATATTATGAAAAAAAAGACATTGGCGATGCTGCTGGCATCCTCTGTGCTGGCGATGAGTCTGCTGACAGGATGCTCCGGGAGCAGCACGGATACCGCGGCTGCGGCAGAGGATACCGCGGAGGAAGCCTCGGACGATGAGGCTGCGGCAGAGGATACAGGGGACGCGGATGCACAGAGCGAGGAGAAGTTCACGGTCGGCATCTGCCAGCTGGTCCAGCACAGTGCGCTGGATGCGGCAACCCAGGGCTTTGAGGATGCGCTGACGGAGAAATACGGGGACAACGTCACCATTGATTATCAGAACGCACAGGGTGAGTCCACGATGTGCGCCACCATCATCAACGGCTTCGTCAACAACAACTACGATCTGATTCTGGCCAATGCAACGGCCGCACTGCAGGCAGCGGTGGCCGCAACGACGGATATTCCGATTCTGGGAACCTCCATTACGGATTACGGAACGGCATTGAACATAGACAATTTCTCCGGAACGACCGGCATGAATGTTTCCGGCACCTCGGACCTGGCACCGCTGGATCAGCAGGAGGACATGATCCTCGAGCTGGTGCCGGATGTGAAGAAGGTTTCGATTCTGTACTGCTCCGGAGAGGCGAATTCCAAATATCAGGCAGAGAAGGTGGAAGGATATCTGGAAGAGGACGGCATTGCCTACGAGGAATACACCTTTGCAGATTCCAATGACCTGCAGTCGGTGGTAACGGCGGCAGTCGCGGATTGTGATGCCATGTACATCCCCACCGACAACACCGCGGCGTCCAACATGACGATCGTTGCCAATGTGGCGGAGCCGGCCGGCATTCCGATCATCTGCGGCGAGGAGAACATGACAAGAGCCGGCGGTCTTGCAACGCTTTCCATCAGCTATTACGACATTGGCTACGCAGCCGGCCAGCAGGCCATTCAGATCCTTTCGGAGGGCGCTGACATCAGCACCATGGAAATCGGCTTTGCACCGACGGTGACCAAGGAGTACAACGCGGATTACGCGAAGGCCATCGGCATTACCGTTCCGGATGACTACGTGGAGATTCCGGCAGCCGAATAAGAGTAGAAAAATCGGTACTGTGCTATAATTCATGAAAAGGCAGCGCGGGCGCAGCTTTGTGCCTGTGCTGCCTCTTCCTTTGCGCAGGCAGCGGCCCGGGGCCGGGGGCTGCGCAGAGCCCGCGGCGAATGCCGCAGCGATTGCTGTTGGAAGGTACAACGAAAAGAGAGGGAAGTACAATGGCAGCTTATTTTGCATCCTTGAATCCCACCGCCTTGTGGAATGCGGCGCCGGGCGGCCTGGCCCAGGGACTGATCTGGGGCATCATGGCACTGGGCGTCTATATGACCTATCGCGTGCTGAATTTTGCCGATTTGTCGGTGGATGGTTCCCTTGCTACGGGAGGAGCGGTAACCGTCATGCTGATTCTGGCCGGATGGAATCCGGAGGCGGCACTGGGGGTTGCCTTCCTGACCGGAGTGCTCGCGGGCTTCGTGACGGGAATCCTGCATACGTGCCTCGGAATACCGGACATTCTGGCCGGAATTCTGACGCAGATTTCATTGTATTCCATCAATCTGAACATCATGGGAAAGGCCAACCAGGCGGTGCCGACCGCTACCGTGGCGGTGCACTTTTCATCGAATGTCCGGTACCTGGGACAGACCATTGCACTGACGCTGGTCGTCGATGTGATCATCATCGGCGTGTTCTACTGGTTCCTGGGAACGGAGATGGGAAGCGCAATCCGGGCCACCGGCATCAACGAGCAGATGAGCCGCGCCCAGGGCATCAACACCGGTCGGATGAAAGTGCTGGCACTGGCGCTTTCCAACGGTCTTGTGGCGCTCTCCGGCGGAATCCTGACACAGTATCAGGGCTTTGCAGATGTGAAGATGGGACAGGGGGCCATTGTCATCGGCCTTGCGGCGGTCATCATCGGTGAGGTGCTGGGGGAGGCGCTTCTGGGAAAAAGGCTGGATTTCATCCTGCGCCTGAGCTTCGTGGTCATCGGCGCCGTGATCTACTATTTCGTTTATGTTTTCGTTCTGTGGCTGAAGTTCCCTGCCGATGATATGAAGCTGCTGACGGCAATTGTGGTGGCCATGTTCCTGGCAGCCCCCTATCTGAAGGAAATGCGCAAGAGCTCCTTCCGTGCGCTGGCAAGACGCAACAAGGCAGAGACGGCGGCGAAGTCGGTCACCGGGGAAAAGGAGGACTGATCATGCTGGAGATTCAGAACATATCCAAAACCTTTAATCCGGATACCATCAATGAGAAAAAGGCGCTGATCCATGTCAGCCTTACCCTGAAGGACGGGGATTTCTGCACCGTGATCGGCGGCAACGGCGCCGGAAAATCCACCCTGATGAACGCAGTGGCCGGCGTGTGGCCGGTGGACAGCGGACGGATCATCATTGACGGCGAGGATGTTTCTTCACTCCAGGAGTTCCGGCGGGCCCCGTATCTCGGCCGTGTATTCCAGGATCCGATGACGGGAACGGCCGGTGACATGCAGATTATGGAGAATCTGGCACTGGCGGCCAGACGCGGCGGGAGCCGGACTCTTCGCTGGGGGACAACCAAAAAGGAAACGGCAGAATATCGGAGCATGCTCAAGAAGCTGGATCTGGGTCTGGAGGAGCGCATGACCTCAAAGGTCGGCCTTCTCTCCGGCGGACAGCGGCAGGCGCTGACGCTCCTCATGGCGACCATCAAGCGCCCGAAACTCCTCCTTCTGGACGAGCATACCGCGGCGCTGGATCCGAAGACGGCCAAAAAGGTCCTGGATGCGACCGACCGCATTGTGGAAGAGGGGCATCTGACCACGCTGATGGTCACGCACAACATGCACGATGCCATCGCACACGGCAACCGGCTGATCATGATGAGCGGGGGACAGATCATCTATGACGTCTGCGGAGAAGAGAAGAAAAAGCTTCAGGTTGCCGATCTTCTGAAGAAATTCGAGGAGGCCGGCGGAGAGGTTTCCGACCGTATGGCACTGTCCTGACGGGCGTCGGAAGCCGTCCGATGCCTGCGCATCTGCGCGAGAGGGCTCGCGCAGATGTGCAGCAGGTGTCCTGGGTTTTACAGACGACATACACAGCGTTAATGGGTTCTTAACCGGGAGGGGGCACAATGTGCGTGGCTCTGCGATTCCTGCAGAGAGACAACGGCACCGTGTGCGGAAGAGAGGATTACGCTATGAGCAAGCTGACATCGCTGGAGAAAAAGTGGATTCTGTATGATGTGGCCAATTCGGCCTTTACCATGATGGTATCCACGATGATTCCGATTTATTTCAACCAACTGAGCAGGCAGGCTGGGATCTCCGAGGTGGATTATCTGGCCTATTGGGGGTACACCATTTCTCTGACCACGGTGATTGTCGCCCTTCTGGGTCCTGTTCTGGGAGCGGCGGCGGACAAGGGGAAGCGCAGGAAGCCGTTCTTTGCTCTCACGATTGTACTGGGGGCCCTGGGCTGTGCAGGTCTCGGGCTTGCAAGGGAATGGCTGGTTTTCCTTGCATTGTTCTGTGTGGTAAGAGTGCTGTATTCGCTGAGCCTTGTGATCTATGATTCCACGCTGGTGGATGTCACAACGCCGGAACGGATGGACAACGTGTCAGCCCTCGGCTATGCCTGGGGATACATCGGCAGCTGCGTTCCCTTCATTGCCTGCCTTTTGCTGGTGCTGTTCGCAGACAGGATCGGAATTTCGCAGATGCTGGCCCTTTCTCTTTCCATGGTGATCACCGCCCTGTGGTGGGGAGGCGTTTCGATCCCGATTCTGAAGGATTACCGGCAGCAGCATTTCCTCGAGGGGGAGGAAGAGCACAGGAGCATCCTGCGGCAGCTGAGAGTGAGCCTGCGGGATCTCCTGCAGAACCGAAAGATCCTGCTCTTCCTGCTGGCATTTTTCTTCTATATTGACGGCGTATACACCATCATTGATATGTCTACGGCCTACGGCACGGCGCTGGGGCTGGGTACGACCGACATGCTGCTGGCTCTTCTGGTGACGCAGTTCGTGGCCTTCCCCAGCGCCGTGATTTACGGGAGACTGGCGCAGAAGGGGATGGCGGAGAAGCTGATCCTGATCGCCATTGCCGCGTATGCCGGGATTGCGGTTTTCGCCATTTTTCTGAATGCGGCATGGCAGTTCTGGGTGCTGGCCATTGTGGTCGGTATGTTCCAGGGCGGTATCCAGTCCCTGTCCAGGTCTTATTTTACAAAGATCATTCCGGCAGAGCGCTCCGGAGAGTTCTTCGGATTCTATGACATCTGCGGAAAGGGAGCCTCCTTCATTGGCACAACGGTGATGAGTCTGGTGTCGCAGGCCACGGGAGCGGCTAATTACGGCGTCGGCGTCATTGCAGTTTTCTTTTTGATCGGACTGGTGCTGTTCGTGATGAGCACCAGAGAAAAGGCAGCGGCATGAATACTATGGTATGGGCACACCGCGGCGCATCGGAATATGCGCCGGAGAACACATTGGTTTCCTTTGAAAAGGCGGCAGAGATGGGCGCAGACGGTGTGGAGCTGGATGTGCAGCTGACGTCGGACGGGGAGCTGGTGGTGGCACACGATGAGTCGCTGGAGCGCGTCAGTGACGGGAGCGGCTGGATCAAGGATCATACTCTCGCAGAACTGCGGAGGCTGAATTTCAACCGCACACATCCGGAATATGAAACGGCACGGATTCCGCTGCTGGATGAGGTGTACGATCTTCTGAAGCCGACCGGACTGACGGTGAATGTGGAGTTCAAGACGGGAATTTTCTGGTACCGCGGCATCGAGGAAAAGGTGCTGGAGCTCACGGCGAAAAAGGGCATGGAGGAGAGAGTGATCTACTCCTCCTTCAACCACTACACGCTGCGGCATCTGCGCAGAGAGAAGCCGGACATACGGACAGGACTCCTGTATTCCGACAACTGGATCGATGTGGCCCCCTACGCCAGGGAGAAGGCACAGGTAAATGCACTTCATCCGGCCCTGTATCATCTGACGGATCCGGACTATGTGGCAGCGGCACATGCGTGCGGCCTTGCCGTGCATGTCTGGACGGTGAACGAGGAGGAGCATATGCGTCTGTGCAGGGACATGGGCGTGGAGGCGATCATTACCAACCGACCGGATGTCTGCAGAAGGGTTCTGCAGGAGAGGAATGCCGGCCGCGCGATTGCGGAATGACGGGACAAGAGAATTTTCAGTATGATTTTGAGAATACAAGGGCGCAGAGATCCGAAGGATCGTGGGAACAGGAACAATTCGAAGAGAGGAAAGCTGACACTGCTGTGGTTCGCGGTGTCAGCTTTCGCCATGTCCGGCATGCAGATACCGGCAGCGGTACTTCCGGCTGTGCGGATGGAGACAAATGCGGCGGAGACGTCTTCCGGGGAGAGGGAGAACGGCTCCGGAGAGAAGGGGGACGGGGAACAGGCAGGAGAAGAACAGGTTCGGGTGTTCTATCCGGGAGCCGGGTTCGCCTATGCCTTTTCGGCACAGAAGGTGTCGCTGCAGGACCTGCAGGAGGACGGTGCGGCCGAAGAGACAACGCTCACGCCGGTGCAGGTCAAGGAGCGGAATGTCGTAAATGCCGTGTCCGAAACCCAGGGAATTCAGATGGACCGTGCGCTGGCGACCATCCTGTCGGCGACAGCGGTAACCGTGGTTTCCGATGCCAACATTGCCGTGCAGATGGCAGAGCTTTCCGACCGCCGGCAGGCACAGATGAAGCTGGACCAGGGTGTTGTGACGCCGGAAGAGGCGGAGGCGCTCCTGGAGGCCGCGCGGCAGAACGGTGCGCTCGGCGATACGATTGTCTCCATCGCAGGCGGAGAGGAGGACGGGAGCGAGAGCACGGCGGCAGCCGGTGACGCGCCGGCGGTCAATGCAGACGGCGAGGAGCTGGTGGTGGCGCAGGTCAACGATTACATCAATGTGCGCGCGGATGCGGATACCGAGTCCGAAGTAATCGGAAAGCTATATAATAAATCTGTGGCGAAGGTTCTGGGCCGGACAGGAAACGGCTGGGTGCGGATCCGGTCCGGAGGAGTTACGGGCTACATCCGAGAGGAGTACGTTGCAACCGGTACGGCGGCGCAGGAGCTGGCGGATGCGGTGTCCGTGAAGCAGGCGGTGGTGACGACGCAGACCCTGCGCGTGCGTGCGGCGGCCATGGCGGATTCGGATGTCATCACATTGATCGGAGAGGGAGAGACCCTCGAAATTCTGGAAGAGGAGAACGGCTGGTACAAGATCCGCACGGAGGACGGAGACGGATACATCTCGGCGGATTTCGCAGACGTTGAGGAAATCTATCCGGAGGCGGTCTCCAGGGAACAGGAGGAAGCCGAGGAGGCTGCGAGAAAGGCCGAACAGGAGGCAGAGAAAGCGGAACAGACGAAGAAAACGGGCAGCAAGGGATCATCCTCTGGCAGCTCGGGCACCTCGGCCGGTCAGGCGGTTGCCAATTATGCGCTGCAGTTCGTCGGGAATCCTTACGTGTGGGGAGGATCGAGCCTTACGAACGGTACCGACTGCTCCGGATTTACGATGGCGGTGTATGCGAACTTCGGCATCAGCCTGCCGCACTATACGGGGGCACAGCAATCCTGCGGAACTGCAGTGGCCTCTCTTGCGGAGGCACAGCCGGGTGATCTGATCCTGTATTCCGGGCATGTGGCCATCTATCTTGGCAACAATCAGATCGTGCATGCCTCGAATCCCCGAAGCGGCATTACCACGGGGACCGCGACCTATCGCAATATTGTTGCAATCCGAAGAGTGCTGAAGTGAGGGAATGGACGGATACCTCTCCGCAGAGGGGAAAGGAGCGGAAATGAAATATCACATCACAGGGAAGAACATTGACGTAACACCGGCAATGGACCGCGCAATCCGCGACAAGCTGGACAAGCTGGATCAATGCTTCGCGGAGGACACGCCGGTGCGGGTGTCACTGGAGGTGAACAAGGACCGGCATAAAATTGAGATCACCATTCCGGTTCCGGACGGGATCATCCGCTCGGAGCAGTCCAGCAATGACATGTACATCAGTCTGGACCTGGCGGCCGCCGTGATCCAGCGGCAGCTGCAGAAATACAAGGGAAAGCTGGCGGATCGCCACAGAACCTCTCCGGGAGTGTTCCGCCAGGAATTCCTGGACCGCAATTTCCTGCCGGAGGAGGAAATCACGATCCGCCGGCACAAGCAGTTCGACATGAAGCCGATGTATCCGGAGGATGCCTGTGTCCGGATGGAGCTGCTGGGACATAATTTCTACCTCTTCTGCAACGCGCAGACCGAGCAGCTGAACGTGGTGTACCGCCGAAAGGACGGCACCTACGGACTCATTGAGCCGAACCTGTAGAGAATACCTCCGGCAGGCAACGCGGCAGATGTGAAAAATTCCCAAAACGTTCATTGAAAAGGGAAAAGCACTGTGCTATAATTCCCATTGTGACAAAAAATTAACAAAGTCACAAACGAATGTTCGGGTTTCCCGGCGTTCGCGGTACAGGCGCACAAGGTACAGCATAGAATCGTTGCACAAGCATTTGGAGGAAATCATGGCAGACAGAGTTGTTATTGCTAGCGCATGCCGCACGGCAGTCGGCACAATGGGTGGAACACTTTCCGCAACACCTGCTGCGGAGCTCGGCTCCATCGTGATTAAGGAAGCGGTAAAGCGCGCAGGGATCAAGCCGGAGGATGTGGATCAGGTCTTCATGGGCTGTGTCATTCAGGCTGCGCAGGGACAGAACGTTGCGAGACAGTGCTCTCTGAAGGCAGGCCTTCCGGTGGAGACGCCGGCCGTGACATTGAACGTAGTCTGCGGCTCCGGCCTGTATGCCGTCAATCTGGCCGCAAGCCTCATCCGGTCCGGCGAGGCGGATATCGTTGTGGCGGGCGGCACGGAGAATATGTCGATGGCTCCCTACGCCCTTCCGAAGGCACGCTTCGGCTACCGCATGAACAACGGAACGCTGGTGGATACCATGGTGAACGATGCGCTGTGGGATGCCTTCAACGATTATCATATGATCCGCACCGCGGACAATGTGGCACAGCAGTGGGGACTGACCCGGGAAGAGCTCGACGAGTTCGCAGCGGCATCGCAGACGAAGGCTGCAGAGGCCATGGAGGCCGGCGCCTTCAAGGAGGAGATCGTCCCCGTTGAGGTGAAGAAAAAGAAACAGACCATCGTCTTCGATACCGACGAGGGTCCTCGCGGCAGACAGACGGCTGCCGATATCGCGAAGCTGCGCGCCATCAATGCAGACGGCGTGACCACAGCCGGCAATGCATCCAGCATCAACGACGGTGCAGCAGCCCTGGTCGTCATGAGCGAATCGAAGGCAAAGGAGCTGGGCGTAACACCGATGGCTGTCTGGATTGCCGGTGCGCTCGGCGGCGTAGATCCCTCGATCATGGGCGTCGGCCCGGTCGCTTCCACGAGAAAGGTTCTGGCGAAGACCGGCCTGACCATTGATGACTTTGACCTGTACGAGGCCAACGAGGCCTTTGCCGCACAGTCGGTTGCCGTCGGCAGGGAGCTGGGCTTTGATCCCTCCAAGCTGAACGTAAACGGCGGCGCCATCGCCCTGGGACATCCGGTGGGTGCCTCCGGCGCACGTATCCTGACAACCCTTCTGTATGCAATGAAGAACCGGGATGCGAAGAGAGGTCTTGCCACGCTGTGCATCGGCGGCGGCATGGGCTGCTCCACGGTGGTTGAGAAGTACGAGGCATAACGCAGAGCAGATGTCTGCATGCAATGGTACGCAGGAGAGCGCGAGTCTCTCCTGCGTGCGTACGCCGCAGAGTGCTGCGGCGCAGATTAGAGAAAATCTGGAGGTTATCCCATGGGTTTCGTAGACTATGAAGCAGAGGGCGCGGTCGGTCTGGTCACCATCAACCGCCCGAAGGCACTAAATGCCCTGAATTCACAGGTCCTGGACGATCTGTCCGCCGTCATCGATGCGGTGGATCTGAACACAGTGCGCTGCCTGGTGCTCACCGGCGCCGGCGACAAGTCCTTTGTGGCAGGGGCGGATATCGGAGAGATGTCCACGCTGACCAAGGAGGAGGGCGAGGCCTTCGGCAAGAAGGGAAACGACCTGTTCCGCAGAATCGAGACGCTGCCGATTCCTGTCATTGCGGCCATCAACGGCTTTGCACTGGGCGGCGGCAATGAGATCGCCATGAGCTGCGACATCCGCATCTGCTCGGACAATGCGGTATTCGGTCAGCCGGAGGTTGGCCTGGGCATTACGCCCGGCTTTGGCGGAACCCAGAGACTGGCCCGGCTCGTCGGCCCCGGCATGGCTAAGCAGCTGGTGTATACGGCCCGCAACATCAAGGCAGACGAGGCGTATCGCATCGGCCTGGTCAATCAGGTAACGACGCAGGAGGAGCTCCTCCCCACGGCGAAGAAGCTGGCATCCGTCATTGCCGGAAATGCACCGATTGCGGTCCGTGCCTGCAAGGCAGCCATCAACGAGGGTCTGGATCAGGATATGGATGCCGCCATCGTCACAGAGGAGAAGCTGTTCGGCTCCTGCTTTGAATCCGAGGATCAGAGAGAGGGAATGGCGAATTTTCTCCGCAAGAAGGATGACCCTGCCAAGGTGAAGCACGTGGCATTCCAGAACAAATAAAGGTAAGAAACGTGACATTGCGTGCCCGGTCTGCGTGCCGGGCATGTTGCTGTGCATGTATACATCACAGAGTTAGGAGGAGAATATCATGAAGGTAGCAGTTATCGGCGCAGGAACCATGGGATCCGGAATCGCACAGGCTTTCGCACAGAGCGAGGCCGTGGAGAAGGTTTATCTCTGCGACATCAAGCAGGAGTTCGCAGACGGCGGCAAGGCCAAGATCAAGAAGGCACTGGACAAGAAGGTCGCCAAGGGCAAGATGGAGCAGGCGGCAGCCGATGCGCTTCTGGCAAAGATTGCAACCGGCCTGTCGGACATTGCCGTGGACCCCGATCTGGTGGTTGAGGCCGTTCTGGAGAAGATGGAACTGAAGCAGGAGACCTTTAAGAAGCTGCAGGATGAGATCGTGCAGAATCCGGACTGCATCTACGCTTCCAACACGTCTTCCCTGTCCATCACGGAGATCGGCGCAGGCCTTTCCAAGCCGGTCATCGGCATGCATTTCTTCAATCCGGCTCCTGTCATGAAGCTGATCGAGGTGATCAAGGGTGCCAACACACCGGATGAGCTGGTGGATAAGGTGAAGGAGATCTCCGTACAGCTGGGCAAGGTTCCGGTAGAGGTCAATGAGGCGGCCGGCTTCGTCGTGAACCGCATCCTGGTTCCCATGATCAACGAGGGCATCTGCGTGTATGCTGCAGGTGTGTCCGACATCGAGGGCATTGACACGGCCATGAAGCTTGGCTGCAATCATCCCATGGGTCCCCTGGAGCTGGCGGATTACATCGGACTGGACATTGTTCTGGCCATTATGGATGTCATCTATCATGAGACCGGCGATTCCAAGTATGCGGCCAGCCCGCTGCTGCGGAAGATGGTTCGTGCCAAGAAGCTTGGCTGCAAGACCGGCATCGGCTTCTATGACTACAGCAACGGCCAGAAGGTTCCCACCGACAAGAAGTGATCGATACAGGCGATCGATACAACTGTATGAACGGTATAATGCAACCGGATAAAAGGAGATTACAACATGGACTTTCAGTTAAGCAAAGAACATGAAATGGCAAAGTCTCTCTTCAGAGAGTTTGCTGAGAAGGAAATCAAGCCCCATGCCATCGAGACCGATGAGAAGCATGAGTTCCCGCGGGAAAATGTGGAGAAAATGCAGAAGAACGGCTTCATGGGGATTCCGATTCCGAAGGAGTACGGCGGACAGGGCTGCGATCCTCTGACCTATGCAATGTGCGTCGAGGAGCTGGCAAAGGTCTGCGCGACCACGGCCGTTATCGTTTCCGCGCACACTTCCCTGTGCTGCGATCCGATCATGACCTACGGAACCGAAGAGCAGAAGCAGAAATATCTGGTGCCCCTTGCACAGGGCAAGCTGCTCGGTGCGTTCGGTCTGACCGAGCCCGGAGCAGGAACCGACGCGCAGGGCGTGCAGACAAAGGCTGTCCTGTCGGAGGACGGCAAGGAGTGGATCCTGAACGGCTCCAAGTGCTTCATCACCAACGGTAAGGAAGCGGACATCTACATCATCATCGCATATACCGATATCGTGGAGGACAAGAAGGGCAGAAAGCAGAAGAAATTCTCTGCGTTCATCGTAGAGAAGGGAACGCCCGGCTTCTCCTTCGGCACCAAGGAGAACAAGATGGGCATCTGCGGATCGGCCACCTATGAGCTGATCTTCCAGGATATGCACATCCCGGCTGAGAACCTTCTGGGCGCAAGAGGAAAGGGCTTCCCCATCGCCATGCACACCCTGGACGGCGGCCGTATCGGAATTGCCGCACAGGCTCTCGGTATTGCAGAGGGCGCTCTGGACCGCACCGTCTCCTATGTAAAGGAGAGGAAGCAGTTCGGCAGATGCATCGGCGCATTCCAGAACACCCAGTTCCAGCTGGCGAACCTTGCAACTGAGACAGAGGCTGCACAGCTCCTGGTTTACAAGGCGGCAGAGGCGAAGAGAACCCAGTCCCGTTATTCGGTAGAGGCTGCAAAGGCAAAGCTTTTCGCGGCAGAGACGGCGATGGACGTTACCACCAAGTGCGTACAGCTCTTCGGCGGCTACGGCTACATCCGGGAGTATGAAGTGGAGCGCATGATGCGTGACGCTAAGATCACAGAAATCTACGAGGGAACCTCCGAGGTTCAGCGCATGGTTATTTCCGGCGATCTTCTGAAGTAATTCGATTCTGACGATAAGGAGAAAACATATGAAAGTAGTAGTATGCGTGAAGCAGGTTCCCGATACGAAGGGCGGCGTGAAATTCAAGCCCGACGGAACACTGGACAGAGGAGCAATGCTGGCGATCATGAATCCGGATGACAAGGCAGGCCTTGAGGCCGCGCTCCGCCTGAAGGATCAGTATGGTGCAGAGGTTACGGTTGTGACCATGGGTCTGCCGAAGGCAGAGGAGGTTCTGCGGGAGGCCATCGCCATGGGCGCAGACAAGGGTGTTCTGGTAACCGACCGTGTTCTCGGCGGCGCCGATACCTGGGCTACTTCGCAGACCCTTGCCGGAGCTCTCCGCAATCTGGACTTCGATCTGGTGATCACAGGACGTCAGGCCATCGACGGCGATACGGCACAGGTCGGTCCGCAGATCTCCGAGCATCTGCATCTGCCTCTGATCTCCTATGCAGAGGAGCTGAGTGTGGATGAGGCAGAGAAGACGGTTACCGTAAAGCGCCAGTATGATGACGGCTATCATATTGTCAAGGCCAAGATGCCCTGCCTGGTTACCTGCCTGGCAGAGCTCAATGAGCCCCGCTATATGACACCGGGCGGAATCTTTGATGCATTCCAGAAGGAGATCACGGTTTGGGGCAGAGCAGACCTTAAGGATGTAGAGGACTCCAATCTTGGTAAGGCAGGTTCTCCTACGGTGATTGCGAAGGCTTCGGACAAGGTTGCCAAGGGAAAGGGCGTCAAGGTTACCCCTGATTCTGCCGAAGAGGCTGCTGATTACATCGTAAACGTGCTGAGCGAGAAGCACGTGATCTAATAGGAGGATCGAACCATGGCATTAGAGGATTACAAGGGAGTATTTATCTTTGCTCAGCAGGTGGACAATAAGATCAGCTCCATTGCACTGGAGCTGCTGGGCAAGGCAAAGGATCTGGCAGAGAGCCTGGATGAGAAGACCGTTACCGCAGTTCTCATCGGTTCCGAGGTAGGCGGTCTTACGGATGAGCTGGGTGCGTACGGCGCAGACCGCGTCATCGTGGTGGACGATCCGGAGCTGAAGGATTATCGCACCGAGCCTTATGCACATGCACTGGCCTCGGTTGTCAATGAGTACAAGCCGGAGATCCTTCTGGTCGGCGCAACGGCCATCGGACGCGACCTTGGCCCCCGCGTTTCGGCTAGACTTCACACCGGCTTGACCGCCGACTGCACACAGCTGGAGATCGGTGATTTCCCGCTGATCGCGGTACCCGGCAAGGAGCAGAAGCATCAGCAGCTGCTGATGACCCGTCCGGCCTTCGGCGGCAACACCATTGCAACCATCGCCTGCCCGGATTATCGTCCGCAGATGGCTACCGTCCGTCCCGGCGTTATGCAGAAGATTACACCGGATGCCGGACATAAGGCGGAGGTGATTTCGTACAACCCCGGCTTCGTTCCGAATGACTGCTACACCGAGATTCTGAAGATCGTGAAGGAGGTTTCCTCCGTTGCCGACATTCAGGCGGCGAAGATTCTGGTATCCGGCGGCCGCGGTGTCGGAAGCCCGGAGAACTTCAAGCTGCTGGATGAGCTCGCAGAGGTGCTGCACGGCACCGTGTCCTGCTCCCGCGCCGTTGTGGATTCCGGCTGGAAGCCGAAGGATCTGCAGGTTGGACAGACCGGCAAGACCGTTCGTCCGCATGTATATTTTGCCATCGGCATTTCCGGTGCGATCCAGCACGTGGCCGGCATGGAAGAGTCCGATATCATCATTGCCATCAACAAGGATGAGAACGCACCGATCTTTGACGTTGCCGATTACGGCATTGTCGGAGACCTGAACAAGGTGGTTCCGCTGCTGACCGAGAAGATCAGAACCGCTCTGGCAGCAAAGGGCTGAGAAGGACCGCGCGGCAGAAGTGCCGCGGGCTTTACGAAGAAAAACAATCACAGCATCGACCGGAAGGGCAGGGCGCTTTGGCGTCCTGCCCTTCTGTTGTACAGAATTGGTCTGCGTCAAAGCTCAGAAACCGCCCTGTCGAATAAGACCAAACTGCAATATAATGCCGTCAGATGCAGCCACGGGAGGCTGCCCGGAAAGGAAGAAAACGATGAAGCGTGTACTCAGTATTCAGGATATCTCTTGTGTCGGACGATGCTCTCTGACGGTGGCATTGCCCATTCTCTCCGCGATGGGGGTGGAGGCCTGCCCCCTGCCGACGGCCGTGCTGTCCACACACACAGGCTTTCAGCATTTTACGTTCTGTGACCTCACCGATGAGATCGAGCCCATCGACAAAGTCTGGGAGCAGGAGGGGCTGAGCTTTGACGCAGTCGGCAGCGGATATCTTGGGTCCATTCGCCAGATTGATCTGGTGAAGCGATTGGGGGAAAGGTTCCGCAGGATCTATTCTGGGGATGCGGCCTTCCTGCAGATTGTAGATCCGGCTATGGCGGACAACGGAGTGCTGTATAAGGGCTTTACGCCGGAATTCGTGCGTGCAATGGGCGGACTTTGCCGGGGAGCGGATCTGATCCTTCCCAATCTGACGGAGGCCTGCCTTATCACGGAAAGAGAGTATCATCCGGACGGAGATGAGAGCTATTGGGAGGAGATTCTGAATGCGCTGGCAGATATGGGCTGCCGGGGAACGATTCTGACCGGTTATTCGACGGAAAAAGACTCCATCGGAGCAATTTCCATGCAGGTGCAGGACAATGGAGAGCGGATTATTCATCGCTATGTGAATGAGAAGCTTGCGGACAGCTTTCACGGTACCGGGGATATTTTCGCCAGTGTGGTAACCGGCGCGATGGCAAAGGGAGCAAGCCTTGAATCTGCACAGAAGCTTGCGGTAGACTACACCTTGGAATGCATGCGCAGAACCATGGAGGATCCCGCAAGGCGCTTTTACGGGGTCAATTTCGAGCAGGCTCTGCCGATGCTGGTTCATACAGTGGAGCAATGACGGCTGCTGCGCAGACGCAGGGGAATATCCAGGTGCTTTTGACGGGCGTTTGAACAGTGACCGGCGATGGGAGCAATCAGATGGCCAGAAAAGAAAAGGATGTCAAGACAAATGCGATGCGCATATTGGATCGATTGAAAATTCCCTATGAGCACCGGTCCTACGAGGCGGACGAGTTTGTGGACGGAGTGCAGACGGCAGATCGGCTGGGACTCCCCCACGAGGAGGTGTACAAAACCCTGGTGACCGTGGGAAATGACAGAGAGCACTACGTTTTCGTCATTCCGATCGAGAAGGAGCTGGACCTGAAAAAGTGTGCCCGTTCGGTGGGGGTAAAGTCCGTGGAAATGATCCATGTCAGGGATCTGTTCGCTCTGACCGGCTACGTGCGGGGAGGCTGCACATCCATCGGAATGAAGAAGGCCTTTGTGACAAGGGTGGATGCCTCGGCGGAGCATCTGCCGCAGATGTACATCAGCGGAGGCAGGATCGGCTGTCAGCTGCGCCTTGCACCGAAGGACCTGCTGCTCGCGAACAGGGGTGAATTCGCAGATCTGTGCCAGGAAGGAGATCATCGTGCCGGCTGATGCGGACCGGTTCGCGACGAATCGGCCGCATACGGTCTCCATGAAGGCATGGCTGCTCCTGGCAGCTGCCGCCTACCTGGCTGCGGTGTGCTGCGCCGGCCTGGTGCAGACGCTCCTTCCGCAGCTGCTCCTGCTGAGCGGGAAATGGCGCGGCACAGGGGTCATTCTCATGAATCTGCTGCCGATGGCGGGCGGCATTCTTGCCTTTGCCCTGCTGATCCGCGGAATGTGCGGAATGAGCCTGCGGGAATTCATTCTGGGGAGAGAGACTGGTCTTCACGCCGGTTCCGTGCGATGTGTGCTGCTCCTGTATCTGGCGGGGTATGCGCTGGCGGAATTGCCGCAGGCGGTGCGGGGAGAGCTTATGCGGAATTCTCCTGCAGGGGAACAGCTTGCGGTCAACGCCGCAGTGTGTCTGTGCCTGGTCCCGCTGCAGTCGGCAGGAGAGGAGTTCATTTTCCGCGGGATCTTCCTCCGCGGGGCCTGCGGAGAGCGGCTGCGGTGCACGCCGAAGGCGGTGCGGTACGGCGTGGTTTCTTCCCTGATCTTCATGCTCATGCACAGCGGCACGGCAGCCGTGTCCGGGCAGAGAGAGATGCTCTCGCTGATCCTGATCTATACCGTATATCTGCTGCAGGGCGGACTGATGTATGCAATGGACCTGTACTTCGGAGATCTGACGCCGGGGATTGCCTGGCATTGCATCAACAATTTTTTCGCCTATTGGCTGTTGTCTTCTGAGGGGAGTGCCCTGTCCGGTGGAACCGTACTGATCGGAGGCCAAAGGAGCGCAGGGGAACAGCTGCTGGCGACAATCGTGCTGATGCTGCCGATGATCCTCTGTCTTCTTGCCGGGCGCCTGCGGAAATTCAGACAGGGAATGCCGTAAAGGCGTCGGCTGACGCGGCACAGGTTTTCCCTGCAGATGGTATAATGTCAGGTACGAGGTTCTGCAGGAGGGCAGGACAGCGCACAATAATCCAGAATGGAGGACAATGGCATGGAACTTAGAAAGGTAGTGATTGCAGGGGCCTGCAGAACGGCCATCGGCAAATTCGGCGGAACATTGAAGGATGTCCCGGCGGCAGATCTTGGCACGATTGTCATCAAGGAGGCACTTCGCCGCACGGGAATCCAGCCGGAGCAGGTGGACGAGGTCTACATGGGCAATGTGATTCAGGCCGGAAACGGACAGAATCCGGCCAGACAGGCTGCGGTGAACGCCGGTATCCCGGTGGAGGTTCCCGCCATCACCATCAATGTTCTGTGCGGCTCCGGCCTGCACTGCGTGAATCTGGCGGCCAAGCTGATCGCGATGGGAGACAAGGACATCATCGTGGCGGGCGGCATGGAGAATATGGACCTGGCGCCGTATCTTCTGAGAAAGGCGCGCTTTGGGTACCGCATGAATTCGGGAACCGTTGAGGATTCCATGATTCGCGATGCCCTGTCGGATGCGTTCGGCGGCTATCATATGGGCATCACGGCAGAGAATGTTGCCGAGCAATGGGGACTGACCAGAGAGCAGCTGGATGAATTTGCGCTTGCATCGCAGACGAAGGCAGAGAAGGCCATCACCGAGGGAAGATTCAAGGATGAGATTGTTCCCGTGGAGATCAAGACCAAAAAGGGAACGGTCGTATTCGATACCGATGAGGGGAATCGTCCGGGGACGACCCTGGAGGCTCTTCAGAAGCTGAAGCCGGCGTTCAAGAAGGATGGCATTGTGACGGCCGGCAATGCGTCGGGCATCAATGACGGCGCAGCGGCCATGATCGTTATGAGCGAAGAGAAGGCAAAGGAGCTCGGGGTGGAACCGATGGCTGTCTGGCTGGGCGGTGAGCTGGCCGGTGTGGATCCTTCCATCATGGGTGTCGGACCGATCTATGCAACCCGCAAGGTAATGGACAGAATCGGGCTGTCGGTGGAGGATATGGATCTGTACGAGGCAAACGAGGCATTTGCCGCACAGTCACTCGCGGTTGCCCATGACCTTGGCTTCGATCCGGAGAAGCTCAATGTAAACGGCGGCGGCATTGCACTGGGACATCCCGTCGGCTGCTCCGGCGCCAGAATTCTGGTAACGCTCCTTCATGAAATGCAGAAGAGAGATGTACACAAAGGCCTTGCAACGCTGTGCGTAGGCGGCGGCATGGGCTGCGCTGCGGTGGTGGAGAGATAGAGACAGCTGCGGAACAGACACGCTGATGAGCACCTTGCGGCGTGAACGGACTGCCGTGTACCGAATGCCGGCTGACAAGGGTCAGCCGGCATTCGGCGCAGTGCGCCTCAGAAATGTGCCTCAGAAGTTTACAACGATAACTCCGTCCAGGATCCGGATGGAGCCCTTGGCGGGATAGCGGGGCATCTGCGTCTGCGAGATGTAGCTGTCGTATTGCCCATAATCCTGGATCACGGTGGGATCGTAGCCGCAGTGTATTTTCATGAAGCTGACCCAGGAGTAATCGTTGATGATCTCTGTGCCGTCGTAAGGCGTGATGCACACCCGCTCCAGCTCGGGATCTGCCGCGAGGCAGGAGGTGTCCTTCTCGAATTCATTCAGAAAGCAGACGGGAAGAGAAGGATCATATTCATCCAGGGACTGTATCCGTGCGATCAGAACATTGTCATACGAAACGGCGGCCTCCTGCATGCGCCCTGCCTTGTAATAACACAGGTTGTCGTAGCGAAGGTAGAACAGAACGGCGTAGGCGACCGCAAGGCAGAGGCAGCCGGAGAGCACCTTGCCCCAGGGGCTGTGCCGTAGGAATTGCTGTGCGAGCCACAGCGCCAGCACAAAGATCATGACCTCTCCGAAGAGCATCAGATCGTACACGTCATAGTCCGTCATGACGAAAATGAAATTCTCGGCCAGAGGGAAGAGGAGCAGCAGAACGGCCATCCGGAAGAGCCGTGCCCGCCTCTCCCGCACCTCTGTGCCGCGGGAGGTGCGAAAGGTCAGGATCAGAAGAGCAATGCCGGCAATGACCGACAGAACCACCAATCCGGAGTAAACCGGCCGCATGGACCACATAAAGAGCAGGTAATCCTTGCTGCCGCGATACGGGAGGAAGCTGTCCGGATCGAAGAACATCCGATAGGCCATGACAATCCGCTCCGAGTAGCGGAAGCTCCCGGCACCGAGGGTGTCAATTCCGCGGTAGGCATACAGTTCCTTTCCGGTCAGGGCAAGGGATGCCTGCATCAGGAGGAGATACAGGAGAATACCGGCTCCGGTGCCGAGGGAAGGTACAATCCAGCCGCGGAAGGAACCGCGCAAGGAGACCTCCCTTCGGAGCAGCAGCAGGACCTCCAGCGCCAGCATGACGGGAAGATAGGCCTGGTAGATTCCGATCATGAGTGCCGTCAGCACCGCACCGGCAGAAAGCGCTGCGAGGCGGCGGCAGGGGAAAAGATCTCCGGCCAGGAGCGCAGCACTGATGCAGGCCAGGAGCAGAGCCAGCATATAGTAGGGAGCGGTAAACCAATAGGCAAAGGTTCCGGTGACAACGGGAAAGGTGACCAGAATGCCGCACAGGAGCAGCCGCAGAAGGCGATGTGTGATCCGGAGGGAGCAGATCATCACCCAGGCGGCGAGACCGAGGAAGAGAAGGGAGAGCAGACCGTTGAACCAGGGGAGGCTGTAATTGCTGCCGCCGAAGGGGAGACGGGTCAGCTTCCCAAGGAGAGCAAGCGTGAACCTGCCGACAATGTGAGTGGCGCCGACATCGTAGGTGCACACAACGTCGTCGTGATAGGAAATGCCGCCGAACATGCCGGCCGCATGGGCGCCCAGACCGAACACGAGGGCAGCTGCAAGGCAGCAGCGAAGGGCGGAGAGGCCGGAGGATTTACGGAAATCAGAGAGGGTCATGGTAAGGGCTCCTTGCAGCGTGAATGCGCTGGCGGTGATACAGTGAGGTTTCCATGAGTATTAGTCCACGTTTGCGGCAAAAGGTCAAGCCCGGAGGGACGGAGGAGGTACGATGCATATCGGTGAAATCATGACGGCGGACAGTGCAAACGGTGTAGGCATCCGGCTGACGCTGTTCGTATCCGGCTGTCTGAATCATTGCCCGGGGTGCTTTCAGCCGGAGACCTGGGATTTTGAATACGGAGAGCCTTATACCGACGAGATGGAGACGAGGATTCTCCGTGAGCTGTCAAAGCCCTATTACGACGGGCTGACCCTTCTGGGGGGAGATCCTATGGAGCTTCCTAGCCAGGAACCGCTGCGGGAGCTCCTGCAGAGAGTGCGGGATGAGCTGCCGGGGAAAAGCGTCTGGGCTTATACCGGGTACATCTACGAAAGAGACCTTGTGCCGGGAGGGAAGCGCTATCTGGAGGGCGTGACCGATCCGTATCTGGATTTGATTGACATCCTGGTGGACGGGCCGTTTGTGGAGGCACAGAAGAAGATCACGCTGAATTTTCGCGGCTCGAAAAATCAGCGGATCATCGACCTGAAGGCAACGCGGGAGACGGGACAGATCGTGCTCAGCCCGCTGAACAACGGATAAGGGCGGCCGCCCCGTGAGGAAGCCGGGCGACAGCCTCAGTGCTTCCAGATGGCGGTCAGGGTTACGGCGGGGATCCGCGTGCGGTAGAGGGTGCTCTTGGCCCCTTCGTTGGTGGAAATGTAGGCGTAGGAGCCCATCACGGTGATGTCCTCTGCCTCATAGGGAATGTCCAGAGACCACACGCCGAGGTATTCCCCCTCCGTTGTGAAAACATTGATGCGCTGCTTGCTCTTCCAGTCGTAGGCCTTGAAGCCGGCGCTGACGGCATAGATAAAGGAGCCGTCACTGGCGATGCCCTGAGAGCTGAAGTTCTGTGCGTAATATTCATCGACCGGCGTGATGGAAAGGGTGTCCATTTCGTCGTTGAGCACACAGAAGGAGTTGCGGCTCCCCTTGTTGCGGCCGATGAGGTAGAAGTGAT
Source organism: Clostridium sp. CAG:302 (assembly GCA_963657295.1). Lineage (GTDB taxonomy): Bacteria > Bacillota > Clostridia > Lachnospirales > Lachnospiraceae > CAG-791. Next base: position 26,278 of record CAVKMX010000014.1, read on the forward strand.
GGTCGGCATAGGCAATGGCCCAGATGTGGGTCAGCAGCGGAAAGTTGTATTCCCGCACGACGTTCAGATCCCTGTCCAGCTCCATGACGCCGCTGGGATATCCCTCGCACGTGCCGCCCTCGGCAATGTACAGATGACCGTTGTTCTCGTTGTAACAGATGCCGTTTCCGTGATCGAATTCAAGATTGCGGACGGCCTTTACCGCTTTGCCGGTCGCAAGATTGTATTTAGTCAGAATGGTTTCATAGTGGGACAGATCGCCGTTGTTGTAGGCACTGTCATTGATGGAGGCGGCGGTCACCAGGTAGGTGACGCCGTCCTCTTCATAGACACAGGAACCCTGCGTGCTCTTGAATTTGTATCTGGTATTCTCCGGCTTGCCTGCGTTGACGGTGAGTACGGCCTGCGAGTAGGTATTGCCGGAATGCAGGTTGGTGACGGTGTCCAGGTTGTGATAGAAGCTGCCGGTGTTGGTGTTGATCCAGCCGTCGAAGCGATAGCCTGTCCGCGTGAAGAGATTGCCGGAGAGAATCGTCTTTCGGTCATAGATGCCGTAGGAGTCCGCCATTTCACCGAAGGAGGCACCGTTCCCGTCATAGTGGATGATGTACATCTGGGGCTCCCAAAGAGCGTAGAGCGTCATGCTGCCGACATCCTCCGGCAGAACCGCCTGATCCTCGTATTCGCATTCGGTTCCGTTGGGGTTCGTGACCCAGCCGCGGAACACATAGCCGTAGCGGGTATAGGTGCAGGCGGGGAGGGTATCCCTGCCGGCCACCAGTACAGCGGCGTCCATTTCCCCGGTTCCGCCGTTGGCGTGGAAAGACACCGTTTCCGAAACCGCATGGGCCGGGATAGGTTCTGCAAGAGCGAACAAAAGGAGGACGGGCAGCAGAACGGCAAGGGAACGCAGGACGCTGCGGCAGAAACAAAGGATTCGATTGTGAAGAACAGCAGATGGTAACAGCATGATGCACTCCTTGCGGCAGCGGAAACGACCATGCCTGTTCACGCGGGCACCGCAAATCGCTGCAGCAGATGAGTGCAGCAGATGAAAGGGAAATCCTGGTTACAGTTCATTCGCCCGCCGGTGACGGGTCCTGGCGGAGCTGTCCATCCTGGG
>CAVKMX010000015.1:0-3099 GCA_963657295.1 Clostridium sp. CAG:302
CCTCGCAAGGCCCCCGGACTGGACATTCTCCGCCACCCTGTCGCCTGGCGGGCGAGTGAACTGTAACGGCGCATCGTTTGCAGAATAACCGGCCTGATAACGCAGAACTTTTTCTGAGGGTGCGTGTCAAAAGACGCAGGCGCAGCAGTCTACCGCTTCACATACTGACCCGCGCAGATTTCATACAGGGTGCCGCAGAGAAGGAGCCTTGTCGCTTCTCTTTGCAGCTCTGCATAGGTGACGTGCCTTGCCGCAAGGCGGCTGACCTCGTCCTGAATGTCACCAAGACCGTGCGGGGCGGCGCGGTCCAGGCAGGCCCTCAGTGCCTCCGGCACGGACAGCGGTGCCGCATTTCTCCCGCCCTCCGCCTCTTCCGGATTGTCCCCTCTCTGCCCGTTCCCCTGTCTTGCCGCGGCATCCGCCCCCGCTGACCGTCCGCCGTTCTGTACGCCCAGGGCCTCCAGGATCAGTTCCGGCGAAAGGGCAATTCCCGCCCCCTGCCGGATGAGACGGTTGCACCCGCTGCTGCAGCGATCCTCAATCCGTCCCGGCACGGCCCACACGTCCTTCCCCTGCTCCAGTGCCCGGTCCACTGTGATCAATGTCCCGGACCGGTCCTTTGCCTCCACCACCAGAATCAGATCCGAGAGCCCGCTGATGAGCCGATTGCGCGGAGGGAAAAAGCGATTCTCCGGCTGCACGCCGGGCCGGTATTCCGAAATCAGTCCGCCTCTTTCGCCCAGGGCCTCATACAGATCCCGGTTCTCCTCCGGATAGCAGATGTCCACGCCGCCTCCCAGAACGGCAAAGGACGCGTTCCCCTCCTCCAGGGCGCTTCTTCCGGCGATTCCGTCAATTCCGCGCGCCATGCCGGAAATGATCTGGATGCCTGCCGCAGCAAGCCTGCCGGCAAAAAACCTGGCAGCCCTTCTTCCGTAGGCCGATGCCATTCTGGCGCCCACAATGCCGACGGACGGCTTCTCCTCCTCCGGAAGCCGCCCCCTCACATAAATCCCGAAGGGCGGATCCTCGATCTGCCGCAGCCGCCTCGGATAATCCGTCTCCCCCGCCCAGACATAACGGATTCTCCTGCGCTCCAGCTCCTGCACGACCCGGTCCAGGTATGCCTCATGCGCACAGGCCCTTCTCGCCTTCGCCAGAAGCGCCGCCGCCCGTTCCGCCATCCCCGCGGAGTACTGCTCCCGTCCCTCCTGATAGCGTTTCCGGTTTTCCGTCTGGAAGGCCCCGATCACGAATTCGTGCCCTTCCTTCTCCTCCATGCGGTACAGCAGCTCTGCAAAAGCCGGGCAGTTTTCCTTCGCTGCCCAGAGTGTATACAGGGTTTCCTTTCCCAGCTGCGGGATTCCCGCGAGCCACACATCAAATTTCGTCATACTCTTCCATTCTGCCGGATGGATTCCCTCTTTCTCCGGCGCGTCCGTGTTCCCTGCAGCGGTAGCCTGCCGCCTCTGCAAGATGATCCTCGGCGATATCCGGCGCTCCGTCCAGATCCGCGATGGTCCGCGCGACCTTCAGGATCCGGTAAAATGCTCTCGCCGACAGATCCATCCGGCAGAAGATTTCCTTTACGAATTTCTTCTCCCTGCTGCCAAGCCTGCAATAGCGATCGGTCATCGGTGCGCTCATCTCTGCATTGAAGGTGATTTTCTCCTGACGGAACCGTTCCTTCTGCCGTTCTCTGGCCCGCATGACACGCCTGCGGACACAGCTGCTGTCCTCCTCCTGCCTTTTGTGCAGAAGCGCATCAACCGGCACCCGCGGTGCATCCGCCATGATATCGATCCGGTCCAGGATCGGGCCGGGAATGCGGCTCTGATAATGCAGGATGTCCGCCTGTGTGCAGCAGCAGCGGCTGTCCGGATAATAGCCGCAGGGACAGGGATTGGCCGCGCCGATCAGCATGAACCGGGCGGGGAAATCATAGCTCCCGGTGCTGCGCGAAATGACAATGTGCTGATCCTCCAGCGGCTGCCGGAGCAGGTTGAGGCAGTCCTTCTGGAATTCCGGCAGTTCATCCAGGAAGAGTACGCCGCGATGAGCAAGAGAAATGATGCCTGGTGTAGGATGCAGACCTCCTCCCACCAGAGCCTGCCGGGTAATGGAATGATGCGGAGCCAGAAAGGGACGCGTCCGGATAAAGGGATCCTCGGGCGAAAGCCTTCCGGCAATGCTGTAGATGGAGGAAACCTCCAGCTGTTCCTCCAGAGAGAGCGGCGGCAGAATTCCGGGAAGGCACTTCGCCATCACAGACTTCCCGGAGCCCGGCGGTCCCACCATGAGAACATTGTGAAAGCCTGCTGCCGCAATCTCCAGCGCGCGTTTGACGCCCTCCTGTCCGCAGATATCCCGGAAATCCATTTCCGGACTCTGCGTCGCTTCGGCTTCCTCCTTCGGGAACGGCGGCTCCGGCGAAAATTCCTTCTCCCGTTCCGGGTGCGGCAGCCGAAGGAAACGAATGGCATCCTCCAAGCTCCCGATACCGATGGCACGGATCCGGTGCCACGCAGACGCCTCTCTTGCATTCTCCCTCGGCAGCAGAACCGTGTGAAAGCCTTCCTCTGCCGCCCTTCGAACCATTGGAAGGACCCCCCGGATCGGCGTGACCTCGCCGTCCAGCGACAGTCCTCCCAGCACCAGGATCCCCTCCGCCGCATCTGTCCTCAGGTATTGCATGGCTTCCAGCAGCGCAATCGCAATCGGAAGATCCGCCGTCAGATCCTTTTTGGGAATATCGGCCGGTGTGAAATTAACCGTAATGCGTTTTGGCGGCAGACGGATGCCCGCATTCTTCAATGCCACGCGAACGCGCTCCTGTGCCTCCCTCACCTGGGCAGAAACAAAGCCGACCATCGAAAACATCGGCAGCCCGTCGGAAATGTCTGTTTCGATGCGCAGCATATAGCTTTCCACGCCCCGGATTGCTCCGGTCACAACGCAGCTGAACATAGCGGCTTTCTCCTCCTGTCCGTTTGGAATTACCGGCCGTCTTTAAAGATGTGGTTTTGCGGTATCTGAACTGAAAGTACCTGAACTGAAAGTACCTGAACTGAAAGTGCCTGAACTGAGACAGCATTGAAG
>CAVKMX010000015.1:3109-24222 GCA_963657295.1 Clostridium sp. CAG:302
GCATTGAAGATAGAAAAAATCCGGCAGCAGACGCTGCCGGATTTCATTGTAAGCCGGATGATCCCGGGACGACAAATAGAAAACGGTCACCCCTTTTTGTTCATTCTGTCAGGCATCCATATGGCCGTCACGATGCATGCTGAACTTGTCCATCGGATACTTCTCGATGTTTTCCAGCACCTTCCGTCCATCCGCCTTGGAAAGAAGCGTGGTCCTTGCCTTCTTGATTTCCACCTCTGTCTTGTGGCGCGAGGGTCCGCCGACACAGCCGCCGGGACATACCATGCCCTCCACGAAGTCCTCCGGAAGCCTTCCGGCCTTGAGAAGCGTCAATGCGGTGCGGCAATCCTGTCCGCCTGCGACCTGCTTGAGCTTGATGCCGGAGACATCCTCGCCCCGCTCCTTCATCACTTCGATGACGGCTGCCGCCACACCGCCGCTGGTGGCGAAGCGCTTGCCGTAGAGCGAGGACTCCTGATAATCCTCCTCCACCGGCTCTGCCTTCACGTCTCTGGAACGCAGCAGCGCACGCAGCTCTCCGTATGTCATGACGTAATCGGCATTTCCGGGAACGCTCTTATCCTCTGCCTCACTCTTTTTTGCAATGCAGGGCCCGATGAACACGGTAATGCAGCCGGGATGCTCTGCCTTCAGGAGCCGGGAAATCGCGCACATCGGCGACACGGTGGTGGACATGTTCTCCTTAAACTGCTCCGGGAAGTGCTTCTTCATCATGTTGATGAAGGCCGGGCAGCAGGACGTCGTCATCTTCTTGCCTTCCTTGATGGCCTCGCTCCACTCCGCCGCCTCATAGGCTGCGGTCATATCGCCGCCGAGACCGACCTCAACCATATCCGTAAAGCCGATCTTCTTGAGCGTGGCACGGATCGCCGCCATGGAGATGTCCTCGCCGAACTGTCCCTCGGTAGCCGGCGCACACATCGCATAAACCTCATCGCCGTTCACAATGTGCTCAATGACCTTGGCCAGGTAGGTTTTCGAACCGATGGCGCCGAACGGACAGCTGTGGATGCAATGGCCGCAATTGATGCACTTATCCTCATCAATCTCACAGAAGCCGTTCTCATCAAAGGCAATGGCTCCCACGGGACAGGCCTTCTTGCAGGGGCGCACCAGATGCACGATGGCCCCGTAGGGACAGGCCTGGGCGCACATGCCGCATTCACGGCATTTGTTGCGGTCAATGTGGGAACGGAACTCGCCGATGGTGATGGCTCCGAATTTGCAGGAATTCTCGCAGGCCTTTCCGAGACACAGACGGCAATTGTCCGTGACCGAATAAGAAGAAAGCGGACACTCATCGCAGGCGGGCTTGATCACCTGCACAATATTGTGGGAATCCGGATTGCACATGGTGTTCTGCGCACAGGAAAGGCGGATTCTCTGCCGCGTGATCTCCCTTTCCTTGTAGATGCAGCATCGGTAGGTCGGCTTGGGTCCCGGGATCAGCTCGTAGACCAGTGCCTCCTTGTGCTCATCGTCCAGCTTTCCCTCCCAAGCAAGACGGGCGACCTCCTCCATAACCTTATGCTTGTAGCTGATCAGTGCCTTGTCGCTTGTAACCATACTCTTTTCCTTTCTCTCATTATGCTGTGACATCGGGACAAAGGCTTTTCACCGCGTCCCGGCTGCTCCGACCGGAATGTTCTTGCAGAAGCCCAGCCCGTCCAGGGAATGCGCCGTCAATACCAGCGGCGTTGCCCCTTGTATGCTGCGGATGTAGTCAATGCACCGCCTCCGATTCTCTTCATCCAGACCGGCAAACGGCTCGTCCATCACGATCACGTCCGATGGAATGATACAGGCGCGAACAATGCAGACACGTCTGCGCATCCCCCCGGAGAGCTCGTACACCGGCTTGTCCAGCTGGTCCGCAGGTAGGAGCTTCTCCAGTTCCTCCCGTGCAATCCGCTCCGAGAGCCTGCGGTTCACCATCGCCACGTTCTCAACCGCCGAGAATCCCTCACACAGCCGATCCTCCTGGAACACCACGCCCGCATTGACTCTGGAATACTTATAATCTCCCAGAAGGCGCACCCGCCCCGCATCCGGCTTCTCCAGGCCAAGGAGGATCCGCAGGAACGTTGTCTTGCCGACTCCGGATTCCCCGGTAAGGACATACGAAGAATCCGAGGATACATCCAGGCTGAAATCCTGCAGAACCGGTTTGCCGCTGTAGCTCTTATAAATATGCTCGGCCTCTATGGTCATTCTGCCGTCTCACCTCCCGCGCCGTTTCCGTTCCGAGTCCCCTTTGCGCGTCCCGCCGAGGCCTCGTCGGCCTCCGCCCGGCTGTCCGTCTCTTCGGTGCCCGGCCGTACGGTTCTGTTCTCCAATAAGGAAAACGCCAGAAGGAAGAGCCGTTCAAATGCCCAGCTCACCAGCAGGATCACCATCGTCCACGCCAGAACACCGGCTGTATCCAGGGTGATTTTATCCACATACAGCTGGTTGCCTATGCTCAGCTTATACTGTCCGATCAGCTCTGCCGCAATGCCGCTCTTCCAGCTCATGCCGAGCGCCAGTGCAAAGCCGCTTTTCAGAAAGGGATAAATGCCGGGAAGGACAACATATCGGAATCTTGCAGCCTGCGGAATGTGGAACACCTCTGCCATTTCGGCAAGCTTCGGATCCAGACTCTCCATCCCCTGCAGCGTATTCAGGTACAGAATCGGAAGAACAACAATGAAGCTGATGAAAAAGGACAGGGCCCCTGCGCCGAACCAGATCAGGGCCAGAATGATAAAGCTGGCAACCGGAACCGATTTCAGCACCGTCACGAGCGGAGCCAGGATCTCCCTCAGGAGCTTCCTTTCTCCGGCCAGCAGAGCCAGCACGATGCCCGCCGCTGATCCGGCAAGAAATCCTCCCACGATCCGCAGAAAGGAGAAGGCCAGACTCTGCACGAATTCTTCCGTCCCTGCCAATGCACACAGGGCCTGCAGCGTCTCGGCCGGCCCCGCCATCAGAATCGGATTATGAATCACCGCCGCCGCCAGCTGCCAGAGCGCCAGCCAGGCCAGAACAATGCAAATTCGTCTCTTCATCTCACTGTTCAACCAGATAGAAATCGTCTGCAGGAAGCGCTCCGCCGACGGAGGACGGATCCGCCTCGTACAGAACCTCCAGGTATCCGGACAGTGCCTCCTTCATTTCCGTTCCGGTAATGCACACGATATTGCAGTAAGGAAGGGCCTTCTGCGCAATCGGCGCCTTCTCGATAATCCCGTATTCCGCCACCAGGGCCGCCGTGCCCTCCGTGTCGGACACCGCTTCCGCCGCCGACTCCGCATGCTCTGCCAGGAACACCGCCACCGCATCCGGATGCTCCTCCAGATAGGCGTTCCGCACAATCGTCGCCCCTGTGAGGAAACGGGACCCGTTGTCGGTCACCTCATCCCACGCATCCGTCAGGGAAAATGCCGTCCGCAGACTCTCATTCTGAGCCTCCGCCACAGTGACAAAGGGCTGCGGCAGAACGGCAATCTTCATGGGATCCTCCTGCAGGAGGGCCGCGATCTCGGTCGCCTCAGAGTGAAACTCCAGCGTGCAGTCCGTGATGCCGTTCGCCGCCAGAAGGTAATTCAAGGCATACTCCGGGGTCGCTCCCTGCCCGGTGGTCAGGACGGTTTTCCCCGCAAGGTCCGCGATGGAGGAAATGCTCTCATCCGCCGTTACGCCGTACAGAACCCCCAGGGTATTGATGTCGATCACCGACACGCCTCCCTCTGTCTTGTTATAAAGCGTTGCCGCCAGATTGGCGGGAACCATGGCAATATCCAAGTCGCCGGAGGCTACGGAAGCGACGATTTCAGAGGGATCCGAAGCCATCGTAAAGGTGTAGGCTCCCTGCGAGGTCTCCTCCTCCGATGCCTTCATCAGATTCACCAGTCCCATGGTGGTCGGTCCCTTCAGGGATCCTACCCGAATGACCGTGCCGTCATAATCCAGTGCCTCCGCTGTCTCCTCAGACGCCGTATCCTCGGTTGCCGTATCCTCGGACGCCTCTGCCGCAGCCTCCATTCCGGCATCCTCTTCCTCTCCGGCCGTCTCCGAGGCCGGCGCCGACGCCTGCGCGTCATCTCCGCCGCAGCCGGTCAGAATCCCCGCTGCCAGAATCGCCGCCATTGCAACTCCCGCTGCCCTGTGTTTCATTTCTGCTCCTTTCGCTTTCTCCATCGCTGTGCCCGCGGCATCCCCTCCGGGTAAGGACGGTTCTCCACCCTCCTGCCGTCCCCCGGCCCCTCTCGTCATTTCCCTCAAGGTTCCGGATGGATGTTCCCGAAAGCTCCGCCTCGTTTGTGTCTGGCCCGTGCCCGACAGATGAAAGCTGATACCATGAAAACTCTCCGGTCTGCTCCTGCCGCCGCACAATCGATCATTTCTCCCGTGCCGGCGGCATTTCCGCATTCCGGAATGTGACACTGTTCATTATAAAAATGGCCCTCTGCATCTGCAAGGAAAAGAGCAGTTAACAGCTGCTAATTCTTGTTAGAAGTTTCACAATCTTTTTTCTACCGGTAATTTTCGTTGATCAGACCCGTTCCGAAGGGAATCTCCGCAGCGAGCTGACCGACCGCATAGGGGGCGATGTCATACTGGTTGAAGATGATATCCACACCCTCCTCCGTCATGATCCAGTTCAGGCTCGCGGCCGTCTCCGGGATCTCCTCGGTGTCCGTATCCGAGGCGCCGGCATCGTCCGTCTCCGTTCCGTAGAACATGGCCTTTACGGTATCCGCATAATCCGAGAACAGTGCGCCCTCGTCATTGTCTTCATACACCTTCTGCAGCGCTTCCAGCACCTTCTCGTAAAGTCCGTCATAATCCGTGACCACGTCCCGCAGCGTCAATGCCTTCCCCGTTTCCGGGTCATAATTGTACGATATGTACGCCGTGCTGGGGTGGGCGCCGCCGGTGAAGGAATAATCCTCCCGCAGATAGCTGAGGATCTTCTCATCCGCCCTTTTCAGGATCACCTTGCTCTGCATCGAATAGTACATTCCGTCCGATTCCGCCGTCTCGCTGCTGTCGGTATTCATGTCCGCCATTTCCTGATCGAATTCCAGGGCTGCCGCATAATTCTCCTTCATCAGCTCCATCTGGGCTTCATTGTCCTGATCCAGTGCCTTCTGCAATGCTTCCCCGGCGCCGTCCTCTGTCTCGATGAACTGCACCAGGGTCTGCACCCCGGCCGCATAGGAAAGCTTCTGGTTCTGTGCCTCCTCCAGCTCGTGATCCGTAATCGAAACCTTCCATGCTGTGTCGGCCGCACCCTCGGTCAGGACGGCAGTGAGCCTGTCTCCGGACGTTTCTCCGGTGCCTCCGTTGTCCAGATAGGACAGAATGGCAATCGAATCCGCTGTCTCTCCTTCTGCATCGTCACTCTCTGCCGCAGTCTGCGAACTCTCCGTATCCGCCGTTCCTGCATCCAGGGTCTCTGTTCCCGGCGCTGCAGCGGCCGAATCTGTTGCGTCCTGTGCACTCCCCGATGCGGTCGTATCTGCGGCAGCATCCTGATGATCCTCCACATTGCTGCACGCTGTCATGCCCATGACCATCGCGATCGTCAACATTCCTGCTGCAAACCTTTTCCTCATTCCTTTCTCTCCTTTCTGTACCTGCCGTCTGCCTCGAACGTCACAGCCTTCCGCGGATCCTTCCTGCAGCGATGCCTTCCTGTGCCCGGCACGTCCTTTGCCGCGGCAGCCTCGGACTGTGAACGTCTTAATCTATATACACTGTACTAAGGCAAATAATACACTATGCATACCAAAATACAACCTTCTCTCCATGCAAAATCTCTCCATGCAAAATCTTTCCACGCAAAATCTCTCCACGCAAAATCTCTCCACGCAAAATCTCTCCACGCAAAAAATCAGAGCGGTGATTCTCACCGCTCTGATTCTCTGATACTTTGTCGCTTGTCAGGACCGTTGTTCTGCCTGTCAATACAGCTTACTTCGCATAATCCGTCACTCTGGACTCACGGATTACGTTGACCTTGATCTGACCCGGATATTCCAGTTCGTCTTCGATCTTCTTGGAAATATCATGGGCCAGCAATACCATATCGGTATCGTTGATCTTCTCAGGAACTACCATTACACGAACTTCTCTGCCTGCCTGGATGGCATAAGAATTACTGACTCCTTTAAAACTGTTGGTGATTTCTTCAAGCTGCTTCAATCTGGAAGTGTAGGTTTCCAGTGTTTCTCTTCTGGCACCCGGCCGCGCTGCCGAAATGGTATCGGCTGCCTGCACAATGCACGCGATCAGGCTCGACGGCTCAACATCGCCGTGGTGGGATTCCACCGTATTGATCACGATCGCGGATTCCTTGTACTTGCGGCACAGCTCGGCTCCGAGCTGCACATGAGAGCCTTCCATCTCATGATCCACCGCCTTGCCGATATCATGCAGGAGTCCTGCGCGCTTCGCCATGCGGACATCCAGTCCCAACTCCCCGGCCAGAATGCCTGAGAGCTGTGCAACCTCTACGCTGTGACGCAGCACATTCTGCCCGTAGCTGGTACGGTAGCGCAGCTTGCCCAGCAGACGGATCAGCTCGTGGTGAAGGCCGTGCACGCCGACTTCCAGCGTTGCAGCCTCGCCTTCCTCCTTGATGACCGCCTCCACTTCCTTTTTGGCCTTCTCGACCATTTCCTCGATTCTGGCCGGATGAATGCGCCCGTCCACAATGAGCTTCTCCAGCGCAATCCTGGCGACCTCACGGCGAATAGGATCGAAGCCGGAGATGACAACCGCCTCCGGCGTGTCATCAATGATGAGATCCACTCCGGTCATGGTCTCCAGCGTGCGGATGTTCCGACCCTCGCGGCCGATGATCCGCCCCTTCATCTCATCGCTGGGCAGCTGGACCACGGAAATCGTAGCCTCTGCCACATGATCGGCTGCGCATCTCTGAATGGCGCTGATCACGTGCTCTCTGGCCCTTTTCTCCGCTTCCTCCTTGGCTTCTGCCTCGATCTCCTTGATCATCACGGCAGAGTCGTGTCTTACAGCATCTTCAACAGTTTTTAAGAGGTATTCTTTTGCCTGTTCCGAGGTAAGCCCCGAAATTCGTTCGAGTTCCTGTACGCGCTGTTCTCCAAGCCTTGCAACTTCATCCTGCCTTTTGCGCAGCGATTCCTCACGAGATGCGAGTGACTGTTCCTTTCGTTCCAGTGCATCGCTCTTCCTGTCGATTGTCTCTTCCTTCTGCTGAATTCTGTGTTCGTTGCGCTGGATCTCGTTCCGTCTGTCCTTGATTTCCTTATCAAGGTCAGCCTTGGCCTTCATGTTCTCTTCCTTGGCCTCCAGAAGAGCCTCGCGCTTCTTGTTCTCAGCAGTCGAAAGTGCTTCATCAATGATCGCCCTTGCCTTTTCCTCTGCACTGCCGATTTTCTGATCATTCTCCGCCTGAATGCGTTTCCTGGTCAGATTCGCAGTTACCGGAACGGCAATCGCGAGTGAGATCACAACCGCTGCAATTGAAATGATTGCAGACAGCATGTTACAGGAGCACCTCCTTATTCAATTTGCGTTGTTTCTCTCCTCCGGCGACGGATCTTTTGTCGAAGACAGACAAAAGCTCCAGGCATATCGCCACAAAAAAGGAAATTACAACGAATCCATATTACCCGCTTTGGCTGTCACTGTCAAGGACGCAGTGCCTCCCGAATTCTTTCCGCAGAATATCCTCTCCGCATCAGAGAGGCCGCCAGCTTCTGTCTCTCCTTCCAGTCCGCCTTTTCCGGATCGTAATGCTTCTTCTCCAGGAACGCGCGGATCTGCTCCGCCTCTCTTGCCGCAGGTGCGGCTCCGTTCTCTTCCTCCCAGGCCGCAAAGGCTTCGTCCGCGAGTTCGCCGGAGATCCCCTTGTTCATGAGCTCTGTCCGGATCCGGCGCAGACTCCGGCCGGTTATCCGGGACTGCACGTAATTCCGGGCATAGCGCGCATCATCCACATAATGTGCCCTTTTCATCGCAGCCACCGCCGATTCGGCGATTTCCTCCGGGTAACCCTTCTGCATCAGCTTCTCCCGCAGGCATTTCTCCGTGTAATCCATATTCTTTAAGAGCTCTCCGCATTTGCGGAGAGCTCCGCGGTACAGCTCCTCCCGCAGCTCCTCATAGACCGGTTCCGAAAGCTCCTCCTGCAGCCGGATTCCGTACCGCACAAGATCGCGGTTGGACAGAACCATCGTCCATTCGTCATCGACCCGCACTCTGGTCCGGGATCTGCCCGCTGCAGAAAGCTCCGTGATGATCATGCCTCTTCGGCCGGAGCTTCCGCCTCACCGGCAGCGGGAGCCGGCCTTCTGGCCCCCTCCGGATCCAGTCCGTAATGCTCACGGACCTTCCTGTCAATCTCATAGAGCATCTCCGGATGCTCCTCAAGATATTTCTTGGCGTTCTCACGGCCCTGCCCGATCCTGTCGCTTCCGTAGTTGTACCAGGCTCCGCTCTTGGCAACGATGTCACTGCCGGCAGCCAGATCCAGCACGTCTCCGGCATACGAGATTCCCTTGCCGAACATGATGTCGAATTCCGCCTCCTTGAAGGGCGGTGCGATCTTGTTCTTCACAACCTTGACCTTCGTGCGGTTCCCGGTCACCTCGCCGCTTTGCTTGATGGCCTCCATGCGGCGCACGTCCAGCCGGATAGAGGCGTAGAATTTCAGTGCGCGGCCGCCGGTTGTCGTCTCCGGACTGCCGAACATGACCCCGACCTTTTCGCGGAGCTGGTTGATGAAAACGACGGTGCAGTTGGATTTGGAAATGACCGCCGTCAGCTTGCGCAGTGCCTGGCTCATCAGTCTGGCCTGCAGGCCGACGTGCGCATCTCCCATGTCGCCGTCAATTTCCTGCTTCGGAACCAGAGCTGCCACCGAATCCACCACCACAATGTCTATGGCGCCGGAGCGCACCATCGTCTCTGCAATCTCCAGCCCCTGCTCTCCGGAATCCGGCTGTGAAATGTACAGGTTGTCGATGTCCACTCCTATGTTGCGCGCGTAGACCGGATCCAGCGCATGCTCTGCATCGATAAAGCCGGCAATGCCTCCCCTTCTCTGCACCTCTGCGATCATGTGGAGCGTCAGCGTCGTCTTGCCGGAGGATTCCGGTCCGTAGATCTCCACCACTCTTCCCTTGGGAATGCCGCCGAGTCCCAGAGCAATGTCCAGGGCCAGCGACCCGGTGGGCGTTGTCTCCACATGCATGCTGGAGGAGGAATCCCCCAGCTTCATTACCGCGCCTTTTCCGTAGCTCTTCTCGATCTGCGCGATTGCGGCATCCAGTGCCTTTCTCCGTTCATCCTGATTCAATGCCATAGCTTCGCTCCTCTTCTCCCCTGCGCCGCCGCGTCGGCAGACGCATCGAACGTCTGTTCTGCAGTATAAAGGTTTTCAGCCTGTTTGACAACTGCTTTCCGGAACATCAGACCACAAAGCTCATCAGCCCCATTTTGGAGATCTGCAGTTCCGCAATGATCATCCCCATCCATTCCTTCTGCTCCGGACGAATGGAGGCCAGCTCCTGCGGCGTGAGCGTCCGCTCCTCGAACAGGGTCTCCGTCTCCCCCCTGCGGTTCACCCTCTCCTTCCGCACGTAGACACGTATCCTCGCCCGCAGCTGCTGGTATATCCGGCAGCTCTCGTCCTGCTCCGCAAGATAATACAGATGGCTCTCCAGCGTGGTGTCCGGATCCACCTCCTGCAGGATGTGCTGTTTGATGATGCAGCGGTATTTGTAGCTGATCTCGATATTGTCCAGCAGCTCCCGATAGGTAAAGCGCGCGCCCAGCTGCAGGACAGACAGGCTGTCCAGAACATATTTGTAATCGTTGTCTTCCATTCCTCTTTTCGCCGCTCCTGCTGCGTCACCGGCTGCCGTGCCGAGGGGGTCTCTGCACGGATGCACTTTCCCTGCGCCTGCGTCTCCGGATCAGATCCCGTCCTCCAGGCTTTCGATTTTATTCCCGCTGATGCGGATGGCATCCAGAATTTCCTCCCGCGTCACCTCTCCTTCTGCCGTCAGCTCCTCCACGGAAACCTTCCGCCGCAGGGTCTCCGAGAGCTCATTTGCCTTTTCCAGCACCCGGTTGGCCGTCTCTGCGGCAGACTCATCTGCCGCAACCGCATCCAGATTCTCCGCCACCAGATCCTCCATGGCGTGCATGATGCGCTCCGCCAGGGCCCCCTCAACCTCCTCCGGTCCCTCCAGCGGTGCCAGAAGCTTGGTTGCCCTCACCAGTGCCTCGTTGCCGGCACCGATCAGATCCTCCATGTAAACGCCCTGGCCGGCGTAGAGCTTTGCCAGATCGATCACTCTCGGCAGCATCCACTCCGCCAACTGTCTCTGTGCGGATGCCTCTCCCGCCATGGCACGGATCTCTGCCGCCTCAAGCTCTCCCTGCTCCGGCTCCTCCATGCTCTCCACCATCCGGGTATACTCCTCCAGATAGCGGTTCTCCTCTTCGGAAAGCTTTTCGTCCGCATCCAGCGGAACATCCACGCCGATGTTGCTGGCCGCAAGGTAATCCTCCACCAGCTTCTCCTGCTCCTTACTCAGAGACAGCTCGGAAAGGGCCTTCTCCAGCTGTCCCCTGTCAATTACGCCGCGATTCCTCCTTGCGGCGGGAATGAGGCTGCGCAGAATATCCTGCAGACGCTTTTCCTGATTCTCCCGATTCTCCTGCTGCATCTTCGTCTCTTTGTCTTCCACGAATCTGTTCCTTTTCTGTTATCCTGTGCTGTCGTTCCGCACTTTGCCGGATGGCTTCTGCGGCGCCGTTCTCTATTCCTTTTCGCCGGGCGTACCGGCAGCCTTCTCAATGGTGATCGTGTCCTCGGCCGGCAAAGGGGGCGATCCGTTCACGGCATGCCGATGGCTGAACAGATGGTCCTGGCAGAACTCATAGCTGTTCTGACACCTCGAGCAATACCGGAATTCCGCCGTCGGATCATCCAGCTCCGTTTTGCCGCAGATGGCGCAGCGATGTCTGGCAACCGAGTGCCCGGGGCGCATCCTCACGTCTCCCCCGGAGGACATCTGCTGTCCCTTCCGAACGGCCTGCCGGAACGCGTTCCTGCGCCGGATCTCTCCGGGCGCAAACCTGCGGAGCTTCCTGCTCCGCAGCCAGAAGATCACAAAATTCGCCAGCGATGCCGCCATCGAAATGCAGGTATACAGGCCGGAGATGCCTCCGATTCTGGCTGCCTGTATGAAATCCGCAGCGATCATTACGCCGTAGACGACCCCCATCCATTTGACCTTCAGCGGGATGATGAACCACAGCAGCACCACGGCATCCGGAAAGGTCATGGCATAGGCCAGGAAGATCGATGTCGAAACGTAATAGGTACTGAAATAGCGGCTCATTCCCGCATAGTAACCTGTGATTGCCTGTTCTGTCAGGCCGCTCTGCCCCTGCAGGAGCGCCCAGAGAATGCCTCCCGCCAGGAAGGCCCCCGCAATCGTCAGTCCGATGCCCGTCCAGATGTATGCATTGAACTCCCTCGTCCCCCAGGCTCTCTCCAGGGAATTTCCGATGGAATAATAGAACAGCATGGCAATGAGGATCAGAAAAAGATTGCTGCTCCCCGGCGGCAGCAGCACCCACGTGATCAGCCGCCAGATCTGACCGTGCAGGATCTCATAGGGATTCAGCGTCAGATAGTCCAGAAACGAAGCGTTGACGAACTCCAGAAGATAGCCGAAGCCATAGCACAGAACGATCACCAGCGAAAGGTTCGGAACGGAACACCTGTCCAGAAACCATTCAAAGGGATTTCGATTGCGTCTTTGTCCATTGTTATGATTGCTCATTCGCATCAGGTCCTCACTGAAATCATCGCAGCTGCCCGGAAGCCTGTGCCGGAAGCCGGAGCCTCCTGCGCCCTTTCCGCCTGCGTTGTTGCTCTCAAGAATACTTCAGAGAAATGCTCCCTTGCAAGTATACCGCCCCCCGGAGCCGTCGATTTCACACATTTTTAAGCTTTTGTGGGGAATGCCTGCGTTGCGTTTGCCGCGGTCCCGTTTTATAATCCGTAGCGATGTGCACCGGCAAAATTCTGCATTTAATAGGTAGTAACAGACACAGGAGCAAGCTACGTGATTTCTAAAGACTATACTCTCGGAATTGATATCGGATCCACCACCGTAAAGGCCGCCCTGCTGGACTCCGGTAGGAACCTCCTCTTCGGAGATTACCGCAGGCATCACGCCCAGATCCGCGAAACTCTCCATGACATTCTGGACGAAATATACCGCCGGCAGGGAAACGTCCGCATCCATCCTGTCATCACCGGTTCCGGCGGTCTCTCTCTCGCCAATCACCTGGGCATTCCCTTTGTACAGGAGGTGGTGGCCGAGGCTGCCGCCATCGAGGCTGCTGCCCCGATGACCGATGTTGCCATTGAGCTGGGCGGCGAGGATGCCAAGATCATTTATTTTGAGAACGGCAACGTCGAGCAGCGCATGAACGGAACCTGTGCCGGCGGCACCGGCTCCTTCATCGATCAGATGGCCTCTCTCCTGCAGACGGACGCTGCAGGTCTGAACGAATACGCGCGGCACTATGATTCTCTTTACACCATTGCCGCGCGCTGCGGCGTGTTCGCCAAATCCGACATCCAGCCCCTGATCAATGACGGCGCGCGGAAGGAGGATCTGGCGGCCTCCATTTTTCAGGCCGTGGTCATCCAGACCATTTCCGGCCTTGCACAGGGCAAGCCGATCCGCGGCCACGTTGCCTTCCTCGGCGGTCCCCTGCACTTCCTGACGGAGCTGAAGGCCGCCTTCGTAAGAGAGCTCCATCTGGATGAGGAGCATACCATCGAGGTGGAGAATTCCCATCTGTTCCCTGCGATGGGATCCGCTTTTCTGGCCAAGGAGGAGACCTCTGTCCTTCTTTCCGATCTTCTGGAGCAGACCTCCCGTCCCCTTCAGATGGAATTCGAGGTCCAGCGCATGGAGCCTCTGTTCGCATCCGAGGAGGACTACGCACAGTTCTGTGCCCGGCATGATGCCCACAAAGTGGAAACCGGCGATCTCTCCTCCTACTGCGGGAAGGCCTTCCTCGGCATCGATGCCGGCTCAACCACAACGAAGCTGGCCCTGGTCGGCGAGCACGGAGAGCTTCTGTGGTCCTTCTATTCCTCCAACAACGGCTCTCCCATTCACACTGCCATCCGGGGGATCCGTGATCTGGACCGTCAGCTTCCCCCGAGCGTGGAGCTGGCCGGCGGCTGCTCCACCGGCTACGGCGAAGCCCTTCTGAAGGCCGCCTTCAAGCTGGATTGGGGCGAGGTGGAAACCATCGCCCATTATTACGGTGCATCCTATTTTGACCCCGATGTCGACTGCATTCTGGATATCGGCGGGCAGGATATGAAGTGCATCCGCATCCGAAACGGTGCCGTGGATTCCGTCACGCTGAACGAGGCCTGCTCCTCCGGCTGCGGCTCCTTTATTGAGACCTTTGCCAAGTCCCTGAACTATTCGGTGGAGGATTTCGCCGACGCGGCCCTCTTCGCCGCCAATCCGATCGATCTGGGCACGCGCTGCACGGTCTTCATGAATTCACGGGTGAAGCAGGCACAGAAGGAGGGTGCCGGCGTTTCCGATATTTCCGCCGGACTCGCCTATTCCGTCATCAAAAATGCGCTCTTCAAGGTCATGAAGGTGTCCTCGGCCTCTGAGCTTGGCAGGAACATCGTGGTGCAGGGCGGTACCTTCTACAACAATGCGGTCCTCCGGGCCCTGGAGCGAATCTCCGGCGGCGTTGTCACCCGCCCGGACATTGCCGGCATCATGGGTGCCTTCGGCGCCGCACTCATCGCAAGAGAGCGCTATGATGCGTCCGTACCCACAACGATGCTCTCTCTGGAGGAGATGGAGGCACTCTCCTTCCAGACCACCCTGAAGAACTGCGGAAAGTGCAGCAACAACTGCCGCCTGACCGTCAACCACTTCAGCGACGGACGCCAGTTCATCTCCGGCAACCGCTGCGAGCGAGGACTCGGGCTTGAGAAGACGGACAACGGCATCCCCAATATGTACCAGTATAAGCTCAAGCGCCTGTTCCGCTACCGGCCTCTGACCCAGAAGGAGGCAGTCCGCGGCACGGTCGGAATTCCGAGAGTTCTGAACCTGTACGAGGACTATCCCTTCTGGGCGGTCTTCTTCGCACAGCTCCGGTATCGGGTCATTCTCTCGCCGCTTTCCACCCATTCCATTTATGAAATGGGCATTGAGTCCATTCCCTCCGAGTCCGAATGCTATCCGGCCAAGATCACCCACGGGCATGTGCAGTGGCTCATTGAGAAGGCGCACCCGGATTTCATCTTCTATCCGTCCCTGTTCTATGAGCGGGCGGAAAACGATCAGGCGGACAACCATTACAACTGTCCCATTGTGTCCGCCTATCCGGAGAACATCAAGAACAACGTAGAGGACATCATGTCCGGAAAGGTGGCCTTCCGTCACCCTTACATGGCATTCACCAACCTTAAGACGGTCTCCGAGGCCCTCCTCCGGGAGTTCTCCGAGCTTCCCCGAGAGGAGGTTCTCGCCGCCGCCCGGGAGGGATGGAACGAGCTCCTGCAATACCGCAAGGACGTGCAGACCGAGGGAGAGCGGGTGCTGAAATTCATGGAGGTCACCGGCACCAAGGGCATTGTGCTGGCCGGCCGCCCCTATCATCTGGATCCGGAGATCAATCACGGCATTCCGGAGATGATCAGCTCCTACGGCTTTGCCGTTCTCTCTGAGGACGGCATCTCCCACCTCGGCAAGCCGGAGCGGCCGCTGGTGGTGCTCGATCAATGGATGTATCACTCCCGCCTTTATGCGGCGGCGGCCTATGTGCGGACCAGAGAGGATCTGGATCTCATCCAGCTGAATTCCTTCGGCTGCGGCGTGGATGCCGTCACCACGGATCAGGTCAACGACATCCTCTCCGGATCGGACAAAATCTACACCTGCCTGAAGATTGATGAGGTCAACAACCTGGGAGCAGCCCGCATCCGCGTGCGCTCTCTCATCGCCGCCATCAACATCCGTGAGAAAAATGCGCTCAAGCGGACCATTCACTCGACCGGCATCACCAAGGTCCCCTTCACCAGGAAGATGTTCGAGGAGGGTTACACCATTTTGTGTCCGCAGATGTCGCCCATCCATTTCGACCTGATCGAGCCTGCGGCAAGGTCCTGCGGCTACAATCTCGTTCTGATGCGCAATGACAATCACACGGCCATCGACTACGGTCTGAAATACGTGAACAACGACGCCTGCTACCCCTCCCTCTTCGTTGTGGGACAGGTCATGGAGGCGCTCTCCTCCGGCAAATACGACCTGAACAAAACCGCCGTCATCATGTCGCAGACCGGCGGCGGCTGCCGCGCCTCCAACTACATCGGCTTCATCCGGAGAGCGCTCAAAAAGGCCGGCATGGAACAGGTTCCCGTGATCTCCGCCAATCTCTCCGGACTGGAGGGGAATCCCGGCTTCAAGATCACGTTCCCGCTGATCACGCGTCTTGCCTTTGCCGTGATCCTCGGCGATGTCCTGATGAAGTGTGTCTACCGCATGCGGCCCTACGAGACTCAGAAGGGCTCCACCATGGCGCTGTATCAGAAGTGGACAAAGAAATGCTCGGATTTCCTGGTGAAAACAAAGGGCTTCCCGCTCCGAAGGGTGCAGAAGCTCTCCTGTGAGATCATCCGCGACTTTGATGCTCTGCCGATTCAGGAGAATCTCAAGAAGCCCCGCGTCGGCATCGTGGGCGAGATCCTGGTGAAATACTCCTATGCCGCCAACAACCATCTGGTGGATGTTCTGGAGGCAGAGGGTGCCGAGGCGGTGGTCCCGGATCTCATGGGCTTTATGCTGTATTGTTTCTATAATCAGATTTATAAGGCGGAGTATCTGGGAACCTCGAAAGCCGCGGCCTTCGGCATGAACGCTGCCATTCACGCCATCGAGGATGTGGCTCTGCGCCCGATCTACCGCGAATATGAAAAGAGCCGGCATTTCGAAGCGCCGGCCAGCATCTATCAGGTGGTGGAGTACGCCCGGCCCGTGGTCGACATCGGCAACCAGACCGGAGAGGGGTGGTTCCTCACCGGCGAAATGATTGAGCTCATCAAGAGCGGTGTTCCGAATGTCATCTGCATTCAGCCCTTCGGCTGCCTTCCCAATCACGTGGTGGGAAAGGGCGTCTCCAAAAAGGTGCGCGCTCTGTACCCGGAGGCCAACCTCGCCGCCATCGATTACGATCCCGGCGCCTCGGAGGTCAATCAGCTCAACCGCATCAAGCTCCTGCTCGCCGGTGCACAGAAGGCACTGGCGCGGCAGCAATAAGGTGCGTATCTGTTACTGTAAAATCCCGACCGGGTAGCCACCACGTTTTAGCACCTGCCATATTTCAACGTGAATTGACTGCCTGCAGGCATATTCACGATTGAAATTGGCAGGCGGGCGAGGTGCAGGCACCACCAGCCAGCCGCATCGAGGATTTGCGCATCGAGGATTTGCGAATGCAAGGAGCCCCGGCAGAGTAACTCTGCCGGGGCTCCCTGTACGTCGGAAAACTCCTGTCTGTTTATCGATTCTCCCGGGTGTGAGAGTTCAATCCCGGTAGTTTTCATATCGCCCGAAGATCTCTTTTACCGATTGGTATGCCAGCTTCGGCCGCCGGTATTCATCCACAATTCCTTTGTTGTTGTGTGTCCGGGGACGCCCCGAGAACCATTCCCGCGATACCCGGCAGTCTGCAAACTGCCAGATGTATACCCCTGTGCAGACCGGATTCTCAAGGACGGCAGAAAGCTGTCTGCGAACAGCTCCGTCCTGATACTCCTCCGACCATTTGGCGCGGGCGGCATCGTGCCAGCCATACACGGCACCTGCGCCGATTTCACTGACAAGGAACGGCTTTCCTCTTCCGTCGCTCTCTTCGATCCGATCCAGCATGTCCGCCAGAAAACCCGGAACGTCGGCGTCAAAATACCAGAGCGGATACATGTTGTAGGAGACTGCATCGGGCAGATCCAGACATTTATCCGTCAGCTCCAGCTGTCCGTCATAGCTGCCCCCGCAGCCGGTGAATTTGCACGTTGCGAAGGTCGCAGGGCGGGAGGCATCCAGCGACCGGATCAGCGAGATCTGCCGGATATAGCATTCCCTGCCGTAGTCTGTCTCCGATGCACACTCATTGAGCATTCCCCAGATGTAGATGGATGGATGATTGTAATGGGCGTGGATCATTTCCCGGATGCAGTTCTCCGCCTGAAGCTCAAAATTGGGATTCCGCATCTGCTCTTCCGTAAGACCGCGGGCATGGTTTTCCTCCCAGACCAGAATTCCGTGCTCGTCGCACAGATCCAGAAAGCGCTGATCGTTGGGATAATGCGTGCACCGCACCGAATTGGCGCCCATATCCCGCATCTGCCGGAGGTCCTGCTCCAGAACAGCCAGCGGCAGGGCATTTCCGAAGAGCTCATGGTCCTCATGCCGGCAGAAGCCCTTAATGCGGAGGGCCTTTCCGTTCAGCAGGATGCAGTTTCCCTGAACCTCGATTCTGCGAAAGCCCGTCCGTTCGATCAGATCGTCAAAGGGCGCAGCCGGCAGATCTCCCTCCGGGGTTTTCCGATACAGCAGGGTTTCCACCGGATAAAGCAACGGTGTCTCCGGCGTCCACTCTCTGACCCCCGCGGCATCCAGCTCTCCGGTGAAGATCCACCGGCCGTTTTCCTCCTTCTCATAGCAAAGGGCCTGTGTGTCCTTTGCCTCCGCCGCGGCAAAGCCCGCCGCCACGGCATAATCCGCAGGCTCCTGCGCAGTGTAAGGGGTGATAAAGGCGGTGATCCTCAGCTTCCAGAGCCCGCCTGCCCGAATCGGCGTTAAGTGAACTGCCTCGATGTATGCGCCCCCCTGCAGATGCTCCAGAGTTACCGACCGGATGATGCCGCCGTAGGTCATGTAATCATTCGACACATGAAGGGCCGATGCCTCGCTGAAATGATTGTCCGCCCGAACCTCCAACCGGTGCACCCCTGCCGAAAGCTCCGATATGACAGCCTCAAAGGGCGTATAAGCATTGTAGTGCCATGCCGCCTGCTGCCCGTCCACCAGAACCGTCGCCGTGTGACTGACGCCTTCGAATACCAGCCGCACGGCGCCGCCTGCTGTAAATTCCCTGGTGTAAATACAGGTCCCGCGATAATTCTCATATCCCGGAATTTTCTCCCAACAGGAGGGCACCAGGACATCGATGGCCTGCTCCTCTTCCTCTCCCTCTCTGCGCATTTTCCACAGCGCATCGCTCAATTCCTCTGTGGGCCTGATCTGATGTGTCTTGAATAATCTGCTCATTTCTGTCTCCTGTCGTTTTCCCCGCTGTCCCGCAGATAAACATGAATCTGTTCTTTGATTTTAACACCCTCCGTGTAAGATTTCCGAACTGCTGTTGCTGTCAAAATGATTTTGTCCTCACTCCACGGTCTTATCCGAAAAACGACAGACAGCCCGCATCCGCCATATCGGCAGATGCGGGCTGTTGTCATCGGGTGCTGTCCATTGGGGCAAAGATGCTCCCGGACCCGGCAGCAGGTAACTTCCGTGCAATGCTTCAGCAAAGAGGGTATTTGGCCGTCAGCTCTGCGATGATGCCCTTTGCCTTCTCGATGCCGGCTTCCTTCTCCTTGATGACCACGGAAATGGCCTCGGCGATCCGATCCATATCCTCCGTGTTCATGCCGCGGGTCGTGACCGCAGCTGTTCCCAGACGGATGCCGGAGGTTACGAACGGCGAACGCTTCTCGTTCGGAATGGTGTTCTTGTTGGCCGTGATGTGCGCCTCGTCCAGCCACTTCTCCACTTCCTTGCCGGTCAGATCCTCCTTGGTCAGATCCACCAGCATCAGGTGGTTGTCCGTTCCGCCGGAAACGATATCCACGTCACGCTTCATCAGCCCCTCCGACAGTGCCTTGGCATTGTCGATGATGCCCTGCGCATACACCTTGAAAGAAGGATCCAGCGCCTCCTTGAAGCACACGGCCTTGGCGGCAATGACATGCTCCAGCGGACCACCCTGGATACCGGGGAAGATGGCCTTGTTCAGCTTGTACTGATCGGCGATTTCCTGGCTCGCCAGAATCAGACCGCCTCTGGGCCCGCGCAGCGTCTTGTGCGTTGTCGTGGTAACAATGTCGCACCACGGGAACGGTGAAGGGTGAAGCCCTGCCGCAACGAGTCCTGCGATGTGCGCGATATCCGCCATCAGAACCGCTCCGCAGGCATCCGCCACTTCGCGGAACTTCTTGAAATCAATGATCCGCGCATATGCCGAGGCACCGGCGATGATCATCTTCGGCTTGTTCTCCACGGCCAGCCGCATCAGCTCGTCATAGTCGATGTATCCCTCTTCGTTCACGCCGTAGGGAACCACATGGAAATACGCTCCGGAAATGTTGGCCGGTGAACCGTGTGTCAGGTGTCCTCCCTGATTCAGGTTCATTCCCATCAGGGTATCGCCGGGCTTCAGCACGGCATATTCCACGGCAAGATTGGCCTGGGCACCGGAGTGCGGCTGTACGTTGGCATAAGTGCATCCGAAGAGCTCCTTGGCTCTCTCGATCGCCAGTGTCTCTACCACATCCACGCACTGACAGCCGCCGTAATAACGCTTTCCCGGATATCCTTCTGCGTACTTGTTGGTCAACGGACTTCCCATTGCCGCCATCACCGCCTTGCTCACCCAGTTCTCGGATGCGATCAGCTCGATGTGGTCATTCTGCCTGGCCATCTCCTGTTCAATGGCTTCCGCAATCTGCGGGTCTTCCTTCCGGATGTCTTCCAGTGAGTACATGTGTCGATCCTCCTCTTCTGTGCATGGTTGTCACCGCTTCTGCCGGCAGTCTGCCGCCTTCTGCGGATCAGTTAAAATTGAAAAAGTGATGCACCACGCGGTAGCATTCCACCGATATGTAGCGCGCACTCTTTGTATGCCCGCCCACAAAGGTTCCGAACACACCATGCCGCATATGCCGGTAGAGACGTCCATCACGCTTCCTGAGATACTCCCACAATTCATCCTTCATTGCAATATGCTCTTTTGTATTGGAAAGCAAAGCCAAAACAGATGATATCGTCACAATGATTTCCAGATAGTTGTACATGTAGGCATAGAGTGCCTTATGCCTGCGCATCTTCTCCACAATTTCCGGATTCGTGAAGTATTCGATCATGATCTTGGTCACACGGACCTGCTGGTCCAGCCGGGAAATCATGATCTTCTCATTCACCGACTGATCCTCCCTCCCGATGTAGTAGCAGTAGAGGTTCTCGTTCATGTAATACATTTTCTGAACGAACGGGAGCGGTCGGAACACATAGATGTTGTCCACATAGAAGCAATGCTCCGGGAGCCGCATCTCGCATTCCCGCAGGAGCTCCGTGCGGTAAATGACCGAGTGCATCAGAATATAGCTGCCCTTCCGAAAGCGTCCCACCTGATCCCAGTTGAAAACCTTTCCGACCGGCAGCGCGGATTCATAATGTATCACCTTGTTCCGGTCGGCCCCCACCTTCATATAGGTGTAGTTGCACAGGAACAGGTCCAGCTGCTGCTCTTTGGAGGTATACTCCTCCAGCTTATCCAGCACCTTCAGAAAAACCTTTTCCTCCAGCCAGTCATCGCTGTCCACCACCTTGTAGTACAGACCGTTGGCCAGCTCGATTCCGACATTGACCCCGGATCCATGCCCGCCGTTCGGCTTATGTACGGCACGGCAGATGCCGGGATACTCCTTCTCATAACGGTCTGCGATGGCCGCCGTATTGTCCTTCGAGCCATCGTCGATGATCAGGATTTCCACGCGGTCCTTTCCCACCAAGAGGGATTTCAGACACCGTTCCATATAATCCTGTGAATTGTAGCAGGGAACACAAATCGTCAGTAGTTTCATTTTTTTCCTCCTGATTCAAGCACGGGTCGTGCTCGCACGAACCCGTATTTGATTCACCAATCAGGTTTGGAAGTTTACCTCCAAACTTGCCTCTCTATGCCGCAGGAAAATGCAC
>CAVKMX010000015.1:24232-26423 GCA_963657295.1 Clostridium sp. CAG:302
CTGCACCGCCCTCCCTCTCCGTCACCGGAGCCGGCCTCTCTCTGTCTCATATCGCTGAATCGTAATCAGGCACTCCCGCAGATCCTCAAACCGCTCTTTGGGAGAGCAGCCTCCTTCGATTTCAAGGCCCGTTGCAAAAGCCATGGTGTCAATCATGCCGTCTGTAATGCGCCCCCGCATCTCATCCAGAATCTCCAGCCGCTGCTGCGTTGTCCTGGCATCCAGAAACCGCTCCAGCGCAGGATCCAGCTCCGGCTCCGGAGAATTCCCTCCGTCCTCCTCCGGCCGCGCCGTCTCCGCCGGATTACCTGCCAATCTGCACTCCGGTCCCGGCGCCTCTGCAGGCTCCTCCGCAGTCCTGCCGCCGTCCCCGGCGCGCTCTGCAGACTCCTCCGCGGTCCTGCCGCCGTCCCCGGCGCGCTCTGCTTCTGATTCTGATTCCGTTTCCTGTCCTTTCCCGTTTTCCGTTTTGCTCCCGGCTGCCTCCTCCGAGGCTCCGCCGATTCTCTCAAAGCGGTACCGCTGTGCTGCCTCCGGATGCGTTCCGGGATCCACCTTGGCCAGGAAGGCGTCCACGTCCGCCGCATAGATCTTCTGATCCCCGTCCAGGGACTGGTAGACCACCAGGGGTTCCCCGGTATCCTCCCTGACCGCCATCAGAAGGATCTGGTAAAGACCGCCTTCATAATGCCGATATCGTGCAAAGGGGACCAGCTCCTCCCGCCGCGCTTCTTCCGTCTGTGTCATATCCCGTCTCCTTCCGCGCATCGCTGCCGTTCCCGTTTCTCCTTTGATGAGAAGGCACGGCAGTTCCTTGCCTCTGCCCCGCCGCTCAGCCGCTTTCTCCGGAGCATTGGACGATCAACCGCTCCGCGGCCAGCTGCGGCGTGATCCTGCCGCTCTTGTAGGTGTAATCCGCATCCATGCACCGCTCCAGCAGTCTCTCCAGCTGTTCCGCAGAATAGCGCGCCGCCAACGGCTTGAGACGGTTTGTCAATGCCCAGGGATTCACCTTTACGGTTTTGGCAATCTCATCGTCCCGCAGCTTCTCCGACAGCTCACGGATCTGCAGCAGCTGATTGTACTGCCTTGTCATCAAAGAGAGCACAACCTGCGGCGGTGTCTGCAGCTGCAGGAGGTCCATATAAATGTTCATCGCCTCCCGGCGCTTCCCCTCTGCCGTGAATCGGATCATGTCGAAAATCCGGTCTTTGACAACCGGCGTACAGATGGAACAAATGTCCTGCGGCAGCACCTCTTTCCGCCCCCAGCAATAGGCTGCAACCTTATCCTTCTGGGAAAGGATGGCCAGCATATCCGTTCCGGAATACTCCAGGAACAGATTCGCCGTCGGGTTGGAAATGGCCAGGCCCTCCTTTTCAAAAAGCTCGCAGATCCATGCCCGCAGCTGCTGCAGGTCTCCCGCCTGCACCTTTTCTCCTGCAGCCAGGTCACAGCACAACACCAGGCCGACTTTTTCCAGTTTTTTATAAAGCCGATAGGTCTTATTGGGCGAAGGCTCTTCGAAAATCAGATGGGTGGTCTCCGGCAGCTCATCCAGAAGTGTGCAAAGCTTCTCCGCCTCCTCGCCGGGATGCCGGAGGAATTCCGTCTCTGTCATCGTCACGACACGCCGGTCAGACAGAAACGGGAGCGTCTGGGCAATCTCGAGCACCTCTGCAGCCCGCACCTGCGGTCCTGTCAGAACGGTGCTGTTCATGGGATCCCCGTCTCCGAGGAGGGCGGTCTGAATTTTCCTTATGTTCTCATGCCGCAGATAATCCTGCTCACCGCAGATCAGATAGGCCGGGCGGTATCGCCCCTCTGCCAGCTCCCGATCCAGTTCGGCCTGAACCTCCCGGTAGGACCTCTTGCCTGTCTTCTGCGCCATCCGTCTCTCTCCCTTTGTCCGCTGCAAATCCCGATGCGACACATTATACCATCTACGGACATCGCTGTTCAAACTCCGACCGGTGCACAGGCAGTATAACGGCATTTCAAAACCAAAACAGAATTTGACCATTGATATTTTTCAAAAACCGCGGCACACTAACATAGAAGTTCGGACGGTTTCGTCCTAAGTACGAGGTGAAATACATGATTAAACGAGATTCCTATATGAATCGGCTGATGCTTGCTTAGTTTGACTTGTCTTAGACCTTGTTGTTTGTCACAGAACTGCTCGATATAA
>CAVKMX010000016.1:0-26291 GCA_963657295.1 Clostridium sp. CAG:302
TCTCAAAGGTATCCGACTTGGCGCCGGAGGCATCTTCTGTGTGTACCGCCGCTGTGCGAACCAGCTT
Source organism: Clostridium sp. CAG:302 (assembly GCA_963657295.1). Taxonomy (GTDB): domain Bacteria; phylum Bacillota; class Clostridia; order Lachnospirales; family Lachnospiraceae; genus CAG-791. The sequence continues at coordinate 68 of CAVKMX010000016.1, forward strand.
GCCATCCTCTCCATTCGTGACGGTCACAACCAGCTTAATGGGCTCCGTGCGGTACGTCACTCCGGCGGTGTTGCCCTGCGTCTCTTTTAATTGGTAGGTATAGATACCAACCTTTTCATACGTGGGAAGAGGAATCACAATATCCTTTACTGCTCCATCCGCTGCAGCTTCCCCTGCCGCATAAGTTACCGTTCCCTTACCGAGCGCAGGTGCTGTTTCACCTTCAGCTACATCCCTTTCGGAGATCACTCCATCGCCATCCTGCTCAAGAGTGAACGTCTCCGCAGGGCTTGCTGCACCTGTAGCACCGCTTGTCACCAGCTTATAGCTCTTCTTAATCGTCACGCTGCTGGCATCTGCGGCGAATGCCGTCATACCCATGCTCATGGCAAGTCCAAGAGCAAGTGCGCCCGAGAGCAGTTTCCTCACCTTCATGTTCCGACCTCCTCATTGCCGTTGGTATTATATTCTCTGCTGCCTTTCCCCTGTTGCTGTCGATTTATCCTGACGTGAGCTTCGCGCTCACGCGATGATCGCCTCAATCGTCAATCCGTCTGCCGCGCTTCCGGATGAAGACCACCGCACCGACGGCCACCAGTGCAAGGATCACGATGTAAGGGAGCGTGTCCAGAACCACGCCGGTGTCCGGCGCAATCACTTTGCTGTTGTCGAAGGTGATCGCCGTATCCTCAGAAGGCATCGTAAAGGAAATGCCGCCTTCCACTGGCTCAGCATCGTCAGGTTTCCCGAAAATCTCCTGCGTATATCCGTCCGTGTTCTCTTTTACCGTAACCTCCGCACCGGCAGGCACCTTGATGCCCCAGACCGCGGCCTCACCCTCTGTCGTCGACTCGTCCTTCCCCAGGGAGACGGTGATCGTCGTTCCTTTCTGCTCTCCCTCTGCTGTCGTCCATTTCATCTCCGCATCGCCGGACGAAATGGTGAAGACAAAGGTCTTCGACGCATCGTACATGTTGCCGGAGAGAGTCTTCCTGATGGTCAGGACCTTATCGGAGGGAATGAATTTCGCATAATAGATGTAGGTTCCGCCTTCTGTCCACCCTCCTTCCGGTTCCGCAGGCTTATACTGCTCAGTGTCTGATAATTCCTGTGTGCACTTCTCGTCCGCATACCACCCTGCAAAGGTGTAGCCAGAGCCTGCCGAAGCCTTGGAGCCCGACCAGGTTCCGGTTACAGGATTGAACGATTCATCGGGAGGATCCACTGTGCCGTCGCCTTCTGCAACCACATATTTCAACGTCACGTTGTCCTTGGGCACGATTTTAATGTAGACTGTCTGGTCTGAATTCAGCGGTGTGCCGATGCCGTTCCATTTTGTGCTTTCCTCAAAATCCGGTGACGTATAATATCCAACCAGCTTATATCCGTCCGGAATGTTCAGGTTTCTCGGCTCCTGAATCGTAGAGCCGGTGATATAGGTTCTCTTGTCGACCTCCGTTCCGTCCTTTGCGGCTCCGTCCTTGATCCCATTGTTGCCGGTGATGAAGGTTATTTCCTTTGTGCTGAATTTCAGATCCAGATGGTAGAGGACCCCTGCCTGCTGGCTGAATCCATAATGGGTAGCGCTGCCATAGCATCCATTATATTCACAAGTGGAGCTTGCCTTTTCCGCTGTCCCGGACGGAACGTAATGCCATCTGAAAAGTGCGGTATATCCGCTGCCCCACGTCTTATTCAGTGCCTTTTCCGCCTGAGTAAGATAATTCTTGACCTTATTCCCGTTGTTCTTGGAATAATCCTTCCCCTGCATCTCAACCATGCTGTTGACGTCCATATTGCCCAGTGCGGCGAGCAGAGTAGTCCAGTCATTATCTGTCTTGATCAGGGCATTGCCATGAGTAGTGTTCTTTCCGCTAAGCCATGACTTGTCCAGCTCTATGATCCCGGCCGGGAAATAGCCGTTGTTATCCAAGGTGTCTTTATCAATGCCCAACAGGTCGTACATCTCGTCCGAGAAGCCGCCGGACGCAACATAGACGTATACCTTCACCGTTGAACTGGCAGCCTTGACCGTTACCCGAAAGGACTCCTCATGCTTTTCCCCCCACATAAAATAACCCGTATAATATGTGTGGATAATGGTTGTTGTTCCTTCCGCTATTCCCTTTACTGTCGCACTGCTTCCCTGCCCCTGTGCGCTAACTGTGGCAATGCTGCTGTCACCTGTCGTCCAGCTATGATCATATGCATTACGGCCTGCACTGCCAGATAAAGTAGTCGTCTCTCCAACCTCTATCTCATATGTCTTTTCATTGGATACCGTCGCATTCGTGCCGTACAGGCCCAGTTTTTCCGACAATGCCTTCAGGGCGTCCTGCTGCTCCGAGGTGAAGCTCTCCATGAGCTCCTCTTCCTCCTCCGAAAGACTGCTCTCTGTTGCCTGCAGCTCGTCGGCGGTTTGGGCATTGATGAGGCGCTCGTAGAGAGCCTTCACCTTGTCAGTTTTCTCATCGGCCGCATCGCTGAACTTTGCCGTCAGAGTAATCGTGCTGCTGTCCGTGAAGTTTAGCTCCTCGTCGAAGTTGAACGGTCTCTCCTCGCCATTCTCCGTGACATACCAGCCGTCAAACTTCTTTCCCTCTTCTGTGGGATCTTCCGGCTTCTCAAGCCTGCCGCCGCTCGCAACGGTCTCGCTGGATGTCACCGCATCTCCCACCTTGAATTCATAGATTCTGGTCACCGACACATTCATTGAAGAATCCGTTTCCGCGGCATAGCCGGCGATGGGCTGCGACACGGTCATTGCAGCCGCGGTCAGGGCGACCAGTATTCTAGCGAGGTGCTTGTTCATTCTCTCCTCTCCCCTGCCGCAGCCCGCCTGCGGCGCGCGCGGAGAACCTGCGCGGCAAATCCTCCGATGCGATCCTTTATTGCCTGCCGTCCCTGCGGCATTCATCCGTCCGACGAAGGGTGTAGGGTCGGGCGACATTCATTCCGATGTTGTTCAGCACGGCTGTGCTGCCATTCGTACCGCTCTATAGTAGCAGTCTGTTTCGAGACAAGTCAACCGTATTCCCGCTCAAAAGCGGCTTTTTTCAATGTTTCCGGGCAATTTGATCGCTTCTTTGATTACTTTGATTACTTTGATTACTTTGCAGGGCAGCGGATCCTCTCCTCCGGGGAAAGAGCGCCAAAGGCATGAAAAAGCAGGCCGGGAATTCCCGGCCTGCGCAGGTTCCTGTACTGCAGGTATGAAGGCACCGTTTTTCCGTGCGGTGATCACGACAAGGAGCTCAGCTCCCGCAGAATCCTTTCAGGGAGCGGTGCGGGCCGCATCCCGGCGGCGCGCAGAGAGCTCCGGACGCCTGTGTCTACTGGCAGTACAGCTCCATGGGATAGGTCAGATAGGTGTTCGACTCCAGCTGATCTGCGGTGACGTAGCCCGCCGGCGCAGCCAGAAGGCTCGGCAACCGGTTCACGATGGTGGCACAGGTATGCTCCACGGTGGCCGGCTTCACGACATGGAACTCCGTGTCGGGCTCGCCGCTGATCCACCAGTCGCACATATCGCCGTCCTCCGGCCCGTACACCTTGCCGATCGTCTCCTCCTCGATGGTGATGCCCTGCAGCGTCTCGATGGTGACAACCGCCGACATTCCGATGCAGCGCCCGGCCGCGATGGTTTTGCCCAGCGTCTCCGAATCGATGTCATGATCGATGATGTACGGAACGTGCTCCTGCCGGATCGACCGAATGGTCAGGCCCAGCTTGTTCGCCAGTGCCTCGCTGGCATTCCAGGCATAGGACGGCTCGAAGCCCTCCGGATGCGCGATCTGCTGCTCGAACTCCTCCTTCGTCAGATCGCAGCCGTGCGCCCTGGCCAGAGCCAGTCCGTACTCGTCCACATTGTAGCTGTAGGCCCCCTTAATCTTCGTGATCTTATGGCAGCCGCCCGCGACCAGCGCCACCATGTTGATCCAGAAGATGTCCTGCATGCCGCTGCCCGTAATGGTACAGCCGGTTTCCTTGGCCAGGGCATCCAGACGGTTGATCTGTGCCGCCGCTGTCGTCCAGGGATAAATTGCCTCCTCGCAGGTGGTAATGACGTTGATGCCGCGCAGCACACACTTCTCCACATGGTCATAAATATCACCAATGAAGCTGAACAGCGTGACGATGGCCACATCTGCATCGCACTCGTCCAGAACCTTGTCCGCGTCATCCGAAATCAGAATGCCGGTTTTCACTCCCAGCTCTGCAAAATCACCCACATCCTGTCCGACGACAGCCGGATTCACATCAATCGCCCCCACGATCTGTGCTCCATGCTCATACAGATAACGGAGGATGTATTTGCTCATCTTGCCGCAGCCGTACTGCACAACCTTGATCTTCTCCATGCGTTTACCCCCTTCGTCCGTTTGCCTGAAAACCGGCACCTGTTCCGCACCTGTCGATTTCAGCAGGAATCGCCCGCCCGCGGACGAATTCACGATTGAAACCGACAGGCGCGGAACTGTTGTGAAAATTATTGGCTTAATGCCTCTGTTATCTGTATTATACTCGGATTGCACGAATTTTGCAGTACAACATTATAAAAGCTTCATTAAGTATCTCTCTTTTCCGTTCTCCCCCTTCTGTTTTTCGGGCAGACCCGCAAAGTTCGGGTCTCCTGCTGCCGCGGCTCCGTCCCGCCTTTCTCAGGAATAAATTCTCCCCCAGGTCTGCAGCACCTCTTCTCTCCTGCTCCTGCGGAAGAGCCAGAACGCGTTCAGGTAATAGAAGGCCGCATAGATCAGCACAATGACATTTGCCGCCGTGCTGCCGGCCTTCGTCAGCACACCGCCGCTCTGCTGCGCCGCGGCGCCCAGGAAATAGACGGCATCGAACAGCGAGTGGAGCAGGATGGTGATCCACAGATTCCCGGTCCGCAGGTAGATCGCCGCGAACAGAAGCCCGATGCCGGTGGCGTAAATCACCTGGATCAGTGTATTCATCGGATCTGCTCCCACCAGAAGGTTCAATCCGTGCGTAAGGCCGAACACCAGACCGGTGAACACGAAGACCGGCATCACCAGCTTCTCTCTCCGGCGGCTGCTCATGGCAAGAGAAATGGGAACGATGCGGAAGAGAATTTCCTCCTTGATCCCCGGCTCCAGTCCAAGAAGCAGCGCTGCGGCAGGATTCCCGTACTCCTGTCCCGCCGCATAATTGAAGACAGCGGTTACGGCGGCGGTTGCCAGGATGCTCCACCCAAGGAGCAGACCGGCCCCGGTGCGCTGCAGCTCCCAGAAATGCTGCACGCCCTCCCTCCTGCGAAGGTGCCGCCAATGCAGCAGCAGGAAAAGGAGATAAATTCCGATCCCGACCAGGGCCGAAGGGACGGGGCCCGTCCAGTCTACGCTGCTGTGCAGAATCCTCCCCATCAGGATGTCCCAGAGCGCGGAGACGATCACGGAGAACAGGATCACCAGCACCATGGAGCCCGCCATTGCACAGACAGCATGCCGTACGGGATGCGCCTCCCTCCTTCTGCGCCTTTCCTCTCTTTTGTCCTGTAAGGTCCTTTTCTTCTTTCCGTCCGTTTTTCCGTCCATTTTCTCGTCCATGTTTTCGTTCATTGAAATCCTCCCCTTATGCTGCCGTATCTGCCGATTCGACCGGTTATTCATCGATGCATCGGCAGCCTGTTCATCGGCCAACTGCGGCTCTTCTCTACTGCGTCCGTGCCGCTCCTCTTTTTCATACGAAATGGACGTCCCTTCTGTAACATTTCCCGGTGCCCTGCGGATACTGTTGTACAGACCCTGCCGCGGTCCCGCGGTCCGGTGCCCGCACCGTGTCCTGCGGATACCGTTGTACCGGTCACACCCATCTCCCGGCGCTGCTGCCGGATGTGAAAGGAAACCATTATGAACGGAATTGCAATGATGCTCCTCTCCATCGCCGTATTGGGGGGCGGATACCTGCTTTACGGCCGGTATCTGGAACGGAAATGGGGCATCGACCCCAAGGCGGTCACCCCGGCCTATGCGCTGGAGGACGGCGTCGATTATATGCCCGCAGACACCAACGTCGTCTTCGGCCATCAGTTCGCATCCATCGCCGGGGCCGGTCCGATCAACGGACCGATTCAGGCCGCCATGTTCGGATGGCTCCCGGTGCTGCTGTGGATCCTGATTGCAGGCGTGTTCATCGGCGGCGCGCAGGATTTCGCCTCCATGTACGCTTCCATTAAGAACAAGGGCCGCACCATCGGATACATCATCGAGGAGTACATCGGCAGAACCGGCAAGAAGCTGTTCCTCCTGTTCTGCTGGCTGTTCTGCATTCTCGTGGTGGCTGCCTTTACCGATGTGGTGGCGGGAACCTTCGACGGCTTTGCCGCAGACAGTGCCGGTGTCGTCAGCCGTGTCGCCGCCAACGGCTCGGTCGCTACGACCTCTGTGCTCTTCATCGTCGAAGCCATCGCCCTCGGGCTGATCCTGCGCTGCGGCAGACTCCCCAAATGGGTCAACACGGGCATTGCCGTTGCCATGCTGATCGCTGCCGTCGCCATCGGTCTGTACTGCCCGATGTACCTCACCCGCGGCACCTGGCATATCCTGATCTTTGTTTACGTTCTGGCCGCCTGCGTCACCCCGGTCACCATGCTGCTGCAGCCGCGCGATTATCTGAACAGCTACCTGCTGATTTTCATGATTTTCGCGGCCATTGTCGGAATTTTCGTAGCCAATCCGTCCTGCAATCTGCCCGCCTTCACCGGCTTCTGCGTTGACGGCAGCCAGCTGTTCCCGATTCTGTTCGTTACCATTGCCTGCGGCGCGGTATCCGGCTTCCATTCTCTCATTGCCTCCGGAACCGCCTCCAAGCAGATCCGGAACGAGCGGAACATGCTCCCCGTGACCTACGGCGCCATGATGCTCGAATGCATGCTGGCCGTCATTGCCCTGATCGCTGTCGCTTCCTTCGGAAGGGGCGAGGCCGCGGCGCAGGGACTGACCACGCAGCCGCAGATTTTCGCCGGCGCCATCGCCAATTTTCTGGATGTCATCGGCCTGCCCCACAGCCTTGTCTATACGCTGATCACGCTCTCGGTGTCCGCCTTCGCACTGACCTCGCTGGACTCCGTTGCACGGATCGGGCGGCTTTCCTTCCAGGAATTCTTCATCGATGGAGATATGGATCCTGAGCATCTCTCCCTTCCCCTGAGGGTTGTGACCAACAAATACCTGGCAACCATCCTGACGCTCGTGCTCTCCTACCTGCTGACAAAGGTCGGCTATGCCAGAATCTGGCCCCTGTTCGGCTCCGCCAACCAGCTGCTCTCTGTTCTGGCCCTGGTGGCCTGTGCCGTATTCCTCAAAAAGACGCATCGGCAGGGTGCCATGCTCTGGCTCCCCATGCTGTTCATGATGGCCGTGACCTTCACTGCCCTCGGGATGTCCATCCGGCAATCGTGTGTGCAGCTCCGTTCGGGAATGGTCGATGCCGGCAGCCTGCTGCAGCTGATCTTCGCCGTGCTCCTTCTCCTCCTCGGCATTCTGGTTGCGGTGCAGGGGGTGAAGAAGCTCATGGAAAAGCCGTGTCGTTCTCTCCTGCCGGGCGAAATTCGCACCGACAGTTAACAGGAAATTCACCGCCATCCGTAAAAAGCGTCCGGCAGAGCAATCTGCCGGACGCTTTCGTTCGAAACTCCGTATCAGCCGTTTACAGGATTGCCGTCACCACGGCAGCCACCGCTCCCGCCAGAATGAGGAACGGCATCAGGCAGCACCCGCAGCCGCCTCTTCTCGGCGGCGGAGGCGGACCCCAGGGGCCTCCGCCCATCCCCGGTCCATGCGGTCTTCCCATGCCGGGCCCATGCGGGCCTCCCATACCAGGTCCATGCAGACCTCCCATTCCCGGCCCGTGCGGGCCTCTTCCGCCCGGTCCCCCGGGCCCCGGTCCATGTCCGTGCATAATTTTCCTCCTTTCCCTTGTTTCCGTTTCTGTTCCGGTGCTCTTCCGCATACTGCGAGATAAGCGCCCCGTCATTGTCCCTCAGTCAGCAGCTCATAGGTAACGCCGTATTTCACCGCGATATCATGGGCGAAGGACTGCCCCTGCGGCGGTGCCTCCTCCACCTTGAAGGAGCGCCTCCCGTCCCTGCTCTGCACCACCAGAGAGGCAGCCTTCTCCTCTCCGGACTGCCGGTTGATCTCCTCCAGATCCATGGCGAGCTTGTGCATATGGGTGTTGTAGATCGTCCGGATCCCCTTCTGCAGAATGGCGCGGATGGCATCCCGCGCGATGTAGTATCCCTCCTCAAAGGACGTCGTGGAAAACGTTTCGTTGAGGAGCAGGAGACTCTCCCGCGTGGCCTCACGGTAGATCTCCCGGAAGCGTCTGCACTCCTCTCCCAGACGGCCGAGGTCCATGGTCTTGTCCTCATCGGCGGGAAAATGGGTATAGATGGCATCCGCCGGGTGGAAGGCAAACCGATCTCCCGGCACATAGATTCCTCCCTGCGCGAGGAAGAAGAGCTGCCCCACGGCCTGCGTGATCGTTGTTTTGCCGCCGCGGTTCGCCCCCGTCAGCAGATAAACCCGGCGCCGGGCATCGAATTCCAGGTCATTGGCCACAATGGTCTCCCCCTGCTCCATCACCGCAGAGGCGAGCTTCAGGTTATAGATTCCCCTTGCGTGCATGCTCCTGCTGCCGGCCGGGTCCTCCGCAATCTCCGCCTTGCAGAAGTGCAGCCCGTGCGCGGACAGCTTCTCCACATATTCCGCCCAGCGGATGTAATAAATGAATTCCGGGATCAGATCCGTGATATCCGTGATGGTCACTGAAACGTATCGGTTCAGCATTTCCCGCAGGCGCTTCGCCAGAATGCTCAGCATGCGGTTGGTGACGCGGTCCATATAGGAGGTGATGTCTCCCGTGGAATCCCCCTGCGGAATCGCCGCGATTCCCAGCATAGGATTCTGCATTCTGGCAGCCCGCTCCATCGTCGACGAGATCTGGGACGGCGTCGCGCCGAAGGGGTGGAACCGGTAATTCTCCTTCCATTCCGTGCCCTCCTGAACGGCATCCCTTCCGGACATCCGATCACAGAAGCTGCTGAGCGCCCCGGATTTGGTGAAGGCCTTGTTGTTCACCGAGATCAGCCCGATTCCCACGGCCTCAAAGCGTTCACTTAGGTTGATTCCCACGGTCACGCTCTTCAGATTCGAGGTGTCCGCCTTCATCCGGGATACGTCCTGCCGCAGCTCCTCAAAGCCCTGCTCATGATAAATCCGGTCCACATAATCCCGCAGCCGCAGAAGGCCCTCGGAATGGAGCTCCACCGAGGAGAGGCATTCGGAAATAGCCTCCACGCAGCGGATATAGTCCATCATATCCTCCAGCCGGTGCATCAGATCCCAGATGCTCGAGCTCTCCTCGTACTCCCGCTTCATGATCCCGTAATCCCGCAGGAAATTGATCTGATCGAGGATTTTCAGCATGTCCTCGCGCAGCTGCGGATGCGTATAGATATCCTCGAACACATCGCACCGGTACTGCGCTGCTACAGGATCCGCCGTCATTTCGGACATGAACCGCAGAATGAGGTTCTGCTCCTGCTCCTTCGGCGTCACCGCCTTGAGGATGCTGTCCATCCCGAGATCATGGATGGTTTCCTCCGAAAGCCGCCGATATTGCCGCGGTGCCCCCGCCGGCGTGAACAGACTGATTTTCTCTTTCATAGAATACCTTTGATCCCGTGCTGCAGAAACGCAAAAGGGGAGCCGCCGCTGCAGCTCCCCTTCGTGTTGACTCCCGTTTCTGTCCCGGACAGCACGAGCCCTCATTCATTCTCCGAATTCAAAGCCCGCGTGATCTGCCGGAGCCTTCCGGAAAACGCCGGATTCCGCAGCGCTTCCTTTCGATCAGATAAAGGGCTTGGTGAAGGGATTCTCTCCCTCGTACAGCACGCCCTCGGGCTGGTTGTAGCTGATCTCGGAGGCCTCTACGCCGATGTAGCGCAGTGCATCGTACAGGTTCTTGCCGTAATGGCCGAACATGACCGCGCCGTGGTGCGGGTAATTCTTGCCGACCAGAGCGTAGCGGTAGAAGCGGCCCATCTCCTTGATGGCGAAAACACCGATGCCGCCGAAGGATCTGGTAGCCACCGGCAGGACCTCGCCCTCCGCCGCATAGGCACGCAGGACATTGTCCGCCGTGGACTGCAGGCGGTAGAAGGTGATCTCGGAGGGAGCAATGTCGCCCTCGATGGTCCCGTCGCACCAATCCTGCGGGTGCGTTCTTGCCATGATCCTCTGGAAGGCCAGGTGCGGGTTGACCAGCTTTGTGGAGCAGGTATTGCCGCAGTGGAAGCCCATGAAGGTGTCGGTGAACTTGTAGTCGAACTTGCCCTTGATGGATTCGTCGTACATGTCATGCGGCACGGTGTTGTTGATGTCCAGGAGCGTGACCTCCTCGCCGGAGATGCAGAGGCCGATGTACTCGGACAGGGTTCCGTAGATATCCACCTCGCAGGATACCGGGATGCCCTTGCGCATCATGCGGCTGTTCACATAGCAGGGAACGAATTTGAACATGTCCTGGAAGGCAGGCCAGCACTTCGTGGTCATCGCCACGAACTTGCGGTAGCCCTTGTGCTCCTCGGCCCAGTCCAGGAGCGTCAGCTCATACTGTGCCAGCTTGGTGAGCATCTCCGGCTCCTTGCCCTTCTCATATCCCATCTCCGCGGCCATGTCCGCAGCAACCTCGGGGATTCTGGCATCGCCCTCATGCTTCTGATAGGACTCGAACAGATCCAGCTCGGACTCTTCCTCAATCTCAACGTCCAGATTGAACAGCTGCTTGATCGGCGCGTTGCAGGCCAGGAAGTTGGATGGACGGGGTCCGAAGGTGATGATCTTGAGGTTGGCAAGGCCGTAGGCCACTCTCGCCACCGGCAGGAAATCGTGGATCATGTCCGCGCACTCTCCGGCATCGCCGACCGGGTAGTCCGGAATGTAGCACTTGGTGTTGCGCAGAGCCAGGTTATAGGATGCGTTCAGCACGCCGCAATAGGCATCGCCGCGGCCGTCGATCAGATCGTTCTGGGATTCCTCCGCTGCAGCACAGAGCATCTTCGGTCCGTCGAAGTGCTTCGCCAGCAGGGTCTCCGAAATCTCCGGTCCGAAATTGCCAAGGTATACGCACAGCGCATTGCAGCCGTTCTCCTTGATGTCCTCCAGCGCCTTCACCATGTCGATCTCGCTCTCGATGATGGTGATGGGACACTCGTAAATGTCCTTGGCATCGTACTTCGCCGCATAGGCCTCAACCAGTGCCTTTCTGCGGTTCTCGGCAAGGGATGCCGGGAAGCAGTCGCGGGACACCGCAACGATGCCCAGCTTGATTACCGGAATATTGTTCATATCAACCTCCATGATTTGCAGCGCAGTGACCGGATCGCAATTCCCTCTGACCCGCATACTGCAGCATAATGGCATGCTGTAAATGATTTACGATAACTGTTGAAATCGACAGGTGCTGAACAGTTACGATTTACGTATCTATTCACAATCTTCCGTCCATGCACCGGCCGGCAGGCCGTCAATCTGCCCGGAAGATCGGCATGCGCTGAAATAGATATGCTTCAATTATAGTGTGTCGTGTGCAATTAGTCATCCATAATCACCGTACATTTTGTGCGGTATTTTGTCGGTTTCTTGCGGTTTCTCCGCTCCCGCAGCACAACTCTCGGATCATTCCGGATACACCAGATGTTCCTCCGTGATGCCGTACAGCGTCTTCTCCAGATAGCGGGCGGCAAGCCATTTGGCCATGCCGAGATTCTGGTCCAGATAATTGCCGCAGTCTCTCGCCGCAGCCCCCGGAATGTCTCCCTCATAATCCCGGATGAATTCGAACATACCGGTGATCAGCGGCACAATCTCCCGGGAGGTCAGATCCCCCTCCAGCAGAACATAGCAGCCGGTCCGGCATCCCATCGGTCCGAAATAGACCACGCGGTCCTTCCAGTCCTCCCGGCTGCGCAGATACGTGGCACCCAGATGCTCAATCGTATGCAGCTCCGCCGTATTCATCACCGGCTCCCGGTTGGGGGCCGTCATGCGAAGGTCAAAGGTTGTGATGACGGTTTCTCCGAAATGATCCTTGCGGGAAACGTAAATGCCCGGCTCCAGCACCAGGTGATTGATGGTAAAGCTCGCTATTTTCTCCATTGTCCTTGGTTTCCTTTCCGTTTGCTCCTGCCGCGCCGTCTGTCTCTCCGGCGCGGCAGGCGTTTTCTCTGATGATAGCGGTCCGCTTCCTTTTGAGCAATACATCATAGGATACCTATCCCGCAGCGTGCCCCTGGTTCCGCCCTGCCTCCGGTCGGCAGAGGCGGAGCCGCGGACCGCAGCGTTCTGACGCGTTCGCAAAGAAATAACAGTGAGTGCTGTAACAATCCTCCCTCCCGCTGCGTAAGTACAGGTACCAAACGCAACCGCACCTTGCTTCAGGGCAGCGGATCACCAAACCAACACACAGAATCGCACGAGAGGAACCGCCCCGCGGAATTTCCCCGTGCAGACCGCAGATGAGCTGCGGAAGGGAGAGAATTCATGAAAAAGAGATTTGCAGACACCGCGAACACCGTTTCCGATTCCAATGGCCGCCTTCACCGGCTTCTGGCCGCCGCAGGCAGGATGACCGTTCTGTCCATGACCACGCTGACCCTCATGGGCACGCCGCTTTTCGTGCATGCACAGGAGGCCGATCCGGCGGACGTTCAGGAAACGGAATACCAGAGTGACGGGCAGGATGAGGCGGTCGATTCCGTACCCGACATTCCGGATGAGCCCGTCATCACCTATCCTGACTTTGGCGTCGGAAGCGTTTACTATCCCGGCGGCACCATCTGCAACGATTCCAACCAGGATATCACGATCTGCTTCGAGGGATATGACAATGTATCCGCCTACAGCGTTAACCTGGCCGCCTTCGGCGGCAGCCACACGGTCCAGTCCCGGTACGGAGATGCCATTGCCACCAAGGACTGCTGGATCTGCCGCAGCGTAAACGGAACGGATTACGTCTTCTCGGCCAATGACCCGGACATTCCGGCACAGCCCGCACAGCCTGCGCAGCAGACACAGCAGACACAGCAGGCCCCCAAGAAGGAAGAGAAAAAGCAGGAGAAGAAGCAGGCCTACCAGCACACCTGCAATATGGAATGGGTAACCGTCAAGGAGCCCACCATGAAGTCCGACGGCCTGATGCGCTATCAGTGCAAGGAATGCGGCAAGGTGGAGATGGAGGTTCCGATCTCCGCAGCGACCACCTACATCACCGGACTGTATTCCGCCATTGACAAGGCTCCTCTGAACGGCACCGTCACATACAATGCCCAGGATTACTACACGATTTCCAGGTATGTCCTCCAGAAAATGGCACAGAGAAACGACGTGACGGTCGCCATTCGGTTCAACTATAAGAACACTCCCTATGTCGTTGTCTTCCCTGCCAAGACAGACTACACGCAGCTTCTGGCCGGCAAGAGTCAGTTCTACGGATTCCTCGGGCTCAACGGCTACAACGGAATCGCCGTTGCCAGACAGTGACAGGACAACGATTTTCTTCTATCCGTCGGGGGAAGGGCGTTCACCGCTTTTCCCATCGACTGTCTCCCCTTACAGCGAAAGGCCCTGCAGCAGATGCTGCAGGGCCTTTCGCTGTAAGGGCTGTATCTGCTGTAAAGCTCCGGGCGGCACCTTTGCAGATGCGCCGGCCTGTCCGCTCAGCCGCACAGACGTCGGACAATCCCTGCGCCGGCAGGGCCGCCGCCCGGATCAGGTGTATTCCTTATAGAGGGCCACGTGATCGTAAATGCATCGCCAGAGGTTGTAGGTCAGCGCCGTGCAGGCGATGTAGTCGTTCCCGTCATCCCCCTCCTCATAGCTGACGGCACAGTTCCCGGACTCGTTGACAAAGCCTGTCTTGCCGCAGAGGACCGTGCCTCCGGTCGAATGGTCCTCGATCCTGCGGAGAAACCAGTTGGAGATGGTGCTGCCGTCCGGATTGTCCTTAAAGGCCGCCGTTGTCCAGGTATGCGTCGACAGGATTTTCCTGCACAGCTCGTTGTCCACCGCGGCCCGCATGATCACCGCCATGTCATAGGCCGTGCTGTAATGGTCCTCGTCATACAGACCGACGCAGTTGGTGAAATGCGTCGTCTCCGAAATGCCCAGCTCCTTTGCCTTCTCGTTCATCCGCTCCGCGAAGGCCTCCTGCGAGCCCGCCGTGTATTCCGCCAGCGCCATGGCGGCATCCGCACCGGAGGGAAGGATCGTACCGTACAGCAGGTCCTCTACCGTTGCCGTATCTCCGACGCCGTACCCCACGAAGCTCGAGCCCGACAGGTATGCCTCGTCACAGATCTCCTGCGTGATGGTCACCGTATCCTTCAGGCTCTGCTCCGGATCCTCCATGGCCTCCACGGCGACCAGAAGGGTCATGACCTTTGTCATTGAAGCCGGCACCATGCGCTCAAAGGCCCTGCGCTCCGCCAGAATCTCGCCCGTCGTCGCATTCACCAGAATGACATACTGACTGTCCACATAATTGGCTGCCTTCGCCGCATCCTCCGCCGAGGAGCTGTCCGCATTCTCCGATGACGCTTCCTCCGACAGCGCTCCTTCCTCTGACGCCCCGTCCTCCGCCGTGCTCTCTTCCGATGACGCATCCGCCGTCTCTGTCTCTCCAGCCGCCTCCCCGGCGCCGTCCGTCGTGATTCCGCGCTGCGCATCGTAGATGGAAATGTCGGTCAGACTCTCTCCCAGCTGAACGGTGCTGTCCGTTTCAACAAAGGCATAGGGAGCGTTCGGATCCGTCTGCGCCGCCTCTCCGGAAGCGGTGCTCTCCTCCTGCGCCGTGTCTGCCGCACCCGTGTCCTCCGGCACCTCCGCCGTACTCACGGCCGAATCCGCTGCCGACCGGTCTCTTACGAGAAGCGATACGCCCTGGACCGCTCCAAAGACAGCTGCCGCAGCGCCGATCCCGCAGACGGCCAGCAGGATTCTCTTCTGCCGCCGCAGCTCCCGCTCCCTTCTGGCGCGCATCGCCCGCTTCCTGCGTCTCCTTCTCTCCGCCTCATCCGGCGCCGGGCGCCCCTGACCGGCGGTCCCGCTTCTCCTTCTGTCCTCTCCCGGCTGATTCCCCCGGCTGCTCTCCCTGCTCCCGGACGCATTCGAGGGGCTCCCCTGTGTCCGCATTCTGTTCCTGTTCTCCATATATCACCATTCCGTGCAGAGACTGCGCTCTGCACCCGATAAACAAAACCGCGCAGACTATCATTCTATCACTTCAACTATGCAAAATGTGAACCGGCTGTGAACATATGCTATACTGATACCGCGTCTGCGCAGCGGCCCGGCCCTTGTGCGAGCGGCAGGCTTTTCCTCCGCGCGGCGGCTGCCGCCCTTCATTGTTCATGACCAACAGGAGAGATTCCACATGAGTTCTTTTCACCGGCAAACGGCCAGCACGGAAACCGCGCAGCTTTCCATTCTGCATAAACTGTCCTTCGTCCTGAACGGCCGTCAGAAGCGGCAGTGCCTCGGCATCGCCGTCATGATCCTCATCAGCGGCATTCTGGAGACCGTCGGCGTCTCCATGATCGTTCCCATTGTCACCGCCATCACCTCCCCTGACACGCTTGAGGAGTCTCTGGACCGGATTCCGTTTCTGCGGGAGTTCACCGAGCGCGCCGGTCTTGACACCACCTTCCGGCTCACCATCGCCATGCTCATCGTCCTCATGCTCGTCTACGTGATAAAGAACACCTTTCTTCTGTTCGTCACCAGGGAGCAGAACCGCTTCATCACCAACGCGCGCAATGACATGATCAGCCGGGTGATGCGGGATTTTCTGAATCGCCCCTATGAGGATTACCTCGGTGCGGACATCCCCACGGTTTTCCGCATCACCGACAGTGACATTCCGCAGACCTTTTCCCTGATCCTGTGCCTGCTCCAGATGGCCACGGAGGTCGTGGTATCCCTCTTCCTCGGTGTTTTCCTCCTGTTCGTGAACTGGCAGATGACCCTGTTCATCATCGTCATTCTGCTCCTTCTGACCCTGATCAGCGTCAAGTGCATCAAGCCGAGGCTCACCTCCATCGGCTCCCGCAACCAGAGCATCCAGTCCCGCATCGCCAAATGGCGTCTGCAGGCCATCTACGGCCTCAAGGACGTGAAGGTGCTGAACCGGCAGGATTTCTTCATCCGCAATTATTACGAGAGCGGCAGAATCGGTGCCGATGTAGCCACGGATTACGCAGTGTTCAACAATCTTCCGCGGCTCATGATCGAGACCGTCTTCATGGTCAGCGTCATGGGCTTTATCACACTCTACATGCTGCTCGGCGGAGATGTCACAAGGCTCCTGAATCAGCTGACGGCCTTTGCCGTTGCCGCCGTCCGGATTCTGCCCAGTGCCAACCGCATCAACACCTACATGGCGCAGATCGCCTACGAGGAGCCCAGCCTCAACTATCTGTACGACAACCTGACCGAATCCAACAAGATGGAGGGGGAGATGCGTGCGCAGCGCTCGCAGATCGCGGGTCCTCCTCTGCATCTGACGGATCGGATCGAGCTTCGGGACATCTCCTTCCGCTATCCGGACAGCGATGTCGATATCTTCCGTCACGCCAACATGGTGATCCGAAAGGGCGAATCCGTCGGCATCATGGGACCCTCCGGCGCGGGCAAATCCACGGTTGTGGATGTCCTTCTGGGGCTGCTCCACGCGCAGAGCGGACAGATCCTGTGCGACGGTGCGGATATCTTCTCCAATTATGACTCCTGGCTCGCCCAGATCGGCTACATCCCGCAGAGCATCTACCTCATCGATGAATCCATCCGCGAGAACATCGCGTTCGGCATCGATGCGGACAGGATCAGCGACGAACGGATCTGGGAGGTTCTGCGGGAGGCGCAGCTCGATGGCTTCGTCCGCAGCCTCCCCGAGGGACTCGACACCAGGATCGGCGACCGGGGCGTCCGGCTCTCCGGAGGCCAGCGGCAGCGCATCGGCATCGCCAGAGCGCTGTATCACAACCCGGAGATTCTGGTCTTCGACGAGGCGACCTCGGCCCTGGACAATGATACAGAGGCCGCTCTCATGGAGGCCATCAACTCCTTCCACGGCAGGAAAACCATGGTGATCATCGCACACCGTCTCAACACCATTGAGAAATGCGACCGGATTTACCGCGTCGCCGATGAGACCATCACTCCCGCCGTCCTTCCTGCTGCGGAGGCTGCAAAATGATCGGCGTAGAATTCATCCCGGGCTTCGGGCTCGGGAATCAGCTGTTCTTCTACATATCAGCGAAATGCATCGCCATGGACCTCGGCTACGGATTCGGCACCGTGAACCCGCAGCAGGTGGGGAATGTTGCCCAGTCCAACAGGGGAATGTATTTCATGGATCTGGACCTCGGCACTGAGATTCCGCGGGAGGACATGGCGGATTACACGCGCTTTGACGAGCAGGATGACCGGCTGTACATGGGGAATTCCCGTCATGACATGCAGAACGGCTGCTACATCAGCGGTGCGGATGAGCGGGTCTATGACATTAAGGATCACACGCTGCTCTACGGGAATCTCCAGGACGAGCGCTATTTTGGCCATCATATTCCGGAAATCCGGGAGTGGCTGAAGGTGAAGCCGGAATACGAATCCTCGGAATATACGGCAGATGATCTGTGTATCATCAATATGCGGGGCGGCGAATATACCAATCATCCCGAGCTGTATCTGGACCGGAGCTACTGGCTCCATGCCATTGCCAACATGAAGGCCATCCGTCCGGATATGCGCTTCCTGATCGTCACGGAGGATGAGGAGGCCGCACGCAAGGTGCTGCCGGAGTACGAATGTCATCATTTTGACGTCGGCAAGGATTATGTCACGGTCAAGAATGCGCGCTATCTCATTCTCTCCAATTCCTCCTTCTCGCTGATGCCGGTCATCACCAGCACGACGCTCCGGTACGCCATTGCGCCCAAATACTGGGCAAGGCACAACATCAGCGACGGCTTCTGGTCCTCGGAGCAGAACATCTACAGCTTTCTGCACTACCAGGACCGGAAGGGGCGCATCTGGGAGCCCGAGGAATGCCGGCAGGAGCTGGCGGAGTACAAGAAAACCTCCCGCCTTTACCGAAGGCGGAACGAACGTCCCGGCCGCGTGCGGCTCTTCGGACAGGTGATCCGCAGAAAGCTCCTCTACGGGCGCTTCTATCTGCGCAAGATCCGGCGCTCGCTCCTGCGGCGCACCGGGATCATCCGAACCTGGACGTCCTGATCCGATCTTTTGAGCATCAAACCTAAGATTCGCAGTCCGGCCTGCGCCTGCAGTGCCGGCAGACATGACAGGAAGAGTCTATGAACTACAAGGACGGCAAGCTGCAGCTGCCGCAGGTAACCCTGGTTGCCGTGAGCAGCGTGCATCTGTATGAAACCATCCGGGCGATGGAATATTCCATGCGCGGCATCGATTACGGCGACGCTCTGCTCATCACCCACCGGCGTCCCGCGATGCTCCCCGGGAGCATTCGCTATGCGCATTGCGGAAAGATCACGGATATTGACGGCTTCAACCATTTCATGGTCTATGAGCTGGCGCCCTACATCCGGACGGAATACATCCTGCTGGTGCATGCGGACGGCTTCGTCATCCATCCGGAGAAATGGCAGGATGCCTTTCTGGAGTATGACTACATCGGTTCTCCCTGGCCGCTCCCGGAAAATGATTATGCCTATCGGGATTCCCAGGGCAGGATCTGCCGCGTAGGCAACAGCGTTTCCCTGCGCTCAAGGAGACTCCTTTCCTACCCCTCCGAGCATCAGCTCCCCTGGGTCCCGGTGGATGACGGCTTCTACAACGAGGACATTTTCCTCTGCTGCCATTCCCGGAATCAGATGGAGGCCGACGGGCTGCGCTTTGCCCCGCTTTCGCTGGCCGTTCACTTCGGGCGGGAGCATCCGCTGCCGGAGAATCAGGGCATCGAGCCCTTTGTCTTCCACAAATGGAGAGGCGAGAACGCCTCCTACCCGCGCTTTGTATCGCCGAAGGAGCGCATCAAAAGGGGGCTGCGTCCGCTCCTTCTCTGGCGGCGCGCCGCCTCCTGGCAGCGCCGGCACACCCCGGAGCAGTACGAAAAGCGCTGCGGCAGGCGCTGAAGCTGCCTTGTCTGCCCGCGCGGGCGTCTTAAACCAGGAGATAGAATCAGAAAGGAAATCGCAGATGGTCATCGACTGTATTCCGTTTTTCAATGAGCTGGACATTCTAAGGCTCCGTCTGGAGGTGCTGAATCCTCTGGTGGACCGTTTCGTCATCGAGGAATCCACGCGGACCTTTTCCGGTGAGCCCAAGGAGCTGATCTTTGAGCAGAACCGGGAACTGTTCGCGCCGTTCCTTGCGAAGATCGATTACGTTGTCGTCTCGGACGATGTGCTCCTTCCGGACGGAAGGACCGTCAATCCGGCGGCCGAGGTGTATGCTCCTCTCATTCCCGGGCAGGAGCTCCCGCACCGGAGAGATTATTTTCAGAAGAACCATCTGATGGACCGGCTGAGGGATGTGACGGAAAATGACGTGATTCTGTTCGGGGATCTGGATGAAATTCCCGATCCGGCCGCTCTGCGTCGGATTCTGAAGGACTTTGACCCGGAAAAGGTATACCATCTGGCACAGCGGAATTTCTATGTCTTTCTCAACATGGAGGAGCGGCCCGTCCGCCTTCACTCCATCACCGGAGAATTCCCGGATGTCCCGGACGGACAGCGCAGATGGCTCGGCACCAAGGTCTGCAGCATCCGCAGCATTCCGGCAGAGGGCATTGTCCGGCTGCGCGATCTGGTGCCCGTGACGGATCCGCGCTCCGTGCGCGTTCCGGACGGCGGATGGCATTTCGGCTACATGGGGGGCTTCCGTGAGACCAATGTGATGAACCGCATCGGGACGAAGATCCGCGCGGCTGCCCATCAGGAATACAATGACGCCGAGATCATCGCCGAAACCATGGACAAGCTGATCCTCGGCAGGGACATCTTCGGTCGCAGTGCACATTTCGAGCAGGTTCCCCTCGACGATACCTTCCCGGCCTATCTGCTGGAGCACCGGGATGCCTTTGCGCATCTCATTCTCCCGCCTATTACAGGTCCGAGAAAGCTCCTCTGCCGCCTGGATCTCACCGCCGGCCGCTTCTGCCGGAAGGCCGTGCGGAAGGCGAAGCGCATGCTCACTCCGGGAGGCTGAAATTGAATACATCCCCCATGGTGAAGGTCAGCGGAGTCTCCTTCTCCACCAGCAGATTCCGCAGCTTGCTGAACATCCTCTCATCCCTGGTCTGCCGGAACAGATTGGCGGTATTCCTCGCATCCACCAGACCGTCATGTGCCCGTCCGTCGAAGTCCAGCCCACCGAGGTTCACGGCATCCTGCAGATTGATGGCTCTGTGAAAGCCCACCAGGCGGCTGAATTCCTTCTGAAAATCTCTCCAGCCGCGGAACATGTAATTCAGCTCCTGCGAAACCGTGATCTCCTTCTGCCTGCACTCGCCCTTCACCTGCGCCAGATCGGTTTTGCTCCAGGAATAAATGATATAATCCGTTCCGCACCACTGCACAAAGCGCTCCAGCACCTCCGGAAAATGCGCCGCGCCCTCCAGCATCTGCGTTGTAATGCCGGTCAGCTCTGCATACCTTGGCAGCACAGCGTCACTGAACATCGGCTTCACATACTCGCAGAAGGAGGATATCTCCTCGTGCCCTTCATCGAGCATGACAGCTCCGATCTCCATCGTCTCAAAGCGAAAGATTTCTTTCTTCTCCGGGAAATTCTGTGCCACCGGGTGCATTTCCAGATCGATAAAGATCCGATGTAATGGTTTCTCCTGCTGGTTCACTCGTTCACTCCTCTGCTGTTCTCCGCGCGCCGATGCAGCGGGCTACCGCTCCCTCACAATGCCGTGGTGCTCCACCCGGTACACCATGTCGCACTTCTCAATGGTCTCCAGCCGGTGCGCAATGATGATCAGTGTCTTGCGCCCGTGAAGACGGTTGATGCTGTCCATGATCGCCGCCTCCGTCTCGTTGTCGAGTGCAGAGGTCGCCTCATCCAGCACCAGAACCTCCGGATCCTCGAACAAGGCCCGTGCAATGCCGATTCTCTGCCTCTGTCCGCCGGAGAAGCGGATGCCGTGCTGGCCGATCTCGGTGTCCAGTCCCTCCGGAAGGGAGCGGACATGCTCATCCAGCTGGGCCTCCCGCAGGGCCGCCCAGACCTTTTCATCCTCGATGTCCTTATCCGGCACGCCGAAGGCGACGTTCCTGCGGATCGTCGTATCCAGCATGTAAATCTGCTGAGGGATATAGCCGATGTTGCGCAGCCACCCCCGGTAATTGCTCTGCACATCCACGCCGTCCGCCAGCACCTGTCCGCTCTCCGGCTTCAGAAGGCCCAGCATGATGTCGATCAGCGTCGTCTTGCCGCCGCCCGAGGCGCCGACAATGCCGATGGATTTTCCGACCTGGAAGACCACGCCGGCGTGATCAAAGATGCGGACATCGGAATTCGGATAATGGTAGACAATGTCCTGCAGCTCTATGGAGCTGCGCACCGGGAGCTTCTGTGCCGTTTCGCTGGGATCATAATCCTCTACGCGGTAGGAAATGTTCCGGTCGTGGATCTCCTCCTGCAGGTTCTCGCTGACATTGTCCAGAAAGGGCTGAAAGTAGGAGATGTTGTTCATATAGGTGTTCATGCGGTTCGCGGACGGCAGGAGCCTTGCCGCCGCCATGGCAAAGGCCGTGAACTGCGGCATGAGGCCGGTGAGATCCTCCGTTCCGCTCATCAGCACCAGCACCAGATAAAGGGCGACGCCTGCGATGAAGATCCATTCGATCAGGAGACGCGGCGTAGCGCTGAACAGCGTATATTTCTGCACCGCATTGACGTACCCGTTGCCGCAGGCCGCATATTCGTTGATGAAGTAGTTCTCACGGCTTGCAATCTTGATCTCCTTCACGGCATCGACCGATTCCGAAATCCACTGGTACAGAGCCGAGTAATAATCCTGGTTCTCCTTACCTGCCTTCATCATGACCGGCTTCAGATACCTTTTGATGATAAGGAGCACCACCACGAGGAGCGCCGCAATGATGAGCGTCATGACCGCATCGACGATGAGCAGGACGGCCACCAGAATGAGGAAGACAATCACCTCCGAGGTCATCTGCAGCAGATTCAGGATCAGCGCATATACATTGTTGATGTCGGAAGTGATGTTCCGCTGAATGACGGCGGTGTTGGCGTTGAGATAATACTCATACGGCCGTTTCATGAAATTGATCATCATGCGGTTGCTGGTGGCGAACTGGTTCCGGTAAATGAACCGCAGCAGAATCTTCTGCTCGAGATACAGGTAGATGTTCTTGAAGCCGTACACGAACACGATGGCCATCATCATCATCACGGCGAACTGCCGTATGGACTGTGCGCCGCAGAGGCGGTAGATGTCCCCCATGTGGTATTGGTTCTCCACGATCGCGGACGGATTCACGATGGCCTGCATGATGGGGATGACCAGTGTGATGCCCAGGGCCTCAAGGACAGCACCGAAGAGCATGACGAAGACCAGCAGGACCATCACGCTCTTCTGGCGGCGATCCAGCAGTTGGTTGATTTTCTTGAACGATTTCAGCATACAGTTTCCTTTTGATGTCAGACGGTGAGCTTCTGCTCGCTGTGGCTCCCCGCGTCCCGATGAATGGCAGGATCCTCATACCGGTCCATGAACTCATCTCCCAGATACAGTTTCTCCCTCGCGCAGTGAATGGACGACGGCACCGTGTATACCGTCACCACTCTGCGGAATTCCATCTGCAGATTGGCGCAGACAAAGTTCAGGATCTCCATCGGGAATTTTCCGTCCAGCACAACGTACTCCGGAAAGAGCCTCGTATAATCCAGCACATCCCTCGGATGCGGCTTGATGAGGACAGCCCCGTCGCCCGCATATTGATCGATCATATCCCGGAAGAGCTTTTCACGCATCCCGAGATCCCTGCAGAGGGGCTCTGTCAGAATGAGGCTGACCGGCCGCTCCTCGTCCCTGGCTCTGCACAGGGTCTCCTCCAGTTCGCACCGGTTGGCAATGAACAGACGGATCAGCGCCTCTCTCTTCTCCCGGTCGAGTCCGTTCACCAGGGACTCCCGGGGTACTTCCTTCATTTTCGGTGCAGGATGATCCAGGGCCGAGATGTCATTGACCTCCATGTCCACGCAGTATCTTCCGTAGCCGTTCTGAATGAAAATCAGTCCCAGCCTCGCCAGAAAGGCCTTGAGGCCGAAATGCTCCCGGTTGTCATACCTCGCCGTATCGTAATAACGGATGCAGTCCAGACCGTCCTCCACGGCATGATAACGGATTCTCCGATAGCTCAGATAGTAGCCGATCGGATCCGAGTCGCAGAACACATAGATATCTCTGTATTCCCGGAAATCCACCGGGACATACGGCTCCTCCAGCTCCCCCAGCCGCCTGCAGAAGCGTATGCGGTTCCGCAGGTTCCCGGGGAGCGACCCCGTGTCCCTTTTCAGAGGAAGGAGCTCCTCGAAAAAGGTGTAAGGCTTCTCATCGAACCAGACGACCTCCTCAAAGATACCGCTGGCCCCGGCCCGGATATCCAGATCCCCGAAATCATTGGACATGCGGGAGAGCACCAGGGTCGCCGCATTCTGCCGCTCCTTCGCAAGATTCAGCTCCTTCAGACAGGCCACATATACATGATAGAAGGTGTGGCAGACATAGATTCGTTCTTTTCTCATTTCTCTTCCTGTGTATCGGTCCCGCACATATCCTTGCCCGCTCCATTCTATCATAAAACAGAGGGACCGCACGGCATTCCTGCCGTGCGGTCCCTCTCTCCGGCTCCTGTCCCTCTCCCGGTGCACCGCTCCTCACTTTTTTTGTGCCAGGTCCGGCTCTTTCCTGTAAGATAGACAGTATGTACGACAACTCTTTTACCGATCCCAACTACATCACCGCCGAGGAGCAGCAGATTCTGAAGAACGGGACCCCCATCCAAAGGGACCTTTACAGCAGCTTCTGCAGCGCGCGGCAGGATTTCGTCATCGAGAGCAACAAGTTTCTGGAGGGCTCCGGCGATGACATCACCATCCGCAGACACACGCGCTTTGCGGATTTCCCCGCCCACCGGCATGACTATGTGGAGATTTTCTATTGCTTTTCCGGCTCTGTGGTCCACGAGATCAACGGCACCGCCATCACCATCAGGGCCGGCGAGCTGCTGTTCATGAACCAGCACATTGCGCATGCCACCCGCGCCTGCGGCAAGGAGGATCTGGGGATCAACATCATCATCCGCCCCGCTTTCCTGCAGAACACGCTGTCCATGATCAGCCGGAACAACATTCTGGCGGACTTTGTCTGCGGTGCGCTCGAAAATGACGGGTGCATCGGACAGTATCTGTATTTCACGGTTTCCGACAATCCCTGCGTGCAGAATCTGATTCACAATACCATCTATCTTCTGATGCATCGCCCGCAGAACTGGCACCGGCTGTCCGAGAACACCTTTGCTCTTCTGTTCCTGCACATTCTCAGCAACGCCGAGAGCATCCTGCTGGACCACACCGATGCGCAGAACAACGTCCTCATGGTCGTTGTGCGCCGCTATCTTCTGGAGCACTACGACACCGGGACACTCCGCGAGCTTTCGGAGCAGGTCGGCTATACCCAGTCCTCCCTCAGCCGCATGATCCGCAA
Organism: Clostridium sp. CAG:302; assembly: GCA_963657295.1. Taxonomy (GTDB): domain Bacteria; phylum Bacillota; class Clostridia; order Lachnospirales; family Lachnospiraceae; genus CAG-791. The sequence continues at coordinate 24,878 of CAVKMX010000016.1, forward strand.
ATACTCCGGCTCCACCTTCAAGGAGCTGCAGACGAAACAGCGCATGCGCATCGTCATGCACCGGCTGATCACAACGGATTCTCCGATTGCCGAGATCGCCGCCTCCGTGGGTTATGAGAATCAGAATTTCTTCTACAAGCAGTTCCGGAAGGCCTACGGCATGACGCCGAACGAAGCCCGCTCAAGGGAGCGGCAAACCACCTAGTACACAGGCCGGAGCAGGGCCTTCCGGAGCGATTGCCTCCTTCTGCATGCCCGCACATCGGTTTTCACGACGTACGGGCATGCAGTCGCCGCAAAATGCAGCGACGCCCGGCTTCCTCCGCGTACAGGCGCGCGAGGCCCCGCTCACTGCCACAGCGCCTGTCCGGCCTCCTCGGCGCACGCAAACGGCCCCGGCAACACCTCCAGTCCGCGGTGCCCTCCCAGGTAATCCGCATCGAAGGTGATGGGGGTGGCATCCGGATTCTCAAAGGGCTCGTTGGGTTCAAAGGCGTTCCCCAGAATCGCCGTGTTCACCATGCCGCAGCGGTAATCCTTCAGGAATTCATAGACGTTCGTCTCCAGCTTCCATTTCCCGTTCGCCTCGGCCAGATCCACCCTGACCGGATGCTCCTCGTCCACCAGATGATCCGTCTCCTTTTCCCAGGCCTTTGCCCCGTTGAAATAGACGTTGCCCTTGGCCCAGACCGGAAGATGTCCGAAGTGCGCCGGCTCGAGCTTGCCCATGTCCGGAATCTCCTCATCCATGTCGAACTGAGCAATCCACTCCTCATAGGTGGGGTATCCGTCGAAGGGGTGCGTTCCGACCTCACGGTTCTCTTCGTCCACCTCTCCGTTGCTGCACCTTGCCTCCGGGCGCGGATCCGCCGGATATTTCTGCACAAAGATATTGTTGTAAAAGCGATCATCTCCGTGCAGGATGGTCATAAAGCCCATGACCTCCGTCCGGTGCGGCATGTGATAGGGCGTATAACGGGGCCCCGTGCCTCCGCCCACGATGGTCAGTGCACCGCAGATCAGATTGTGCACCATGGCAACGCCCTGGGTTGCGAACCGGAGTGTCACCTCGGAGAGCAGGATATTGTTGTCGATCAGGGTCGGGCCGTGTCCCACCTCGACGAAAAGGTCCTGGCTGCACATTCCGCCCTTAAGCTGTCTGGCAAAGGCAGGCCTCTGGTTGTCGTGCAGCAGATTCTGCGTAATGCGGGTCCCCTGGGCCTCCCAGTCGGTCCAGATGCCCATGGTGCAGTTGTGAATGTGATTGCGGCGCATGATGACGTCAATGGCCGCGTGCATCTTGATGCCGGCGATCTCCGCCCCGCCCAGCTCCATCATATTGTTGATGTGATGGATGTGATTGTCCTCAATGATGCTGAACACGCCGCCCATGCGTCCGATGATGCCGCCCTGC